>NZ_JALNUO010000012.1:0-104384 GCF_026540835.1 Sphingomonas sp. GC_Shp_6 | reverse complement strand
TCTCATCCATCAGGCGAATGACCCGACGCATCGCCAAACTCGAATTATGAGTCGGGCACTTAAGCAATATGATTAGCCGAATTACGGCAGCTACCGAGGATGATGATGTCCGAGCAGATTGCGACCATCAACGCTGATCAGGCGTTAGCTTTATGTGCACGGTCTGAAGATCAATTTTTTGATCGCAAGTCTAGGCATACTAAAGGAAAGACGGCATAAAAGATTGCTGTTGCATTTGGAAACTCCGATGGTGGAGAAATATCTTTCGGTATCAAAGACGACTCTGAAGAGTCGGATCCTGCCAAACGACTTTACACCTTTTCCGACCCGGAAGAGGCTAATGGCATTCTGCAAGCGCTTTATGAAATAAACCCGCCACTTATATTTCGATATTCATTTGTTAATGTGGCAAATCATAACGGCTGCATTTTACGGGTTTTCGTAGATAAGGGGCAGCACGTCCACGCAACGGCTGATGGAACGGTCTATCGGCGCGTTGGAGCCTCGAGTCTTCCGGTAAAGCACCCTGGCGATATTACCCAAATGTCTTTTTCAAAAGGTGCAATCAGCTTTGAAAACGTTAAATTAGAAGGTCATTCTCCGGAAGAGATAGTAGACTCGAACGAAACCCAGTATTTAACTCAGTCGATTCCCGAGCGCCCGGACGCCTTAGCTTTTGCTGTAAATGAAGGCCTGATTGACCGCACAGACTGGTCACCGGTTGTAGCAGGCGCATTACTCTTGGCAGAGAACCCGCAAGGGTTAATACCTACACGATGTGAATGCCGCATAGTTTTTTACGACATGCGTGAAGACAAACCGGAAAGAGAGCACTTAAAGCTAAATGAAACCATTGGGGGTCCACTTTTCCACCAAATACATAATGTCGTGAAACGCGTAACCGAAATATTATCGGATATTAGTATCATTACGACAGACGGCTTGAAAAAGGTAGACTACCCACCAGAAGCTATCTGGGAGATAGTTACTAATGCCATTATTCACCGCGACTACTCTATTGCTGATGACGTGCAGGTTGTAATATATCAAAATAGGATCGAAATAATAAGTCCCGGAACGTTGCCTGCATTTGTGAACATACAAAATATCTTGGATGTTCGCTACAGTAGAAATCCCAAAATTGTTCGAACTTTGCGCCGCTATCCCGATGCCCCAAATCAAGACCTAGGCGAAGGACTAAATACTGCATTCCAAAAAATGCAGGATCGCCGCCTCAAGGCACCTACAATTGAAATCCTGAATAACTACGTGAAAGTGACCATAGAGCACACCCCGTTAGCGTCTCCAGAAGAAGCCGTAATCGCGTTTCTAAAAAATAGTGATAGAATTACAAACCGGCAGGCCAGAGAGTTAACGGGCATCAAAAGCGAGAATCAGATGAAAGAAGTACTTTACCGCTTGCGAGATCAGCAAATTATATATTTAGATCCACTTTTGAAGGGCAACAAAGCAACATGGATGAAGCGATAGCCTTTAATCGTTATCTATCAACCTTCTACCCCAACAACGGCGCCAGATACCGCCCCGTAAAGCTCCCCGCCGCCTTCGCCACCGTTTCCGGCACGCCTTCGGCCACGATCTCGCCGCCCTTCACGCCGCCCTCGGGTCCCAGGTCGATCACCCAGTCCGCGGTCTTGATGACGTCGAGATTGTGTTCGATCACCACCACCGTATTGCCCTGCTCGACCAGCGCGTGGAGCACTTCGAGCAATTTGCGCACGTCTTCGAAATGCAGGCCGGTGGTCGGTTCATCGAGGATGTAGAGCGTGTTGCCGGTCGCCCGCCGCGACAGTTCCTTGGCGAGCTTCACGCGCTGCGCCTCGCCGCCGCTCAAGGTCGTCGCCTGCTGGCCGACCTTCACATAGCCCAACCCCACCTCGACCAGCATCGCCATCCGGTCGCGGATGGGCGGCACCGCGGCGAAGAAGGCGGCGGCGTCCTCGACGGTCATGTCGAGCACGTCGGCGATGCTGTGGCCCTTGAACTTCACCTCCAGCGTCTCGCGGTTGTAGCGCGCGCCGTGGCACACGTCGCACGTCACATAGACGTCGGGCAGGAAGTGCATCTCGATCTTCAGCACGCCGTCGCCCTGGCACGCCTCGCACCGGCCGCCCTTCACGTTGAAGCTGAAGCGGCCGGGCTTGTAGCCGCGCGCGTTCGATTCCGGCAGCCCGGCGAACCAGTCGCGGATCAGCGTGAAGCTGCCGGTATAGGTCGCCGGGTTGCTGCGCGGGGTGCGGCCGATCGGCGACTGATCGATGTCGATCACCTTGTCGAGATATTGCAGGCCGGTGATCCTGTCGTGCTTGCCCTGCTGGATGCGCGCGCCGTTCAGCTCGCGCGCGGCGGCGGCATAGAGCGTGTCGATCGTGAAGCTCGACTTGCCGCTGCCCGACACGCCGGTGATGCAGGTGAAGGTGCCCAAGGGAATGCTGGCGGTGACGCCGCGCAGATTGTTGGCCACCGCATTGTGGACGGTGAGCTTCTTGCCATTGCCCTTGCGGCGCTTGGCCGGCACCGGCACCTTGCGCACGCCGTTCAGATAATCGGCGGTGATGCTGGTCTTGGATTTGAGCAGCTGCTTCAGCGTGCCCTGCGCGACGACCGCGCCGCCGTGCACGCCGGCGCCCGGCCCCATGTCGATGATGTAATCCGCGGTGCGGATCGCATCCTCGTCATGCTCGACCACCAGCACGGTGTTGCCGAGATCGCGCAAGCGCCGGAGCGTGGCGAGCAGCATGTCGTTGTCGCGCTGGTGAAGCCCGATGCTCGGCTCGTCGAGCACGTAGAGCACGCCCGACAGGCCGGAGCCGATCTGGCTGGCGAGGCGGATGCGCTGCGATTCGCCGCCGCTCAGCGTGCCCGAGGTGCGATCGAGGTTGAGATAATCGAGCCCGACATTGTTGAGGAAGCCGAGCCGCTCGACGATCTCCTTCAGGATGCGCTCGGCGATCGCGTTCTGCTGGTCGCCCAGATGCTGCGGCAGATCGGTGAAGAAGGCGAGCGCGTCGACCACCGACAGATGCGTGGCATAGGCGATGTCCTTCATCGCGATCTTCACCGCCAGCGCCTCGGGCTTGAGGCGCGCGCCGTGGCACACCTCGCAGGGTGCTGCGGACTGGTACTTCGCCAGCTCCTCGCGCATCCACGCGCTCTCGGTCTGGAGCATGCGGCGGTTGAGATTGCCGATCACGCCCTCGAAGGGCTTGGAAACGTCGTACTTCTTCTTGCCGTCGATGAAGGTCAGCGTGACGGGCTTGCCCTTGGAGCCGTGGAGGATGGTGCGGCGCACCTCCTCGGGCAGCTCGGCCCACGGCGTCTCGAGCGAAAAGGCGAATTCGCGCGCCAGGCTGCCCAGCACCTGCATGTAATAGGGGCTGGGCGGATTGGATTTCGCCCAGGGCACCACCGCGCCCTTCTTGATCGACAGGCCGTGATTGGGCACGACGAGGTCCTCGTCGAACAGCAGCTTCTCGCCGAGGCCGTCACAGGCCGGGCACGCCCCCTGCGGCGCGTTGAAGCTGAACAGCCGGGGCTCGATCTCGCTGATCGTGAAGCCGCTGACCGGGCAGGCGAATTTCTCGCTGAACACGATGCGGCCGGGCGGCGCATGATCGCCCAGCACTTCGGATTTGGGGGTATGCGCCTCGACCGGATCGGCGGGATCGACATAGGCCAGCCCCTCGGCCAGCTTCAGCGCGGTCTCGAAGCTTTCCGCCAGCCGGGTCGCGATGTCGCCGCCCGTCACGAGGCGGTCGACCACCACCTCGATGTCGTGCTTGTATTTCTTGTCGAGCGCGGGCGCCTCGTCGATCTCGTGGATCTGCCCGTCGATCCGCACGCGGGTGAAGCCCGCCTTCTGCCATTCCTGCAGCTCCTTGCGGTATTCGCCCTTGCGGCCGCGCACGACGGGCGCGAGCAGGTACAGCCGCGTGCCCTCGGGCAGCGCCAGCACGCGGTCGACCATCTGGCTGACGGTCTGCGCGGCGATCGGCTCGCCGGTGGCGGGGCTGTAGGGCACGCCGACGCGCGCCCAGAGCAGGCGCATATAGTCGTAGATCTCGGTGACGGTCGCCACCGTGGAGCGCGGGTTGCGGCTCGTGGTCTTCTGCTCGATCGAGATGGCGGGGGAGAGCCCCTCGATATGATCGACATCGGGCTTCTGCATCAGTTCGAGGAACTGGCGCGCATAGGCCGACAGGCTCTCGACATAGCGCCGCTGGCCCTCGGCATAGATGGTGTCGAAGGCGAGGCTCGACTTGCCCGACCCCGACAGGCCGGTGATGACCGTCAGCGTGTCGCGGGGGATGTCGATATCGACGTCCTTGAGGTTGTGCTCGCGCGCGCCGCGGACGGAGATCTTGGTCAGGGACATGGACGAGTTCTACTTCTGTTCTGCAGGGAGCGCCAGAGGGCGGATCGGGCCGGGGGACGAGATAGGAACACGAACGTCGCCCCGCCACCATGGTTGCGCGCCGGGGTCGAAGCCCCGCTGGTTGAAGGTGGGCGATCGTGTATTATCTGTCTGATACACGAAAGGACGCGACCATGGCCAAGACGACGAAGATCCCCAAGCGCATCGCCGGGGTGAAGCTGCCCAAGGACCTGCGCAAGGCCGGCAACGCGCTGATCGAGCGCGCGCAGAGCCCCGAAGGACGGCAGGTGCTGACCGCCGGCCTCGCTATGGCCGCGACCGCCGCCACCGCCGCGCTCGCCAAGCGCGCGCAGACCCCGCCCGAGTCCGCGCGCCCCGCCCCCGAAGCCCCCGACGCCCCGCCCCAGGGCACGCAGAGCGCACCGGATCCGCAGGCGATGGCCGACGCCTTCATGGGCGCCGCCGAACGCGCGCTGGGGCAGTTTTTCGGGAAGCGGGTGTAGAACCCGATCCATCTGTCCGTTACCCCGGCCCGTCGATCGGCTACATGGCTCCGGAAGGGGGGGGACGGGACATGACGGCAGGCGGAGCAGTGCGGAACGGGTTGACGCGATGGGCGGTCATGACGCTGGCCATGATCCTCCTGTCCGTGGCCTCGTCGGGAAGCCGGGCGGCGCCGCCATCTGCGCAACGGCTTTCCCCTTCCGGCAAGTGGGTAGTCGCCTTCGACGATGACATGTGCACTGCGGCCCGCCAGTTCGGCGAAGGGCGTGACGAGATCACCATCGTATTCCGTCCCTTCCCCACCCAGCAAAACATGGAGGTGGTCGTCCTGGAACCCGGTCGCGGCACCGAGGACAGCCGTAGGGGGCGGGCCCAGATCGCCATCGATCCCGGCAATGTGAATGCGACCGCGTTCTATGAAAGCTTCGGCGTCGGCGATCATCGGCTCATCACGCATATCCACGGCGAGCGTGCGTGGCTGACTGCCTTGGCGAAGGCTTCCACGATCACGATCACGATCGGCAACAAGACCCGAACGGCGATGCTGACGTCGACCGGATTCCTGATGGCGACGCTCCATAGGTGCGAGGTTCAACTGCTCACCAACTGGGGCGTTGATCCGGCGCTGTTCTTCGACGCCGACCCGCCGACGCCGGTCGAGGGCAATCCTGGACGATGGTTCGGGCCGGACAGCTATCCGGTCGAGGCAATGCACGCCCGTGAGCAGGGTCGCGTCATCGCGCTGCTGGCCATCGACGTGACCGGGCAGGTTACCAATTGCCGCGTGGTCACGTCATCGCGATCCCGATCGCTGGACGCCGCCACCTGCGAGATCGCGAAGCGGATCCGCTACACTCCGTCACACGATACGGGCGGCAAGGCCATCGCAAGCTGGTCGATCCTGCCGGTCGTCTGGCAATTGCCTTAATCTAGAGCGTTTTCGACCAGCACGAACGGCGTGAGTCTGGTTGGTCAAAAGTTGCTTTGGCGGCGGTCACCTGCCGCGCTGGCACGTCGGGTTCGCCTTGCCCCGCCACGCGAGCGACGCGCGGTTCAGCGCCGCCATGTCCGCCTCGCCCGCCACCGCCGCCTCACCGAGCGCGATGGCGCGGGCCAAGGCGGCCGCGTCGGCATGCGCATAGGCCGGGCGGCGCGCGACATGATCGTACCAGCAGCCGCCGAACGCATGGTCGAGCAGGATGCGCTGGAAGCAATGATCCGCGCGCACCGGCCAGCCGCGCGGGGCCGCGAGCGCGGGGAGCGTGACGCGCGTGAGATGAAGCCACGCCGTCTCGAGTGCGGCGCGGGCGGGATCAGGGGACGGCATGCGCGGTGCTCCACGGATGGGAAGCCGTCATGGGAGCAAGTCCCATGACCTCGGACGCGGCTTTGGGCCGCGCAGGCCGGTCTGACCGCTGCTTGGCTCGACCGTAGCTTCGCTACGACCTCGCCCGGTCAGACGTGGATCGGCTTGCCCGTCACCGCCATCGCGGCTTCCTTCATCGCCTCGGCATGCGTCGGATGCGCGTGGCAGGTGTAAGCGATGTCCTCGCTGGTCGCGCCGAACTCCATCGCGATCGCGGCTTCCGCGATCATCGTGCCGGCGAGGCTGGCGACGATCCACACGCCCAGCACGCGGTCCGACTTGGCGTCCGCGATCACCTTCACGAAGCCGTCGGTGTCGCGGTTGGTCTTCGCACGGCTGTTGGCGACCATCGGGAACTTGCCGACCTTCACGTCGCCCTTTTCGCGCGCGGCCTCCTCGGTCATGCCGACGCCCGCGATCTCGGGCATGGTGTAGACGACGCTCGGGATCACGTCCTCGTTCACGATGCCGGTCTGGCCGGCGATGTTCTCGGCCACCGCGACGCCCTCGTCCTCCGCCTTGTGCGCGAGCATCAGGCCGGGGATGCAGTCGCCGATCGCCCACACGCCGTCGACGGCGGTGCGGAAGCTGTGATCGGTCGCAATCTGGCCGCGGGCGTTGGGCTCCAACCCGATCGCGGCGAGGTTCAGCCCGTCGAGATTGGGCTTGCGGCCGATCGCCACCAGCACCGCATCGGCCTGAAGCGTCTCGCCCGTGCCGCCGGCCGCGGGCTCGACCTGAACCGAGGCGCGTTCGCCCTGGACGGTGACGCCGGTCACCTTGGTGCCGGTCTTCAATTCCATGCCCTGCTTCTTGAACAGCTTGGCGCTTTCCTTGCGGACCTCGCCGTCGAAGCCCGGCAGGATCTGGTCGAGATATTCGACCACGGTCACCCTGGCGCCCAGACGCCGCCAGACCGAACCCAGCTCCAGCCCGATCACGCCGCCGCCGATCACCACCAGATGCTCGGGCACCTTGGGCAGCGCCAGCGCGCCGGTGCTGTCCACCACGACCTGCTGGTCGATCTCCACCCCCGGCAGCGGCGTGACGCTGGAGCCGGTCGCGATGACGATGTTCTTCGCGGTCACGGTCTGGCCCGCCACCTCGACGCTGTGCGCGTCCTTGAAGGCGGCGCGGCCCTTCAGCCACGTCACCTTGTTCTTCTTGAACAGGAATTCGATGCCGCCGGTCAGCTCCTTGACGGCCTTCGCCTTTTCGGCGTGCATCTGGTCGAGGTTGAGCGTCGCGCCCTGGATCTCGATGCCGAACTTGGCGAGATGGCCGCTGCTGGCCTCCTCGAAGATCTCGGACGCATGGAGCAGCGCCTTGGACGGGATGCAGCCGACGTTGAGGCACGTGCCGCCCAGAGTCTCGCGGCTTTCCGCGCACGCGGTGCGCAGGCCCAGCTGCGCCGCGCGGATCGCCGCGACGTAACCGCCCGGGCCCGAGCCGATCACGAGGACGTCATAATCGTAGGTTTCGTCGGCCATTTTCATCTCCGTTCCCCGGCGGAGGCCGGGGCCCAGTTGCGGGACGGCATGTAATGATCGCCGCGCCCGTTTACATCGGCCTTCCCCACTGGGCCCCGGCCTCCGCCGGGGAACAGGCCATCTCGGTTGCTTACAGGTCGATCAGGATCCGCGTCGGGTCCTCGATCGCGTTCTTCAGCGCGACGAGGAAGGTAACCGCCTCGCGGCCGTCGATCAGGCGGTGATCGTAGCTGAGCGCCAGATACATCATCGGGCGGATCACCACCTGGCCGTTCACCGCGACCGGGCGTTCGTCGATGCGGTGGAGGCCGAGCACCGCGGACTGCGGCGGGTTGATGATCGGGGTGGACATCAGCGAACCGAAGACGCCGCCGTTCGAGATGGTGAAGGTGCCGCCCTTCATCTCGTCCATCTTCAGCGTGCCGTCCTTGGCGCGGCGGCCGAAATCGCCGATCGTCTTCTCGACCTGCGCGACGCTCATCCGGTCGGCATCGCGGATGACGGGAACGACGAGACCGCCGGGCGACGAGACCGCCACCGAAATGTCGGCATAGTCGTGATAGACGATGTCGTCGCCGTCGATCGAGGCGTTGACGCTCGGGATGTCCTTCAGCGCCATCGTCGCGGCCTTCACGAAGAAGCCCATGAAGCCGAGCCGTACGCCGTGCTTCTTCTCGAACAGATCCTTGTACTTCGCGCGCGCGGCGATCACCGCGGTCATGTCGACGTCGTTGAACGTCGTGAGCATCGCGGCGGTGTTCTGTGCCTCCTTCAGGCGCTTGGCGATCGTCTGGCGCAGCCGCGTCATGCGGACGCGCTCTTCCTTGCGGCCCGACGGCGCGGGGGCCGCAGCCGAGGGCGCGGGCGCGGCAGCCGCCGCAGGCGCGGGCTTCGATGCGGCGGCGACGACATCGTCCTTGGTGATCCGCCCGTCGCGGCCCGAGCCCTTCACGGTCGACGGATCGACGCCGTGTTCCAGCACTGCGCGCCGCACCGAGGGCGACAGCGCCGCCGGCGAATCGCTCGCCGGCGCCTCGCCACTGCGCTCGCGGGGCTGCTCGCCGGGACCGGGGCCGGTGCCGTCCTTCGCCTTGTCCGCCATGTCGGCGTTGCCGGTGGTCGCCCCTGCCTGCGGGGCTGCGGCCGGCGCCGCGCCGCCGGCGTCGACCGTGGCGATCATCGCGCCGACCTGCACCGTGTCGCCCACCTTGACGGCATGTTCGCCCATCACGCCCGCGACCGGCGAGGGCACCTCAACCGAGACCTTGTCGGTCTCCAGGCTGGCGATCGGCTCGTCGGCCTTTACCGGGTCGCCCGGCTGCTTCAGCCATTCGCCGAGCGTCGCTTCGGTGATCGATTCGCCCAGAACGGGTACGGTGACTTCGGTTGCCATGTTCTTTTTTCCTTACCACCCCGGCGGAAGCCGGGGTCCAGGTACGCAACGACGCGGATCGATCGTTGCGCTACGTTACATCCACCTTGCCAACCACCCCGGCGTTCGCCCGGGTGGTTGGCCGTTCCCTTACGACTTCCGCGTGCGCCGGATCTCGTCGCGCACATTCTGTCCCAGCGCGTCCGCGACGAGCGCGGCCTGCTCCGTCTGATGGCGCTTCATCAGGCCCGTGGCGGGCGAGGCCGACGCCATCCGGCCGGCATAGCGCGCCCGCGCGATCCGGCCGCCGGCGCTGGCCAGCGCCTCCTCGATCATCGGCTCGACGAAGAACCAATAGCCCTGGTTCTTCGGCTCTTCCTGCGCCCAAACCACGTCCTCGAGCGCGGGCATGCGCGCCAGGCGCTTGGCCAGAGGCTCGCCGGGGAAGGGATAGAGCTGCTCGATGCGGACGATCTGCGTCGTCGTGTCGCCCGCCGCATCGCGCGCCTCCATCAGGTCGTACGCCACCTTGCCGGTGCACAGCACGACGCGCTTCGTCGCGGCATCGGCGGGGGCGGCGGGATCGGACAGGATGCGCCGGAAATGCGTGTCGCCGACGAATTCCTCCGCCTTCGACACCGCCATCTTGTGGCGCAGCAGCGATTTCGGCGTCATCACGATCAGCGGCTTGCGGAACGAACGGTGCATCTGCCGGCGCAGCAGGTGATAGTAGTTCGCCGGCGTCGTGCAGTTCGCGACCTGCATATTGTCGCCCGCGCACAGTTGCAGGAAGCGCTCGGGCCGTGCCGAGCTATGCTCGGGCCCCTGCCCCTCGTAACCATGCGGCAGCAGCATCACGAGGCCGTTGGCGCGCAGCCACTTGGCCTCGCCGCTGGCGATGAACTGGTCGATCATGATCTGCGCGCCGTTGACGAAGTCGCCGAACTGCGCCTCCCACAGCACCAAGGTCTTCGGGTCGGCCAGCGCATAGCCATATTCGAAGCCGAGCACGCCATATTCGGACAGCGGGCTGTCGAGCACCTCGAAATTGCCATGCTCGATCGAACGCAGCGGCACATATTTGTGCTCGTCGGTCTGGTCGACCCACACCGCGTGGCGCTGGCTGAACGTCCCGCGGCCCGAATCCTGGCCCGACAGGCGCACGCCATACCCCTCGGACAGCAGCGACCCGAAGGCGAGCGCCTCGCCCGTCGCCCAGTCGAAGCCGGCACCCGCACGAAACATCTCGCGCTTGGCATCGAGCACGCGGCCGAGCGTCTTGTGGATCTTCAGATCCTCGGGGATCGTCGTCAGCGTGCGGCCGAGCGCGTCGAACAGCTTGGGCGCGATCCCCGTCTCCAGGTTGCGCCGCGCGCTTTCGGCATCGGCCGGCGCGTGCAGGCCCGACCAGCGGCCGGCGAACCAGTCCGCCTTGTTCGGCTGATAGGCGGCACCCGCCTCGAACTCGCCCTCGAGCAACGTCGTGAACTGGTGGACCTCGCGGTCGACCCAGGCCTGGTCGACGATCTTCTCCTCGATCAGCCGCTGGCCATAGACCGTGCCGACGCCGGGGTGCTGGCGGATCTTGTCGTACATCAGCGGCTGGGTGAAGCTCGGCTCGTCGCCCTCGTTATGGCCGAAGCGGCGATAGCACCACATGTCGATCACGATATCGCGGTGGAAGGTCTGGCGGAATTCCATCGCCATCTTCGTCGCGAAGGTCACCGCCTCGGGATCGTCGCCGTTGACGTGGAAGATCGGCGCCTGGACGCCCTTGGCCACGTCCGACGGATAATCGGACGAGCGCGCGAATTGCGGGCTGGTCGTGAAGCCGATCTGGTTGTTGATGATGAAGTGGACGCAGCCGCCGGTGTTGTAGCCGCGGATGCCCGAGAAGCCGAGGCATTCCCACACGATCCCCTGCCCCGCGAATGCCGCGTCGCCATGGATCAGCACGGGCAGCGCATGGAGATGCTCCTTCAGATCGCCCGCGATCGTCTGGATCGCGCGCGTCTTGCCGAGCACCACCGGATCGGCCGCCTCCAGATGGCTGGGGTTGGCGACCAGGCTCATATGCACCTTGTGGCCGTCGAACTCGCGATCGGTGCTGGTGCCCAGGTGATATTTCACGTCGCCCGATCCGCCGACTTCCTCGGGATTGGCCGAGCCGCCGCCGAATTCGTGGAAGATGATCCGCAGCGGCTTGGCCATGACGTTCGCCAGCACGTTCAGCCGACCGCGATGCGCCATGCCGAACACGATCTCGTTGACGCCGAACTGGCCGCCATATTTGATGACGCTTTCGAGCGCGGGGATCATGCTCTCGCCGCCGTCCAGCCCGAAACGCTTCGTGCCGACATATTTGCGGCCGAGGAACTTCTCCCATTGCTCGGCGGCGATCACCTTGGTGAGGATCGCGCGCTTGCCCTCGGGGGTGAACTGGATCGCCTTGTCCTTGCCCTCCATCCGGTCCTGGAGGAAACGGCGTTCCTCGACATCGGCGATGTGCATATATTCGAGGCCGACCTTGCCGCAGTAATTCGCGCGCAGGATCGCGACGACCTCGCGCACCGTCGACCATTCGAGGCCCAGCGTGCCGCCGAGATAGACCGGACGATCGAGATCGCCGTCGGAAAAGCCGTGATATTCGGGGCTGAGATCGGCGGGCAGATGCTGGCGCGCGAGGCCGAGCGGATCGAGATCGGCGGCCAGATGCCCGCGCACGCGGTAGGTGCGGATCAGCAGCTGCACGCGGATCGCGTCGGACGCGGCCTTGGTCACGTCGACCGCGGGCGCGGCGGCGGCGGCGGCGGGTGCGGCGGGCTTGCCCTTCTGCGGCTTGGGCGCGGGCTCCATCTGCGTCGGGTCGAGCGCGGCGGTCAGATCGTCGGTGGTGCTGAGCGGCCAGGCGGCATTCGCCCAGCTCGGGCCGCCGGCCGACCCTTCCAGCCCCTCGAAGAAGCTGCGCCAGCCGGGCTCGACGCTGTCGGGCATGGTCCGGAAACGCGCATAGAGCGTCTCCACGAAGGCCGGGCTGACGCCGGCGGCGATGTCGCTGAAATCCTGGCCTTCGTAGCCCATGATCGTCTTCCTCTTTTCCCTCTCCCCTTGTGGGAGAGGGAGGGGCCCAAGCTGAAAGCCTGGGAGGCTGAGGGGGAGCACGCTCGCGAGGTCTCGAGCCTCACTCCCCTTCATCCGGCGCTACGCGCCACCTTCTCCCACGCGGGGAGAAGGGTTTTTAGCCGTTCAGCACCGACAGCAGCGTGGTGCCCAGTTCCGACGGCGAGGCCGAAACCTTGATCCCGGCGGCTTCCATCGCCGCGATCTTGTCCTCGGCGCCGCCCTGGCCGCCCGACACGATCGCGCCGGCATGGCCCATGCGGCGCCCCGGCGGTGCGGTGCGGCCGGCGATGAAGCCCGCCATCGGCTTCTTGCGGCCGCGCTTGGCCTCGTCGCGGAGGAACTGCGCGGCTTCCTCTTCGGCGGAGCCACCGATCTCGCCGATCATGATGATCGACTGGGTGGCTTCGTCGGCCAGAAACAGCTCGAGCACGTCGATGAAGTTCGTGCCGTTGACGGGATCGCCGCCGATGCCGACCGCGGTCGTCTGGCCGAGCCCGGCGTTCGACGTCTGGAACACCGCCTCATAGGTGAGCGTGCCCGAGCGCGAGACGACGCCGACCGAACCCTTCTTGAAGATCGAACCCGGCATGATGCCGATCTTGCACTCGCCAGGCGTCAGCACGCCGGGGCAGTTCGGCCCGATCAGCCGCGACTTGCTGCCCGACAGCGCGCGCTTCACCTTCACCATGTCGAGCACCGGAATGCCCTCGGTGATGGTGACGATCAGCGGGATCTCGGCGTCGATCGCCTCGAGGATCGAATCGGCGGCGAAGGGCGGCGGCACGTAGATCACGCTGGCCGTCGCGCCGGTCTTCGCCTTGGCCTCGGCGACCGTGTCGTACACGGGCAGGCCGAGATGCTCGGTGCCGCCCTTGCCGGGCGTGACGCCGCCGACCATCTGCGTGCCATATTCCAGCGCCGCCTTGGTATGGAAGCTGCCGGTTTCGCCGGTCATCCCCTGGGTGATGACCTTGGTGTTCTTGTCGACGAGGATGCTCATCTAGGTTCTCTTCCTCTTGTTCCCCGGCGAAGGCCGGGGCCCAGTTGGGAAAGCGGATCAATCTGGCGTCAGCGTCTCGAACAGATCATCCCATGACGGGTTCATCCCTTCGATCTCCTTCACCTTCCAGGCCCGTTTCCATTCCTTCATCCGCAGCTCGCGCTGCCTGGCGGCTTCGATGCTGTCATATGCCTCGTACCAGACGAGAGATTTGCAGCGATATGTCTTCGTGAACCCTTCGACGATCCCTTCGCGGTGTTCCCAAACCCTCTTGGGAAGATCGCTCGTCACGCCGATATAGATGGTGCCGTTCCGGCCACTGGCCATGATGTAGACATAGCCGGCACGTTCCAACTGACCTCTCCCAACTGGACCCCGGCCTTCGCCGGGGAACAGGATGGTGGTGCCATCACCTCATATTGCCCTCAGTTCAGCGAGCCGTCGATCGCCTTGCACGCCACCAGTAGCTCCTTCACGGCCTCCACCGACACGTCCAGATTGGCCTTCGCCTCGTCGTCCAGCTTGATCTCGACGATCTTCTCCACGCCGCCCGCGCCGATCATCACCGGCACGCCGACATAGAGGCCGTCGAGCCCATATTGGCCCTCGACATAGGCGGCTGCGGGCAGCACGCGCTTCTGGTCGTGGAGATAGGCCTCCGCCATCGCGATGCCGCTGGTGGCGGGCGCGTAATAGGCGCTGCCCGTCTTCAGCAGCGCGACGATCTCGCCGCCGCCGCCGCGCGTGCGCTTGACGATCGCGTCGATCTTCTCCTGGCTGGACATGCCCATAGCGATCAGATCGGGCACGGGGATGCCCGAGACGGTCGAATAGCTGATGACCGGCACCATCGTGTCGCCGTGGCCGCCGAGCACGAAGCTCGTCACGTCCTTCACCGACACCTGGAACTCGTCGGCGAGGAAGTGGCTGAAGCGCGCCGAATCGAGCACGCCCGCCATGCCGACCACCATATGGTGCGGCAGGCCTGAGAATTCGCGCAGCGCCCACACCATCGCGTCGAGCGGGTTGGTGATGCAGATCACGAAGGCGTTCGGAGCATTCGCCTTGATGCCCTCGCCGACCGCCTTCATCACCTTCAGGTTGATGCCGAGCAGGTCGTCGCGGCTCATGCCGGGCTTGCGCGCCACGCCCGCGGTGACGATGATGACGTCGGCGCCGGCGATGTCGGCATAGTCGTTCGAGCCGGTGATGGTCGAATCGAACCCCTCGACCGGGCCGCATTGCGACAGATCGAGCGCCTTGCCCTGCGGGACGCCCTCGACCACGTCGAACAGGACGATATCGCCCAGTCCCTTCAGTGCCGCCAGGTGCGCGAGCGTGCCGCCGATATTGCCGGCGCCGATCAGCGCGATCTTCTTGCGAGCCATCCAGTCCTTCTCCGTTTTCGTCACAGATGCGGTTGGCCACGCCGCCTACGCCTTTTGCGCGGCCCCGGCAACCGCTAAAGCGGCCGGATCACGGCTCTTATTGCACTTGGTTCGCAATATCGACAGCGCCATGGCCTTCAGCGAGATAGGCGTCGGAGCGCATCTCTTCGAGCCGGCTGACGGTGCGTTCGAATTCGAAGGCACCGTCGCCCCGCTCGTAGAGCTGGCCGGGCTGCGCGTCCGCCGCCGCCAGCAGCTTGACCTTGTGTTCGTAGAGCGCGTCGATCAGCGCGACGAAGCGCGCCGCCTCGTTGCGGCTGTCGGGGCCGAGCCGCGGCACGCCCACCAGGATGACGGTATGGTAGCGCCTTGCGATCGCGAGATAATCCGCGCTGCCCCGCGCCTCGCCGCACAGTTTCTTGAAGGCGAAGACCGCGACGCCCTTCAGGCTCTTGGGCACGCGCAGCGTCCGCCCGCCGCCCACCGGCAATTCCTCGGCGGGCACATGCGCGGCATCCTCGGGCGGGTAATCGGTCAGGCGGAAGAAGGCCGCGGACAGTTGCGCCGTCGCCTCGGCGCCGTTGGGGACGAGCCAGGTGTCCTGCTGCCCCAGCCGGTCGCGCCGGTAATCGACCGGACCGTTGAGCGCCACGACGTCGAGCCGTTCGCCGATGAGCGCGATGAAGGGCAGGAAATGCTCGCGGTTGAGGCCGTTCTTGTAGAGATCGGCCGGCGCCCGATTCGAGGTGGCCACGATCGTCACGCCGGCCAGGATCAGCGCGGTGAACAGCCGCGAGAGGATCATCGCGTCAGGCGAATTGGTGACCATCATCTCGTCGAAGGCGAGGCAGCGCACCTCCTGCGTCAGCGCCGCGGCGACGGGCGCGATCGGGTCGCCCTGTTCCTTGCGGCGTTCGGCGGCGATGCGCTGGTGCACCTCCAGCATGAATTCGCCGAAATGGACGCGGCGTTTGCGCTGGATGGCCAGGTTCGCGAAGAACAGGTCCATCAGCATCGATTTGCCGCGCCCGACATCGCCCCACAGATAGACGCCGCGCGGCGCCGCCGGCTTCGCCCGTGCCAGCCGCCACAGCACCGAGCCGCGGCGCGGCGCGGCCTCCAGCTCGGCCTGGAGCGTCGCGAGGCGCGCGGCGGCGGCGGCCTGTTCGGGATCGGGGCGAAGCTCGCCCGCCGCGATCAGCGCGTCATAGGCCTGGAGGACGGTGGTCATGTCCGTTTCCCGATCGGGTCCCGGTCTTCGCCGCGGAACATGAGGTTCATGCCTTGCTCGGCTTGCGGATCGTCGCCGAGAAGGCCGCGATCCGCGCCTCGCCCTGCACCACCAGCCCGCGCAGGAACAGCAGCCGCCCCGTTTCCTTCAACAGCTCGACCTGCGCCTCGATCGGCTCACCGATCCTGCCGCCGCCGATGAACTGGGTGTTGAGATCGAGCGTCACCGCGGTGCCCGCCACGATCAGCCCGTGCCCCCGCGCCGCTGCGAACAGCGAGACGTCGATGAAGCCGAGCAACGCGCCGCCATGGACGTGGTTGCTAAGGTTGGAATGGCGATGCTCGGGCGTCATCCGCACGCGCGCGAGCGCACCGTCCATGCGGAAGAGCAACGGCCCGAGCAGCGTGTTGAAGCGCGTGGGATCGCTCAGCGACCAGCTTCGCCAGCCGGGATGATCGGGCGACTCGGCATCGGTGAAGTGCGGGTCAGCCATCGCCCGTTTTCCGGGACAGGATCACACCACCCGTTCGGCTTCCATCTTCTTCACTTCGGCGATCGCCTTGGCGGGGTTCAGCCCCTTGGGGCACACCGTCGCGCAGTTCATGATCGTGTGGCAGCGATAGAGGCGGAACGGATCCTCCAGCGCATCGAGCCGCTCGCCCGTCATTTCGTCGCGGCTGTCGGCGAGCCAGCGATAGGCCTGGAGCAGGATCGCCGGCCCCAGGAACTTGTCGCTGTTCCACCAATAGCTCGGGCACGAGGTGGAGCAGCAGGCGCACAGAATGCATTCGTACAGCCCGTCGAGCTTCTCGCGATCCTCGGGGCTCTGGAGCCGCTCCTTGCCCGAGGGCGGCGGCGTGACCGTCTGCAGCCAGGGCTTGATCGAGCTGTATTGCGCGTAGAAATGCGTGAAGTCGGGCACGAGGTCCTTGATGACCTCCATGTGCGGCAAGGGCGTGATCCTTACCTCGCCCTTCACGTCCTCGATCGCCTTGGTGCAGGCGAGCGTGTTGGTGCCGTCGATGTTCATCGAGCACGACCCGCAAATGCCCTCACGGCACGAACGGCGGAAGGTGAGCGAGGAATCCTGCTCCGCCTTCATCTTGATGAGCGCGTCGAGCACCATCGGCCCGGTCTCGTCGAGGTTCAGCTCGAACGTGTCGTAACGCGGATTCTCGCCGCTGTCGGGATCGTAGCGATAGACCTTGAACGATTTCATCCGCCCCTTGGGGCCCCGGCTTTCGGATGTGTGCGCCTTGCCCTTCTTGACGACGCTGTTCTTGGGCAGGGTGAATTCGGCCATGGCCGTGGGCGCTCCTCGGATGATGCCGGACGGGCTATGCCTTTCAGGTGGCGTGCGCAACCCCCGCGCGCAACCCGCCCGGCCATCAGATCACGTCGAGCACCAGCCCCAGGTCGCGCGCCTCCTCCGCCTCGATATACCAGTTATTCGGCGCCTTCGCGCGCAGATCGTCGAACGACACGTTGGAGCCGGCGACGAGATCGCGAAACCCCTCCTCCTCGATCGCGATCGAATGCTCGATCTCGTGGAGCGTGGCCTTCAGCGTCGGCACGCAGCTGCGCAGCGGCCCCTCGATCGTCATCGTCTTCTGCAGCTTGCGCTCATGGATCATCAGCCGCGTCCGGCGGGTGAGGAACCGGTGTTCGACCGGAAAGGCCGACATGAAGGTGGCGCCGGCCGAATAGACCGCCACCTTGCCGAGGAACAGGATCTCGCGGCCGGTATAATCGCGCAGCAGCCGGATGTCGGTGCCCATCGCGCGCGCCACCTCGGGATCGCCGCCCAATGTGGTGATCGCCACCACCAGCGTGCCGTCCGCCGGACAGGCGGCGAGCTGCTGGCGGAAATTCTGGTACATCGCATCGTCCACCGTGCCGAGCAGGCGGATATGGGGCTGGGCGAGCAACGGATAGCGTTTGGGATCGTCGGTCATGGCGCGCGAAACCGCCGATCGGGCCTCGGGTTCCCGGCGGAACCCCTGGCCATTCCCCTCGGTTGAGTGCGCAACTCCGGCATAAGGCGCGTATTCATGGCCATCCCATTGAAACCCTTGAAGGATCAGGTGATCGTCATCACCGGCGCGAGTTCGGGGATCGGCCTCGTCACCGCCCGCACCGCCGCGGCGCGCGGCGCCAGGGTGATGCTGGTGGCGCGCAGCGAGGGCGCGCTGTCGGACGCGGTCGATGCGATCCGCGCGGGCGGCGGCACGGCGGACTATCACGTCGCCGATATGGGCGATGCGGATGCGGTGAAGGCCGCCGCCGCGCAGGCGGTCGCGCGCTTCGGCCGGATCGACACCTGGGTGAACAATGCCGGCGTGGCGATCTACGCCAAGCTGATGGAGACGCCGGCTGACGAGCACCGGCAATTGTTCCGCACCAATTATTTCGGCATGGTCCATGGCTGCGAGGCCGCGGTGCCGCTGCTGGCGGCGGGCGGCGCGCTCATCACGGTGGGATCGATCGCGTCGGACATGAGCAGCCCGGTAATGGGCGCGTATTCCGCGTCCAAGCACGCGGTGCAGGCCTATGTGCAGGCGCTGCGCATGGAGCTGCGCGCGGCGGGCTCGCCGATCTCGGTGTCGCTGGTGAAGCCCGCCGGGATCGACACGCCGATCGGCCAGCATGCCGCCAACCACGAGGGGGGCGAAGCGCAGATCCCGCCGCCGGCCTATGATCCGCAGCTCGTCGCCGACGCGATCCTCGATTGCGCGGTCCACCCGCGCCGCGAGATCACCGTGGGCGGCGCCGGACGCGCGCAGGCGATGTTCGCGGTGCATTTCCCCGCATTGTTCGAACGCCTCGCACCGCGCGCGGCGAAGAGCTTCGTCGACCGCGACAAGACGCAGCCGCGGCCGAGCAACCTGTTCGAGGGCGTCCATGCCGGCCACGAACGCTCGGGCGAGCAGGCGCCGCTCAAATCCAGCGCCTATACCGCCGTGATGCTGCGCCCCGGCGCCGCCCTCGCCGTCGGCGGCGGCCTGGCGGCGGGGGTGGCGGCGCTGCTGCTGGCGCGACGGCGGGCGCGGGGTTGACGTTGTAACCTTGTGCTTACGGGCAAGCTCGTCTCAATCGTGCCGCGGAGGCTCAGGTGCAGACATCGTTGCGGAAGATGGGGAATTCGACCGGGCTGATCGTACCGCGCGCCCTGCTCGGCGAGATCGGCCTGAGCGTCGGCGCCGTGATGGATCTGCAGGTGAAGGACGGCAAGCTCGTCGCCTCGCCGGTCGTATCGCCGGCACGCGCAGGATGGGCGAACGCGGCCGAGGCGGTCGCCGAAGACACGCAGGAGGCGGCCGCGTGGCGGGCCTTTCCGAACGAAGACGATAGCGCGCTCACATGGTGATGCGCGGCGAGGTCTGGCTCGCGGCGCTGGACCCCATCATCGGCAGCGAGATCCAGAAGATCCGCCCCTGCCTGATCGTCTCGCCCGACGAACTGAACGCTCATCTCAGGGCCGCGATCGTCGTGCCGATGACGACGGGAAGCCACCCCGCTCCATTCCGCATAGCGCTTCGCTTCAAAGGCAAGGACGGGTTGCTGCTGCCCGATCGGATGCGAACGCTGGACAAGACGCGTCTCGTCAAAAGGATCGGCAATATCGAGCGTGGCACATTGGTCGCCACGCTCGAAATCCTGGTGGAGATGTTCCGCTTCTAGAGCCCGATGACGTTAGATTGATCCAATCTCTCTACCGTTCGTGCCGAGCTTGTCGAAGCACGCTCTCCACGCTCGCACCGTCGCGTTCCGAACAGGCCATTCGACAAGCTCAGGGCGAACGGGGCGAAGTAAGGTCATCCCGCGCTGGCAGCCGCTTAATACACCCGCTTCTTCGGCTTGATATATTCGGCGTCGTCGGTGAGCGTGTAATCGTGCACCGGGCGATAATCGATGTGCGTCGCCCCGCCCGTGCCGCCCCAGCCGGTGAAGCTGGTGATGGTGTGCTTCATCCAGTTCGCGTCGTCGCGATCGGGGAAATCCTCGTTCACATGCGCGCCGCGCGATTCCTTGCGGTTGGCCGCCGAATCCATCGTCACCACCGCCTGCGCGATCAGATTGTCGAGCTCCAGCGTCTCGACCAGATCGGTGTTCCAGATGAGGCTCCGGTCGGTGATGCCGACATCGGCCATCCGCGCATAGGTCGCCTTGATCTTCGACTGGCCCTCGGTCAGCAGCTCGTCCGAACGGAACACGGCGCAATGCTTCTGCATCGTCTTCTGCATCTCGAGCCGGATCTGCGCGGTGGGCGAGCCGCCCTTGGCCGAGCGAAAATGGTCGAGCCGACCGAGCGCCATCTCTTCCGAACCCTTGGGCAGCGGCGCGTGAGTCGTGCCGGGCTTCAGCGTCTCGCGGATGCGCAGCCCCGTCGCGCGGCCGAACACGACCAGATCGATCAGGCTGTTGGAGCCCAGGCGGTTGGCGCCGTGGACCGAGACGCACGCCGCCTCGCCCACCGCGAACAGGCCGGGCACGACACTGTCGGGATTGCCGTCCTTCAGGTTCACGACCTCGCCGTGGAAGTTCGTCGGGATGCCGCCCATGTTGTAATGGACCGTCGGCGTGACCGGCAGCGGCTGACGCGTGAGATCGACGCCGGCGAAGATCTTGCCCGTCTCGGTAATGCCCGGCAGCCGTTCGTGGAGCACCTTGGGATCGATATGATCGAGGTGCAGCCAGATATGGTCGCCGTCCTTGCCGACGCCGCGGCCCTCGCGCATCTCCATCGCCATCGAGCGCGACACCACGTCGCGGCTAGCGAGATCCTTGGCGGAGGGGGCATAGCGCTCCATGAAGCGCTCGCCCTCGCTGTTTGTCAGATAACCGCCCTCGCCGCGCGCGCCTTCGGTGATGAGCACGCCCGCGCCGTAGATGCCGGTCGGGTGGAACTGGACGAACTCCATGTCCTGCAGCGGCAGCCCGGCGCGCAGCACCATCGCGTTGCCGTCGCCGGTGCAGGTGTGCGCCGAGGTCGCGGAGAAATAGCAGCGGCCATAGCCGCCCGTCGCCAGCACCACCTGGTGCGCGCGGAACCGGTGGATGCTGCCATCCTCCATGCACAGCGCGATCACGCCCCGGCACGCGCCGTTTTCCATGATGAGATCGAGCGCGAAATATTCGACGTAGAAGTCCGCGTCATACTTCAGGCTCTGCTGGTAGAGCGCATGGAGCATCGCGTGGCCGGTGCGGTCCGCCGCGGCGCAGGTGCGCTGCACCGGGGGGCCCTCGCCCATGTTCTGCATATGACCGCCGAACGGGCGCTGGTAGATCGTGCCGTCCTGGTTGCGGCTGAACGGCACGCCGGCATGTTCCAGCTCGATCACCGCGGCGGGCGCCTCGCGCACCATATATTCGATCGCGTCCTGGTCGCCGAGCCAGTCGGAGCCCTTGACCGTATCGTACATGTGCCACGACCAGTGATCGGGCGAATTGTTGCCCAGACTCGCGGCGATGCCGCCCTGCGCGGCGACGGTGTGGCTGCGCGTCGGGAACACCTTGGTGATGCAGGCGGTCTTCAGACCGCTTTCGGCGATGCCCATCGTGGCGCGCAAGCCGGAGCCGCCGGCGCCGACGACGACCGCGTCATAGGTATGGTCGATGATCTTGTAGGCGGACATCAGGCGGCAGCTCCGAAGGCGACCTTCAGGATCGCGAAGATGGCGGTCGCGGCGGTGGCGAGCGTGAAGAGGTTCAGCACGACCATCGCGGCGACGCGCGCCTCGTCATGCTGGTAATCCTCGATCACCACCTGCAGCCCCAGCCGGAAATGGTAGAAGACGGACAGGATCAGCAGCAGCATCGGCACCGCCGCCCAGGTGGAATGGAGCCAGCCATGGACGCTGGTATAATCATAGCCGGGCATCCGTGCGATCGACACGATCAGCCAGATCATCAGGAACAGGTTGCCGCCCGCGGTCAGCCGCTGGTGCCACCAGTGATGCGCGCCCGCATGCGCGGAGCCCAGGCCGCGGACCCGGCCGAGTTCGGTGCCGCCACCCATCACTTCGTCCCCAGATAGAGCCAGAACGCCACCGTCAGCAGCACGGCGGCGACGATCGTCGCCCAGGCGCCGATCCGGTTGATCTTCAGTTCATACCCCGCGCCCGTGTCGAGCACGAGATGGCGGATGCCGTTCGCCATGTGCTGGAACAGCGAATAGGTGAGACCGATGCCGATCACATAACCGATCGCGTTCAGATGCCCCGCATCGGTGAGGAACCAGCGCTGGAAGCCGGCATAGCTGTCGGCGCCGCCAGCGATCGCGGCGAGCCACCACACCAGCAGCAGCGTGCCGACCGTCGCCATGCCGCTGCCCGTCGCGCGGTGCAGGATCGAAACGGTCATGTTCACGCGCCATTTCCAGATGCCCAGATGCGGGCTGACGGGGCGCGAGGGGGAGCGGGATGCCAAGGGCGTGGTCCTCGAATGCGGATGTGCGCCGGTCTATGAGACGCAGCGCCCCGCGATGCAAGCCGCCGCCTGCGCGCAAAGCAACACAGGCATCGTTGCCGCCGATCCGGTTCTAACCGCGCCTTAACCAATCGCGCCTAGTCGTCGGATCACGAAACCCCGCGCCGCCGGAGACCTGATGTGATCGCGACCGACCTGCCCCAGCCCACGACGATCGCCGCCGCCATCGATCTGCCCGCCCGTTTGCGGGCCTTCGACGGCGGCGACGGCACGCTCGTCTCGTCCGCGGCGGAATTGTGGACGATCATCGAACCCGATGCCGCGCTGATCGTCGACGCCTATTGGGCGCATTGGAGCGCGGCCAACCCTGGCAAGGCGCATTGGACGCCGCTCGAGGCGCACCGCCGCGCCGAGGCGGGCACCGCGTATCTGCGCAACCGCTTCTGCCGGCTCGATGGCCGCGCGTGGGTCGAGTCGCTCGAACGCTCCATTGCTTCGGCGCATGCCAATGGCGTGTCGACCATGGCGGTGCTCGCCATGAGCTGCGCGAGCGACCGGATGGCGATGAAGTCGCTGATGGCGCGGCTGCCCACCACCGATCCCCGCCACGAGCGGATGCTCGACACGCTGCTCCGCCTGTTCGGCATGGAAACCGAATTGACGGTCGAGCTGTTCGCCGGCTTCACCGCGCACCGCGACGGCCGCAACCGGGACCGGCTGGCGGGCGATTTCCGCGACGGGATCGCTGCGGTGGTCGAGGCGGCGAGCGAGGAAGGCCATGTGCTGCGCGGGCAGGCGGTGCGCTCGTCCTCGTCGGTGCGCGGCATGCTGGGCAAGGCGAGCGAAGTGGCCGCCGCCGCCGAACAGTCCGCGGTCGCCATGCGCGAGGCGGCGCATACCGCCGCCGGCCTGATCCGCGCGATCGAGGATGCGCGCACCGAGGTGGAAGCCGCCGCCGAGATCGCCAACCGCGCCTCGGTGCAGGCGGGCCGCGCGGTCGGCATGTCCGAGGCGCTGAGCGATCATGCGCAGTCGATCGAATCGATCCTCGGCCTGATCCGCGACATCGCCGGCCAGACCAACCTCCTCGCGCTCAACGCCACGATCGAGGCGGCACGCGCGGGCGATGCCGGCCGCGGCTTCGCGGTCGTCGCGCAGGAGGTGAAGAGCCTCGCCAACCAGACCGCACGCGCCACCGACGACATCGCCGCCAAGATCGCCGCGATCCAGTCCGCCACCAAGGGCACCGTCGACACCAACGCCAGCATCAAGGCGACCGTCGCCGAGGTGCAGGAATCGGCGCAGCGCATCCGCTTCGCCATGGAGGCGCAGGCGCAGACGGTGACCGCGATCACCGCCGCGGTGGACGAGACCGCGCTCGCCGCCGATTCGATGTCCACCACGATCGCCACGATCCGCTCCGATACCGAGGCGGTGGCATCCGAGATCGACGAGGTCGGGCGCGGCTTCGACGTGCTCGACAGCCGGCTCGGCAGCCTCAAGGCCCGCGCCGGCGACTTCGTCACGAAGGTGGCCGCCTGATGTCGACCGCCTTCGCCACGCAGCCGGCATCGATCGGCCAGTCGCGCTCGCTCAGCGACCGGCTGCGCGATTACGACTGGGACGGCGCGATCCAGCCGGCCTGCACCCGGATCGCCGCGCTGCTGACGATGGCGGATCACCATGCGATCTCGCGCAGCTTCTGGACGCATTATCTTTCGCTCGATGCGGCGCGCCACCTGCGCGACGCGGTCGTCGGTGACGTTCTCGCCGGGCGGATCGAGGAAAGCGCGCGCTATGTACGGGTCCGGTATACCGCGCCGTACGACGAGACCTGGCAGCGCATGGCCGAAACCAACGCCGAGCGATGCCGGGTGTCGAGAGTGCCGCTTCCCACGCTGCTCGCGTCGCTGACCTTCGCGCACAGCGTCACGCTCGCGCTGATCGAAGAGCGACTGGGCGAGGATCGCCGGAGCATGCGCCAATTGGGCGACGTGGTGCAGCGGCTGGCGCTGATCGAATCGGACGTGATGGCGATGCATCTGGCCGAGCAGAACCGGAAGGACCTGCACGCGGAGCGGCAGATGCGGTCGGTCGCGTTCCGCCAGACGATCGCCGAATCGATCGAGGGCGCCGCCGCGCTCGGGAACCGAATCCGCGTCCAGGCGGGGAGCGCATCGGCCTCGACTCGCGGCATGCTGGGCAAGGCGAACGAAGTGGCCGCCGCCGCCGAACAGTCCGCGGTCGCCATGCGCGAGGCGGCACACACCGCCGCCGGCCTGATCCGCGCGATCGAGGATGCGCGCACCGAGGTGGAAGCCGCCGCCGAGATCGCCAACCGCGCCTCGGTGCAGGCGGGCCACGCGGTCGGCATGTCCGAGGCGCTGAGCGATCATGCGCAGTCAATCGAATCGATCCTCGGCCTGATCCGCGACATCGCCGGCCAGACCAATCTCCTCGCGCTCAACGCCACGATCGAGGCGGCACGCGCGGGCGATGCCGGCCGCGGCTTCGCGGTCGTCGCGCAGGAGGTGAAGAGCCTCGCCAACCAGACCGCACGCGCCACCGACGACATCG
Source organism: Sphingomonas sp. GC_Shp_6 (assembly GCF_026540835.1). NCBI lineage: Bacteria > Pseudomonadati > Pseudomonadota > Alphaproteobacteria > Sphingomonadales > Sphingomonadaceae > Sphingomonas > Sphingomonas sp. GC_Shp_6. Next base: position 79,508 of record NZ_JALNUO010000012.1, on the reverse strand, counting down.
CCGCCAAGATCGCCGCGATCCAGTCCGCCACCAAGGGCACCGTCGACACCAATGCCAGCATCAAGGCGACCGTCGCCGAGGTGCAGGAATCGGCGGAGCGCATCCGCTTCGCCATGGAGGCGCAGGCGCAGACCGTCACCGCGATCACCGCCGCGGTGGACGAAACCGCGCTCGCCGCCGATTCGATGTCGACCAGCATCGCCACGATCCGCTCCGGCACCGAAGCGGTGGCATCCGAGATCGACACGCTGGGCCGCGGCTTCGGCGAGGTGGACGATCAACTGGGCGTGTTGCGCGGCGCGGCGGATTCCTTCTCGGCCAGCGTGGGCTAGCGCGCGAACCCGCGCTAAGGGTGCGGGCATGACCATCCTTCTCACCGGATCCAGCCGCGGCATCGGCGCGGCGATCGCCACCGCGCTCGGCGCGCGCGGCGCCACCGTCATCGGCCATGGCACCGCCAGCGGCATCCCCGCCGACTTCGCCGACCCCGAAGCCCCCCGCGCGCTCTGGGCGGAGGCGCTCGACCGGGCGGGTGGCGCGATCGACGTGCTGGTGAACAATGCCGGCGTGTTCGAGGCCAATCCGCTCGCCGCCGACGAATGGACCGCCGCGTGGGAGCGTACCATGCGCATCAACCTCACCGCCGCCGCCGAACTCTGCCGCCTGGCCGTGCTCCACTGGCAGGCGCGCGGATCGGGCGGCCGGATCGTCAACATCGCCAGCCGCGCCGCCTATCGCGGCGACAGCCCGGCGCACTGGCATTATGCCGCCGCCAAGGCGGGGATGGTAGCGATGACCAAGACGATCGCGCGCGGCTATGCGCGCGAGAACATCCTGGCCTTCGCGGTCTGCCCCGGCTTCACCATGACCGGCATGGCCGAGGATTATGTCGCGAGCCGCGGCGGCGACGCGTTGCTGGCCGACATCCCGCTCGGCCGCGTGGCGATGCCCGACGAGGTGGCGGAGGCCGCGCGCTTCCTGGCGCTCGACGCGCCGCCGTCGATGACGGGCGCGGTGCTCGACGTGAACGGCGCCAGCTATGTCCGCTGAGGCATGGAAGCTGTCGCTGCCCTGCACCCGCGCCGAGGCCGAGGCGATCGACGCGGGCGAGCATGACGCGGGCCTCGTGCTGATGACGACCGAGGAAGTGAACGACGACGCCGAACGCTGGCGGCTCGACGCCTATCTGGAGGCCGAACCCGATGCCGCGACGCTCGCCGCGATCCGCGCGCTGGTGCCGAGCGCGGGCGGCGCGGCGCCGCGGATCGAACGGCTGGCGGATGCCGATTGGGTGACGATGAGCCAGGCGGGGCTCGCGCCGCTGCATGTCGGCCGCTTCTTCGTCCATACGGGCGAGGCGGCGCCGCCGCCGGGCGTGCGCGCCTTCCACATCCCGGCGGGCCGCGCGTTCGGCACCGGGCATCACGAGACGACGAGCGGCTGCCTCGCGATGCTCGACGCGCTGGCCGATCGGGATTTCGGCAACGTCATCGACATCGGCACGGGCACGGGGCTGCTCGCCTTCGCCGCGGTGGAATTATGGCCCGGCGCGGACGCCACCGCGACCGACATCGATCCGGTCGCGATCGCGGTCACGCGCGAGAACGCGGCGCTGAACGGGGTGGCGGGCCTCGACCTGATCGTGGCGGACGGCACGCTCGATCCTGAGATCGTGGCGCGCGCGCCCTACGACCTCGTCATCGCCAACATCCTGGCCGGCCCGCTCGTCTCGATGGCGCCCGAGATCGCGGCGATCGCGGCACCGGGCGCGGCGATCGTGCTGGCGGGCCTGCTGGAGACGCAGCGCGAACCGGTGGCGGCGGCCTATGCGGCGTGCGGCTGCACGGTGGAGGCGGTCGACCGCCGCGGCGACTGGAGCGTCCTGCGGCTGGCGGCGGGCGCGGTGCGCTTCGTGGCGGACGGCCCGTTCGACCCCAAGGGCCGCGACGGCTGGGCGCTCGATATCTGAGGTGCTTCCTCCTCCCCTGCAGGGAGGGAATTTTGATGACGTTACCCTGCTCCGTTCGCCCTGAGCCTGTCGAAGGGCCTGTGACGCAGGCGAAGGCTCGGCCGTGGAGAGCGTGCTTCGACAGGCTCAGCACGAACGGAAGAGGGATCGGATCAACCTGACACCATCCCGCGCTAAAAGCCCGGCAGGGCTGAGATCGTCCCGCTCTAGGCCCGCGTCCGCCCCGCCGCATAGGCCTGCGTCCCGCGCGTGAGCAGCACGTCGGCGGGCTCGATCGCGGCCACGGGAATGTCGGGCTGCGTCTTCAATTCGGCATAGAGCGGCGCGAAGTCGGTCTCGACGGTCGCGCGGAGCAGATCGTCGAAGCTCGGGATCACGAAGTAATTCTGCTGGAAATCGTCGATCCGGTATTCGGTGCGCATCACGCGCGCCAGATCGAAGGCGATGCGATTGGGGCTCGGGTCATCCAGCGCGAAGCGGGTCTCGGCGAAGCTCGACACGATCCCCGAGCCATAGATGCGCAAGCCCTCGGGTTCGGCGATCAGCCCGAATTCCACCGTATACCAATAGAGCCGGCCGAGATATTTGAGCGCATCCATCGACAGCGCCCGCTGGCCGCCCTTGCCATACGCCTCGAGATAATCGGCGAACACCGGATCGGCGAGCATCGGCACATGGCCGAATACGTCGTGGAAGACGTCGGGTTCCTGGATGTAATCGAGCTGGTCGGGCCGGCGGATGAAATTGCCCGCGACGAAGCGGCGATTCGCCATGTGATCGAAGAACACGTCGTCGGGCACGAGCCCCGGGACCGCGATCACCTGCCAGCCGGTGAGCCCCATCAGCCGCTCCGACAGTTCGGCGAAATCGGGGATGCCGGGCTTCGACAGCTTCAGCACGTCGAGCCCGCGCAGATACGCGTTGGACGCCCGGCCGGGCAGCAGCGCCGCCTGGCGCGCGAAGAGCGTATCCCAGGTGGCGTGCTCCTCGGGCGTGTAGCGATCCCAATCCTGCGCGATCGTCCAATCGGCGGCGGCGCCGGCGGGGGGAGCGTCGAGAACGTGCGTATCCTGTGCCATGATCCTGCCCTATCATGCCGTCGTGACGACCGGAACGCCCCTGTGACGATCGCGGTTGCACGAAAATGGGGCAACGCGCTCCTCGGTGCGGCGATGGCGGCGCTGCTCGGCTATGCGGCGGCGGGGCTGATCAGCGGCGCGATCCCCACGCATGCCGGATGGCGGCCGCCGGTCGCGGGCGTGCCCGTCTACCTCGAAAGCAACGGCATCCATGTCGGCATCGTCGTCCCCAAGCGGGCGGCGGGGGTGGACTGGCGACCGATCGCTCGCCCAGGCGGTCTGCGCGACCCGCGCTATGCCGCTTACGACCATCTCGCGATCGGATGGGGCGAGCGCGGCTTCTATCTGGGCACGCCGACCTGGTCCGACATCCGCCCGGCGACCATTGCCACCGCCGCGATCGGCAGCGACGCGACGCTCGTCCATCTCGAACATGTGCCCACGCCGGTGCCGGGCGGCGACGTGCGCCGGATCCTGCTGCGCCCCGAGGAATATCGCCGCCTCGCCGCGTTCGTCCGCGCCAGCATCGTGGCCGGTGGGCGCCATGATCCGGGCTATGGCGACTACGACGTGTTCGTGCAGGCGCGCGGCCATTATGATGCGGTGCACACCTGCAACGCCTGGGTCGGCGAGGCGCTGCGCGCGGCCGGGGTGCGCGTCGGCGCGTGGACGCCCTTTCCGGTTACGCTGCTGGGCTGGTTCCCGCCCGAGCCGCCCGTTCCCGCCCCGACGGCCGGACGCTCTTACCGGTAGTTCGCCGCCGGCCGCTGCTGCAGATCGGCGCAGGCCGGATCGTCGGGATGCTTGCCGCACCGTTTCTGCAATTCGCGGTGCTCGCGGCCGGCGCGCTGCTCCTGCTTGCGCATCTTGCGGCCGTAGTTGCGGTCCGCCTCGGACTGGCTGGTGGTGGCCCAGTCGACCGCCTTGCTGCCCGCCTTCACCGGGAGCGTCGCGACGTTCCACGCGGTCTGCGCGACGCAGCCGGCGGTCGCGAGCGGCAGCAGGAGCAGAAGGATCGTTCGACGCATGGGTTCGCCTCTTCGAGGTAAGGGAGCTTGTTGCGAGACGTTAGCAGATTTCGCGCGAAACCAACGCTTCATCTCCTCGTTCTTCCGGTTCATCCAGCGGGGCGATCCATGAAATTCACCATCAACGGCGAAACGCGCGAGACCGAGGCCGACATCCGCGCGTCGCTGCTCGACGTGCTGCGCGAGCATCTCCACCTCACCGGTACGAAAAAGGGCTGCGATCACGGCCAGTGCGGCGCGTGCACCGTGCTGGTGAACGGCCGCCGGATCAATTCCTGCCTGACGCTCGCGGTGATGCACCAGCAGGACGAGATCGTCACGATCGAGGGGCTGGGCCAGCCCGAGGCGCTGCATCCGATGCAGGCCGCGTTCGTGCGGCACGACGGCTATCAATGCGGCTATTGCACGCCGGGGCAGATCTGCTCGGCGGTGGGCATGCTCGACGAGGTGAAGAAGGGCTGGCCGAGCTACGTCTCGGACTCGCTGGAGACGTCGTCGCTGGACGACGAGGAGATCTCGGAGCGGATGAGCGGCAATCTGTGCCGCTGTTCGGCCTATCCGAACATCGTCGACGCCATTTCCGAAGTCGCCGGGCTGAACCCCGCCGCCCGCCAGACTGTGGGAGAGAAGGCATGAAGCCGTTCACCTACGAACAGGCCGCCAGCCCCGAGGCGGCGGTGATGGACGGCCAGGCGCCGGCGACCAAGTTCATCGCCGGCGGCACGAACCTGCTCGACCTCATGAAGCTGCAGGTCGAGACGCCCGAGCGGATCGTCGACATCAGCCGGCTCGATCTGGCCGAGATCGAGGAGCGGGCCGATGGCGGGCTCACGATCGGCGCGCTGGTGCCCAACAGCGATCTGGCCGCCGACCCCCGCGTGATCGCCAAATTTCCGGTGCTCAGCCGCGCGCTGCTGGCCGGCGCGAGCGGACAGTTGCGGAACAAGGCGTCCACCGGAGGCAATCTGCTCCAGCGCACCCGCTGCTATTATTTCTACGACACCAGCACCGCCTGCAACAAGCGTTCGCCCGGCAGCGGCTGTTCGGCGATCGGCGGCACCAACCGGATCCTCGCGATCCTCGGCACCAGCGACCAGTGCATCGCCACGCATCCAGGCGACATGCCCGTCGCGATGCGCGCGCTGGACGCGACGATCGTCACGCTGAAGCCCGATGGCGACCGGCGCCGGATCGCGATCCACGATTTCTACCGCCTGCCCGGCGAGACGCCGCAGATCGAGACCGTGCTGGAGCCGGGCGAGCTCATCACCCATGTCGAACTGCCGACCCCGCCCGAGGGCAAGCAGCTCTATCGCAAGGTGCGCGACCGGGCGTCCTATGCCTTCGCGCTCGTCTCGGTGGCGGGCGTGGTGAAGATGGAGGGCGGCACGATCGCGTCGGCCGCGCTCGCCTTTGGCGGGCTGGGGCCGATGCCATGGCGCGACCCGGCGGTCGAGGCCGCGCTGGTCGGCAAGACACCGTCCGACGCGGTGTTCGCCGCCGCCGCCGACGCGTTGCTGCGCGACGCGCGCGGCTATGGCGACAATGATTTCAAGATCCCGCTCGCCCGGCGGACGCTGATCGCGTCGCTCCGCGAGCTGACCGAGGATGCCGCATGAGCACCACCAACAGTCTGACGATGAACCAGCCCGTGCCGGCCAGCCTGCTCGACATCGGCGCGCAGGATCTGATCGGCAGGCCGCTCGACCGCGTCGAGGGCCCGCTGAAGGTGACCGGCACCGCGCTCTACGCCGCGGAATACCGCGTCGAGGATCTGGCCTATGGCGTGCTGGTCGGTGCGAAGATCGGCAGCGGCAAGATCGTCTCGGTCGATGCGGATGCGGTGAAGGCGATCCCCGGCGTGATCGACGTGGTCACCGATTACGACACCTTCATCCAGGTATCGGCCCAAGGCGGCGAGACCAAGGCGCCCGCCCAGGGCGTGAAGACCGTCACCTATCGCGGCGAGATCGTCGCGATCGTGCTCGCCGAGAGCTTCGAGGTGGCGCGCGACGCGGCGCAGCGGCTCGAGATCGTCTATGACGAGGACGAGGGCGCGTATGATTTCGACGCGTCCGATCGCAAGGTGGACAGCAAGCTGCCCCCCAACAACGTGCCCGCGCACAGCAGCCAGGGCGATCTGGACGCGGCGATGGCCGATGCCGCGGTAACGCTCGACGTCACCTACACGACGCCCAGCCAGAACAGCGCGGCGATGGAGCCGCACGCCTCCACCGCGGTGTGGAAGGACGGCTCGCTGACGCTGTTCGGCGCATACCAGATGCCGACGTCGGATTCGCAGCAGCTCGCCAAGGCGCTGGGCGTGAGCAGTTCGAAGGTGCGGATCATCACCCCCTATGTCGGCGGCGGCTTCGGCTCGAAGCTCGGCATCGCGCCCGAGAGCGTGGCGGCGGCGGTCGCGGCCAAGCGGCTCGGCCGCCCCGTCAAGGCGGTGATGGCGCGCCAGCAGGTGTTCGAGGCCACCCCGCGCCGGTCGAACACCGAACAGCGCATCCGGCTCGCCGCAGACGCCGAAGGACGGCTGACCGGCATCGGCCACGAGACGCTCGCGTCCAATCTGGAGGGCCAGGATTTCTTCGAGCCGGCCGGCGTGTCGACCCACTTCATGTATGCCGGCGAGAACCGGACGATCACGCATGATCTGGTGCGGCTGAACTGGGGCCTTGCGGGATCGATGCGCGCGCCGGGCGAGGCGGTGGGCATGCTCGCCGTGGAAGGCGCGATGAACGAGCTGGCCGACAAGATGGGGATCGATCCCATCGAACTGCGGCGCCGCAACGATCCGGCGACCGATCCCGAAAAGGACATCCCCTATTCCAGCCGCCAGCTGACGCGCTGCCTCGACGAGGGCGCCAAGGCCTTCGGCTGGGACAAGCGCCAGGCCAAGCCCGGCTCGACGCGCGACGGCGAATGGCTGGTGGGCATGGGCATGGCCTCGGCGACGCGGTCGAACGTGCTGATGGAATCGTCCGCCTGCGTGACGATCACGCCCGCCGGCACCGCGGTCGTGGAAAGCGCGATGACCGATATCGGCACCGGCAGCTACACGATCCTCACCCAGATCGCAGGCGAGATGCTGGGCCTGCCGATCGACCGCGTCACCACCAAGCTGGGCGATACCGCCTATCCGCCCGCCGCCGGATCGGGCGGATCCTGGGGCGCGGCGTCGTCGGGATCGGCGGTGTATCTCGCCTGCGAGATGCTGCGCGAGAAGCTCGCCGACGCGATGGGCGTCGATCCCGAGGCGCTGACGCTGAAGGACGGGCTCGCGATCGGCGACAACCGCTCGGTGCCGATCGGCAGCCTCGTCGGCGAAGGGCTGGAGGCGACCGGCACGATCAAGCCGGGGCAGCAGGAAAAGACCTTCACCCAAGCCTCCTATGGCGCGCATTTCGCCGAGGTGGGCGTCAATGCGGTCACGGGCGAGGTGCGCGTGCGCCGCATGCTGGGGGTGTTCGCCGCGGGGCGCATCCTGAACGCCAAGACGGCGCGCTCGCAATGCCTGGGCGGCATGACGTTCGGCATCGGCACCGCGCTGACCGAGGAGCTGATCCACGATCCGCGCACGGGCAAGGTGGTGAACCACGATCTGGCCGAATATCACGTGCCGGTGAACGCCGACGTGCCGCAGATCGAGGTGCGGTTCCTCGAGGAGCGCGACATCCACGCCAATCCGATCCACGCCAAGGGCATCGGCGAACTCGGCATCTCAGGGGCGGGCGCGGCGATCGCCGCGGCGGTGCACGACGCCACCGGCATCTGGGTGCGCGACTATCCGCTGACGCTGGACAAGTTGCTCGACCAACTGCCGGCGGTGTAACGCCTCGCCATCGCTATCCCGGCGGCCCTGCCTTGCCGGGCGGATCGAAGGAAAATCATGGCCGAAAACGACACCGTCCTGGCCGCCGCGCGCGGCTGGAAGGGCGAGCCGATGGCGATCGCCACCGTCGTCTCCACGTGGGGATCGGCGCCGCGACCCAGGGGCAGCCACATGCTCGTCCATGCCGATGGCCGGTTCGAGGGATCGGTGTCGGGCGGCTGCGTCGAGAGCGACATCCTCCAGACCGCGGCCGACGTGATCGCGGGCGCCCCCTTCCAGGTGAAGCGCTACGGCGTGGCCGATGCCGCCGCGTGGGAGGTGGGCCTGCCCTGCGGTGGCGAGATTTCGGTGATGGTACAGCCCGTCTCCGCCGCCGGCTTCGACCCCGAGCTGTTCGACCGGATCGCGGCCGCGCGCGACGAGGGGCAGGCGATCACGGTCTCGACCGATCTGGAGACGGGCCATTCGGATGCGCGGCCGGTCGAGACGGGCGCCGCGTTCGTCAACCGCTACGATCCGCCGCGTCGGCTGCTGATCGTCGGCGCGGTGCAGATCGCGCAGGCGCTCGCCGGGCTCGCACGCGAACTGGGCATCGCCACCGTCGTGATCGATCCCCGCGCACGCTTCCTCACCGAGGAACGCTTCCCCGGCACCACGCTCGACGATCGCTGGCCCGACGAAGCGATCGCGGCTTATCGGCCCGGCCCCTCCACCGCGGTGGTGACGCTCAGCCACGATACCAAGATCGACGATCCCGCGCTGATCGCCGCGCTCGGTTCGGGCGCCGCCTATGTCGGCGCGCTGGGTTCGCGCCGCAGCCACGCCGCGCGCCGCGAACGCCTCGCCGCCGAGGGGATCAGCGAGGCGCAGCTCGACCGGATCGACGCGCCCGTGGGGATCGACATCGGCGCGATCGGGCCGTCCGAGATCGCGCTGTCGATCGCCGCCGCGATGGTGGGAGCCTTTCATGATCGATCTTGAGAAGACCGTCCTCCTCCTGCTCGCCGCGGGGCGCTCGTCGCGCTTTCCGAACGGCAACAAGCTGGAACAGGAATTTCTCGGCCGCCCGGTTGGCCTGCACGTCGCGGTCGCGCTGGAGGACATGCCGTTCCTCGACCGGATCGCGGTGGTGGACGGCAGCACGCTCGATTACGGCGCACACGGCTTTCGCGTGATCCACAACGACGATCAGGCGGCCGGGATGTCGCACTCGGTCGGGCTCGGCGTCGCCGAGGCGAAGCGGCTGGGTGCGGAGGCGGTGCTGATCGCGCTGGCCGACATGCCGCGCGTGACCGCCGCGCATATCTACCGCATGCTCGACGCCGCGGATTCGGCGGACGCGGTGGTCGCGTCGAGCGACGGCGCGCACCCGCGCCCGCCCGCGCTGTTCGCGCGCGAACGCTTCGATTTCCTCATGGCGCTCGAGGGCGACGAGGGCGCACGCCGGATGGTGCGCGCCGGCCGCCACGTCGTCACCGCGCCCGCCGAGCTGGTCGATATCGACACGCCCGAGGATCTGGAGCGCCTGCGCACCCTGGTCCATTCGCCGCCGCACAGCGTCGCCCGGCCATCGCCCACGATCGGCGATGCCGGGGTCTAGGCGGGTAACGTCAGCGTGACCGGATCACCAAATCCGTTCGTGCCGAGCTTGTCGAAGCACGTTCCACAGGCGAATCCCTCGCATGCGGAACGCGCCCTTCCACAAGCTCAGGGCGAACGGTTCGTATAGAGCTATTCCAGCTCCAGGATCACCTGATCCACCGCCAGGCTTTCGCCCGCGCTTGCCGACACGGATTTGACGGTGGCGGTCTTCTGGCTGCGCAGGATATTCTCCATCTTCATCGCCTCGACGACCGCGAGCGCCTGCCCCGCCTCCACCTTGTCGCCCACGCTCACGTCGAGCCGCACGAGCAGCCCCGGCATCGGCGCCAGCAGGAAGCGCGAGAGATCGGGCGGCACCTTCTCGATCAGGTGCTGCGCGTAGGGCGCGACATGCGCGGGCAGCACGCGCGCCGCTTGCGTGGCGCCGCGCGTGGTGAGCGCGAAGCCGCCCCGGGTGCGCTGGATCCGCACGCTCAGCGCCGCGTCGCCCACCTGCGCCGCCACCATCCGGTCCCCCGGCGTATATTCCAGATCGAGGTCGATCGCTTCGCCGTCCACGGTGATGCCGTCGGTCGAGACCGACACCGCATGGTCGGCGCCGCCGATCCGCACCACCCAGTCCGCGGGCGGGCGCAGCCGGCGGCCGAGTTGGCCGTCCGTCCGGCGCGCGCGATCCGCATCGGCGGTGGCGGCGAAGGCGGCGATCGCGGCCAGCGTACGCAGCAGGTCGGGCGCGGCCGGCGCGCCGTGGAAGCCGTCCGGATATTCCTCCGCGATGAAGCCCGTCGTCAGCGCGCCCGCCTGGAAGCGCGGATGCTGCATCAGCGCGGAGAGGAAGTCGATATTGTTGCCGACACCGTCGATCTCGAACGCGTCGAGCGCCTCGATCTGGAGCGCGGTCGCCGCCTCGCGCGTCGGCGCCCAGGTAACGAGCTTGGCGATCATCGGATCGTAGAACATCGACACCTCGCCGCCCTCGCGCACGCCGTCGTCGATCCGGACATAGCCTTCGGTCGGGGAACCCGGCAGCGGCTGCTGGTGCGTCTCGGCCTCCGGCGGGGCGTAGCGCACCAGCCGGCCGATGCTCGGCAGGAAGCCGCGATAGGGATCCTCGGCATAGACGCGGTTCTCGATGGCCCAGCCGTCGAGCCGCACATCGGCCTGCGCGAAGCCCAGCGGCTCGCCCGCCGCGACGCGGATCATCAGCTCGACCAGATCGAGCCCGGTGATCGCCTCGGTGACGGGATGCTCCACCTGCAGCCGGGTGTTCATTTCGAGGAAGTAGAAGCCTTCGCCCGAGCTGTCCGCGCCCGAGACGATCAGCTCGACCGTGCCCGCCGAATGATAGCCCACCGCGCGAGCGAGCGCGACCGCCTGCTCGCCCATCGCCTTGCGCATCGCGGGCGTGACGAAGGGCGACGGCGCCTCCTCCACCACCTTCTGGTGGCGGCGCTGGATCGAGCATTCGCGCTCGCCCAGATAGACGATGGTGCCGTGCTGGTCGCCCATCACCTGGATCTCGATGTGGCGGGGCGATTCGATGAACTTCTCGATGAAGACGCGGTCGTCGCCGAAGGCTGCCAGCCCCTCGCGCTTCGTCGCCTCGAAGCCTTCGCGCACGTCCTGCTCGGAATAGGCCAGCCGCATGCCCTTCCCGCCGCCGCCGGCCGAGGCCTTCATCATCACCGGATAGCCGATCTCGCCCGCGATCCGGCAGGCTTCGTCGGTGTCGGCGATCTCGCCCAGGAAGCCCGGCACGACGTTGACGCCCGCCGCCTTGGCCAGTTTCTTCGATTCGATCTTGTCGCCCATCGCCGCAATGGCGTTCGGCGGCGGACCGACGAACGCGATCCCCGCCTCCGCGCACGCCCGCGCGAAGCTCTCGCGCTCGGAGAGGAAGCCATAGCCCGGATGGATGCAGTCGGCGCCGGTCTCCTTGGCGGCGAGCAGGATCAACTCGGCCTTCAGGTAGCTTTCGGCGGCCGGCGCCGGCCCGAGCCGCACGCTCTCGTCCGCCATCAGGACGTGCGGGCTGCGCGCATCGGCATCGGAATAGACCGCGACCGTCGCGATCCCCATCCGCCTGGCGGTGCGCATCACCCGACACGCGATCTCGCCGCGATTGGCGACCAGGATTTTCTTGAACACTAGCGTTCCCCGGCGAAGGCCGGGGTCCAGCCCGGCACCATGATAGACGCGGCGGCATAATCGACACCCCGCGCCGCAACTGGACCCCGGCCTCCGCCGGGGAACAAGCACATTCTGGTCGTCACCGTGTAAGGGACGAGACGACCGTCACACCGCCGCCACCCGCATCGGCTCCTCGCCCAGCATCGGCACCATCCCCAGCTTCGCCAGCAGCGCCGCGTCCGCGCCGTCGCCGGCATTGCCCGTCGTCAGCAGCTTGTCGCCGGTGAAGATCGAGTTCGCGCCCGCCATGAAGCACAGCGCCTGAGTCGCGTCCGACATGCTCTCGCGCCCCGCGGACAGCCGCACCATGCTCTGCGGCATCGCGATCCGCGCCACCGCCACCGTGCGGACGAATTCGATATCGTCGAGTCGCGCCATCGGCGTGTCGGCCAGCATGTCGCCGAGCGGCGTGCCGCGCACCGGCACCAGCGCGTTGACCGGCACGCTTTCGGGGTGGCGCGGCAGCGTGGCGAGCGCGTGGACGAAGCCGACGCGGTCGGCACGCGTCTCGCCCATGCCGACGATCCCGCCGCAGCACACGCTGATCCCGGCCTCACGCACATTGGCGAGCGTCTCCAGCCGGTCGCCGAAGCTGCGCGTGGTGATGACGTTGCCGTAATTTTCGGGCGAGGTGTCGATATTGTGGTTGTAGTAATCGAGCCCCGCCTCGGCGAGCTGACGCGCCTGGTGCGGCGCCAGCATGCCGAGCGTCATGCAGGTTTCCAGCCCCATCGCCTTCACCCCCTCGACCATCGCGACCACCTTGGCCATGTCGCGATCCTTGGGGTTGCGCCAGGCGGCGCCCATGCAGAAACGCTGCGATCCGGCCGCCTTGGCCTCCGCCGCGCTGGCGAGCACGGCTTCCACCTCCATCAGCTTTTCGGCCTTCAGCTGCGTGTCCGCGCTGGCCGACTGCGAGCAATAGCCGCAATCCTCGGGGCAGCCGCCGGTCTTGATCGACAGCAAGGTGCACAATTGCACCTCGCTCGCGGCATGATGCGCGCGGTGCACGCCCTGCGCGCGCCACATCAGTTCGTCGAACGGCAGGTCGAACAGCGCGGCGATCTCCGCGCGGGTCCAGTCGGTGCGGACGGCCAGCGCATCACGATCGCGAAGCGACGAAGCCGGGCGATCGGAACGAAGAAGCGTGTCGGTCATGGCGTCACCGTCAGGGCGTGAAGCTGGCGGGTGCGCGCGCGGGTCAGGTCGGCCTTGCAGCCGAGGATCACCATCTCTTCCATGCTGCCGCCGCGGTTCCGATAGCCTTCGCTCACGCATTCGGCGTCGCGAAAGGCGAGCCAGGCCCGCTGGCTGGCGAGCAAGGCCGCCGCATAGGTCGGGCCGGTGGTCGCGTCGGGTTGGGGGTGCGCGTCGCTCGCCTTCATCTGCGCCATAGTCGCGCGGTATTGCGCGTTCATGGCGGCGTCCGCCCGCATCCAGTCGGCGCCCGCACAGGCGTTGAGATCCGCGGTGCGCGGCGACGCGCACCGCGGATCGCCGGGCGGCGTCGCGGCGGCGAGCGTCAGGGCAAACAGCAACATTGCCTTCTCCTATTCCGCCGCTTCGCTTTGCGGCGGCATGTTGTGGCCGAGCAGACGCAGCACGTCCTCGGCGGCTTGAATGAGGTTCGTACCCGGTCCGAAGATCGCCTGCACGCCGGCATCGCGGAGCGCCTGATAATCCTGCGCCGGGATCACGCCGCCCGCGATCACCTTGATATCGGCATGGCCGGCGTCGCGCAAATGGCCGATCAGCTCGGGGATCAGCGTCTTGTGCCCCGCGGCCAGGCTGGAGGCCCCGACCACGTCCACGTCGCGGTCGATCGCCAGCGCGGCCGCCTCCGCGGGCGTCTGGAACAAGGGGCCCGGCACCACCTCGAACCCCAGGTCGCCGAACATGCTGCTGACCAGATTGGCGCCGCGGTCATGCCCGTCCTGCCCCATCTTCGCCACCAGCATCCGGGGCTTGCGGCCGAGCCGGCGCTCGGTGGCGGCGACGCCCTCCTCCAGCCGCGCCCAGCGCGCGTCGCCGTCATAGGCGCCGCCATAGATGCCGCTGACCGGGGTCGGCTGCGTGCCGTAGCGGCCGAACACATCCTCCATCGCGGCCGAGATCTCGCCGAGCGTCGCGCGCGCGCGGGCGGCGTCGACCGCGCGCGCCAATAGGTTGAACTGGTCCGGATCCCGTTCGCCCTGAGCTTGTCGAAGGGCGTGTTCCGGGGCCTGTGCTTCGACAGGCTCAGCACGAACGGGGGTATGGCGGGCGGCCTCCCGCAACGCATCGAGCGCGGCGCGGCACGCCGCCTCGTCACGTGTCGCCTTCACGTGCGCGATCCGCCGCACCTGCGCCTCGCGCACCGCGACGTTATCCACGTCGAGGATGTCGATCGGGTCTTCGTCCGCCTTGCGGTATTTGTTGACGCCGACGATCACGTCCTCAGCCCGGTCGACGCGCGCGGCACGGGCGGCGGAGGCTTCCTCGATCATCGCCTTGGGCCAGCCGGCGGCGACCGCCTTCGCCATGCCGCCCTCGGCTTGCACGCGCTCGATGATCTCCCACGCGCCGTCGACGAGGCTCTGCGTCAGGCTCTCGACATAATAGCTGCCGCCCAAGGGATCGACGACCTTGGTCATTCCCGTCTCTTCCTGGATCACGATCTGCGTGTTGCGCGCGATCCGGGCGGAGAAATCGGTGGGCAGCGCGATCGCCTCGTCGAGCGCGTTGGTGTGGAGCGACTGGGTGCCGCCCAGCATCGCCGCCATCGCCTCGATCGTCGTGCGCATGACGTTGTTGTACGGATCCTGCTCGGTCAGCGACACGCCTGACGTCTGGCAATGGGTGCGCAGCATCTTGGAGCGTTCGTCCTTAGCGCCCAATTGCGTCATCGCGCGATGCCACAGCACGCGCGCGGCGCGCAGCTTGGCGATCTCCATGAAGAAGTTCATGCCGATCGCGAAGAAGAAGGACAGGCGTCCGGCAAACCTGTCGATGTCGAGCCCGCTCGCGACGCCGTATTTCACATACTCCATGCCGTCGGCGATGGTGAAGGCGAGCTCGTGGAGCTGCGTCGCCCCCGCTTCCTGCATGTGATAGCCGCTGATCGAGATGCTGTTGAACTTGGGCATCTCGCGCGACGTGTAGCCGAAGATGTCCGAGATGATCCGCATGCTCGGTTCGGGCGGGTAGATATAGGTGTTGCGGACCATGAACTCCTTGAGGATGTCGTTCTGGATGGTCCCGTCGAGCAGCTTGCGGTCGACGCCCTGTTCTTCCCCGGCGACGATGAAGAAGGCGAGGATCGGGATCACCGCGCCGTTCATCGTCATGCTGACGCTCATCTGGTCGAGCGGGATGCCGTCGAACAGGATCTTCATGTCCTCGACGCTGTCGATTGCGACGCCCGCCTTGCCAACATCGCCCGTCACGCGCGGATGGTCGCTGTCGTAACCGCGGTGCGTGGCGAGATCGAACGCGACGCTCAGCCCCTTCTGCCCGGCGGCGAGGTTGCGGCGGTAGAAGGCGTTCGATTCCTCCGCGGTCGAGAAGCCGGCATATTGCCGGATCGTCCAGGGCCGGCCGGCATACATCGACGCGCGCACGCCGCGGGTGAAGGGCGCAAACCCCGGCAGGCCGGGATCGTCGCTCACGTCTTCCGCGGTGTAGAGCGGCTTGACCGCGATCCCCTCCGGCGTGTGCCAATTGAGGTCGCGGCCCTTCACCTCCTTCGCGGCGGCGGCCTCCCATGTCGCGAGGCTGGGATGCGCGGCAGGCTCGGGCTGCGGCGGTGCCGGCGGCGCGGCGCCGCTGTCCTCGCCGGTGTTGGTCTCGATCTCAGCCATGAAACACCCGTTCGTCCTGAGCTCGTCGAAGGACATGTCGCCAGTGAAGCGCCCGAGACGCGTGCTTCGACAGGCTCAGCACGAACGGGGGGGAGAAACGGGCCATCCTCACGCGCCCCGGAACGCGGGCTTGCGCTTTTCGAGGAACGCCATGCCGCCTTCCCGGCTGTCGGCGGTGCCGCGCGCCGCGCGCTGGTTCTCCGCCTCGGCGTTCATCGCCGCGGCATAGTCGCTCTGGAGCGCGGCGGCGAGGCCGCGGCGCATCAGCCCCAGCGCCATCGTCGGCCCGGCCGCCAGCCGCTCGGCCAGCGCGAACGCCGCCGCATCCAGCGCATCGTCGGCGACGACCTTGTGGATCATCCCCCATTCGAGCGCCCTGGCCGCCGGCACCTTTTCGCCCAGCAGCATCATCTCGGTCGCCCGCGCGCGGCCGATCAGGCGCGGCAGCATCCACGACGCGCCGCCATCGGGGACGAGGCCGATGTTGACGAAGGCCTGGAGAAAATAGGCCGTCTCGCTCGCCACGCAGAAATCCGCCGCCAGCGCCAGGCTGCAGCCGATCCCCGCCGCCGGTCCGCGCACCGCGCTGACGACCGGCACCGCGAGATCGGCGATCGCCTGCATCGCCGGGTTGTAGCTCCCGGTCAGCGCTTTGAACGTCGTCTCGCCGGGATTGTCGCTGCCGAGCGCACCGCCGCCGACGTCCGCGCCCGAACAAAAGGCGCGGCCCGCGCCCGTCACCAGCACCGCACGCGCTCCGTCGAGCGACTCCAGCGCCGCGGCGATCGCCTCGAACATCGCCGGCGGCGCGGCGTTCAGCCGGTCCGGCCGATCGAGCGTCAGCACCAGCACGTCGCCGCGCCGCTCGCGCCGGATCAGGTCGTCGGTCATCGGCATCTCTCCTAGTGGACGCCTTTCGGCGTCTCCATCAATTCGACCAGCATACCGCCCATGTCGCGCGGATGCACGAACACGATGGGCGTGCCGTGCGCGCCGATCCGCGGGCTGCCCAGGATCGTCGCGCCCTTTGCTGTCAGATCGGCGACGGCGGCGTGGATATCGGGCACCTCGAAACAGACATGATGCTGCCCGCCCGCGGGATTCCTGCGCAGGAAGCCGGCGATCGGCGAGGCGTCGTCATAGGGCTCGATCAGCTCGATCTGCGTGTTGGGCGCGTCGATGAAGCAAACCCTCACCCCTTGCGCGGGCAGGTCGAACGGTTCGCCGATCGCGGTGGCGCCGAGCAGGTTGCGATACGTCTCGACCGCGCGCGCGATCGATGGTGTCGCGACGCCGACATGGTTGAGGCGGCCGAGGGTCATTCGGGCAACCGTGCCGGCTCATCGGGCCGAAACGGCGTCCGCGTCGCGCCTTGTACGAACCCCTCGAGCCGCGACACCCGCTCCGACAGCGAGGCGTGAGCGCGGCTCAACGCGACCACGTCCTTGCTCAACGCCGCCATATCGTCCCGCATCGCCTTGATCGCCTCCTGATAGAGGACGATCGACTTGAAAACGCTCCATGTCTTTTCCGATACAGACATCAGGCGGCGATATCCTGCTGACCCGGCACCGATGGTCCAAGCGCCTCCGCGATGGCGGCGCGGGCCTCCGCGATGCTGGCACGCATGGCGTTCAGATCCTCGTGCATGCGCGGCAGCGCCCGCTCGATCTCGGCGATGACGAGCGCTCGCGCCTCGTCCTCCTCCATGCTTTCCTGGGCGATATAGCTGGTGGTGGCCTCGCGCACGACATGGCCGACCGATCGGCCGTTGCTGGCGGCAAAGGCATCGAGTGCCGCCTTGTGGTCGGGCGTGGTCAGAAACGTGACTCGTTCGGTCTGCATCGGAGCGCTCCTTCACATGACCTTATAATGTGTCGAATGGTCGGTCACAACGGGATGTTGTCGTGCTTCTTCCACGGGTTCTCCAGCGCCTTGCCCTTCAGCTTGCGCAGGCCGAGCGCAATGCGGCGGCGGGTGGAATGCGGCTGGATCACCTCGTCGATGAAGCCCTTGCTCGCCGCCACGAACGGGTTGGCGAAGCGCGCCTCGTATTCCGCCGTGCGCTCGGCGATCTCGTCCGCCGTGCGGCCGCGGAAGATGATCTCGACCGCGCCTTTCGCGCCCATCACCGCGATCTCGGCGGTGGGCCAGGCATAGTTCAGGTCGCCGCGCAGATGCTTCGACGCCATCACGTCATACGCGCCGCCATAGGCCTTGCGCGTGATGACGGTGATCTTGGGCACGGTCGCCTCGGCATAGGCGAACAGCAATTTGGCGCCGTGCTTGATGATGCCGTTATGCTCCTGCGCGGTGCCGGGCAGGAAGCCGGGCACGTCGACGAACGTCACGATCGGGATGTCGAACGCGTCGCAGAAGCGCACGAACCGCGCCGCCTTCTTGCTCGAATTGATGTCGAGCACGCCCGCCAGCACCATCGGCTGGTTCGCCACGAAGCCGACCGTGCGTCCCTCGATCCGCCCGAAGCCGGTGACGATGTTGGCGGCGTGGCCCGGCTGCGTCTCGAAGAAATCGCCCTCGTCCACCACCTTCCGGATCAGCTCGTGCATGTCGTAAGGCTGGTTGGCGCTCGCCGGGATCAGCGTGTCGAGGCTTTCCTCGATCCGGTCCCAGTCGTCCGCGGTCGGGCGTTCGGGCACGCCCACGCGGTTGGATGCGGGCAGGAAATCGATGAAGTCGCGCGCCGCCAGCAGCGCCTCGACGTCGTTGTCGAACGCGTTGTCGGCCACGCTCGTCTTGGTGGTGTGCGTGACCGCGCCGCCCAGCGCCTCCTGCGTGACGACCTCGTTCGTCACCGTCTTCACCACATCGGGCCCGGTGACGAACATATAGCTCGAATCCTTCACCATAAAGATGAAGTCGGTCATCGCCGGCGAATAGACCGCGCCCCCCGCGCACGGGCCCATGATGAGCGAAAGCTGCGGCACCACGCCCGACGCCAGCGCGTTGCGCTGGAACACCTCGGCATAGCCGCCGAGGCTGGCCACGCCCTCCTGGATGCGGGCGCCGCCCGAATCGTTCAGGCCGATGACGGGCGCGCCGACCTTCAGCGCCATGTCCATCACCTTGCAGATCTTCTGCGCGTGGCGTTCCGACAGCGAGCCGCCGAAGACGGTGAAATCCTGGCTGAACACGAACACCAGCCGGCCGTTGATCGTGCCCGATCCGGTGACCACGCCGTCGCCGGGGATCTTCTGCTCCGCCATGCCGAAATCCACGGCATTGTGCTCGACGAACATGTCGAGCTCCTCGAAACTGTCCTCGTCGAGCAGCACGTCGAGCCGTTCGCGCGCGGTCAGCTTGCCCTTGGCGTGCTGCGCGGCGATCCGCTTTTCGCCGCCGCCCATCCGGGCGGCCTCGCGACGGCGATCGAGTTCCTGCATCGTGGACGACATGGCCTCTCCTCGCGCGCTCCATTCCGGAGGCGCACTGGAAAAGCAAGCGCGGCCGGTCGATCCGTCAGGCGAACGCCCAGCGCAGCGTCTGCGCGATGCCGAACGTGCCCGCGCGCACCAGCGGCGCAGCGATCCCCGGTCCGGAAAAACCGTGCATCGTGCGCGCCCATTCGGGCAGAAGGTCGATCCCCGCCTGCATCGTCAGCGCCTGCATCGGCGCGATCGCGGGGCTGGCGGGCTTCTGGTCGAGCACGAGCCGGGCCACCTCGCGCGTGCGGTCGTCGACGCGCAGGTCGCCGCGCATCGTGCGGATCAGCACCGCCGCCGCCGCCCGGCTGCGCGGCGCGGGATCGGCGCCAAGGGCCGTTGCCATATCGGCCATCTCGGCGAAATAGCGATCCTGATCGGCGCGCGTCATGCGCGGCTCGCCATAGCGCCGCCAGCCGGCGAGAAAGCTCGTCGCCTCGGTCACATGCACCCAGGCGAGCAGGGCCGGATCGTTCGCGGCATAGGGCGTTCCGTCGGGCAGCGTGCCCGTCACCTGGACGTGGATTCGCCGCACCCGCGCGATCGCCGCCTCCGCCTCGTCGCGCCCGCCATAGGTGGTGAGCGCGATGAACCTGGCGGTGCGCTTCAACCGGCCATGCATGTCGGCGCGGAAATTGGAATGGTCCCACACCCCCGCCAGCACGGCGGGATGAAGCATCTGGAGCAGCAGCCCCGACACGCCGCCCACCAGCATCGACGTCACGTCGCCATGCACCCGCCATGCGACCGATCCGGCGCCGAACAGCCCGTCCTGCCGCCGCGTCACCGGAGCCTCGCCCTTGGCCGGATCGTTGAACAACCCCACCACCTCGCGCGCGATCCGCGACTTGAGCGAGCGGACGAGCGGGCTTGGAAACGGAGAGGCCATGCGACGCTCAACGTGCGGCGATCCGCGCGGGTCCGGCGGCGTGTGGCGAACGGCCTATGCCGCACGGCAAGGCGCGATTGCGAACGGGTGTTTCGGCAAGCTCGGCACGAACCGACTTCGGGGACTGGATCAAACTGGCTCCAAGGAGGGAGGGCACGCGGAGACGCGGAGGAGTTGGACCCCGCCGCACCGGCGGGCTTTCATCGCGGCCTGTGAGCATCAGAACGCTGTCGCGTTCGATCCGCCTCCGCGCCTCCGCGTGCCCTCCCTTCGGCCGCCCTATTCCGCCGCGATCGCCGCATCGGGGTCGCACGCCACGTCGTCCGGCAGCGCCCAGATCAGGTCGCCGCGGCCCAGCACGCGGCCGTCCTGCGCGCGCACTGCGACCGGCTCGATCGGCCGCCGGTCGCGCGCGTCGACCAGGATCGGATAGGCTGGCACGCACGTCTCCCACCGCTCGCCCCATTGCCGGAGCGCGATCATCGTCGGCAGCAGCGCAAAGCCCTTGTCGGTCAGGCCATAGACGATCTTGCGCCGATCCTCCGGAAACGGCGTCCGCGCCAGGATGCCATGCTCCACCAGCCGCGCCAGCCGGTTCGCCAGGATGTTGCGCGCGATCCCCAGTTCGGACTGGAACTCCTCGAAATGCTGGAGCTTGTTGAACGCCGCGCGCAGGATCAGGAACGACCAGCGTTCGCCCACCGCCTCCAGCGCGGCGGGCAGGCTGCAGGCGAGCAACGGTTCGCGCAACTTCGTCATGGCCGCATCCTCTCGCATGACACCCTAACGGAAAAACCGTGGCGAGGCACGGCGGTAATGTGTTGCCAAGCGACGGGCACCGGCCCCATCTAGTTCGCGTGCTACGCCAATATGAACTCGTCGATCGCGTCCTCGACTATGATCCGCAAGCCGACGAGGCGCTGCTGAACCGCGCCTATGTCTTCTCGATGCAGGCGCATGGCAGCCAGAAGCGGGCAAGCGGCGATCCCTATTTCAGCCATCCGATCGAGGTGGCGGGCATCCTGACCGATCTGCACCTCGACGACGAGACGATCGCGACGGCGATCCTGCACGACACGATCGAGGATACGGTCGCCACGCCCGAGGAGATCACGCGGCTGTTCGGCGCCAGCGTGGCGCGGCTGGTGGACGGCGTCACCAAGCTCAGCAAGATCGAGGCGCAGACCGAGAACGAGCGCGCCGCCGAGAATCTGCGCAAGTTCCTGCTCGCGATGTCGGACGATATCCGCGTCCTGCTGGTGAAGCTGGCCGATCGGCTGCACAACATGCGCACGCTCCACCACATCGCGAAGCCCGAGAAGCGGCGGCGGATCGCGAAGGAGACGATGGACATCTACGCCCCGCTCGCCGAGCGGATCGGGATGTACGAGTTCATGAAGGAGATGCAGACGCTCGCCTTCGCCCAGCTCGAACCCGACGCGTATGAATCGATCACCCGCCGGCTGGACCAGCTCAAACAGGGCGACGGCGGCGACCGGATCGCAAAGATCGGATCGGGGCTGAAGCTGCTGCTCGGCCGGTCGGGCCTGGAAACCGAGATATCGGGGCGCGAGAAACATCCCTATTCGATCTGGCGCAAGATGCAGGAGCGCCACATCAGCTTCGAGCAGCTCTCGGACGTGATGGCGTTTCGCGCGATCGTGCCGCGCGTGGAGGATTGCTATGCCGCGCTGGGGGTCATCCACCGGCGCTGGCCGATGGTGCCGGGGCGGTTCAAGGATTATATCTCGACGCCCAAGCGCAACGGCTATCGCTCGCTCCACACCACGGTGATCCATGCCGAGAATGCGCGCGTGGAGATCCAGATCCGCACCCCCGAAATGCATGCCGAGGCCGAATTCGGGCTCGCCGCGCACTGGGCGTACAAGCAGGGCGGCGCGGGCGGCCTGGGCGTGCGGCCCGAGACGCAGCATAGCTGGATCGCCGATCTGGTCGAGATCCTCGACACCGCCGAGAGCCCCGAGGAGCTGCTCGAACACACCAAGATGGCGATGTATGCCGATCGCATCTTCGCCTTCTCGCCCAAGGGCGAGCTGATCCAGTTACCCAAGGGCGCGACGCCGATCGATTTCGCCTATGGGGTGCACACCGATCTGGGGGATCAGGCGGTGGGCGCCAAGATCAACGGCCGCGTCGTTCCGCTGCGCACCGCCATCGAGAATGGCGACCAGGTGCAGATCCTGCGCTCCAAGGCGCAGGAGCCGCAGCCGGCCTGGCTCAATTTCGCGATCACCGGCAAGGCGCGCGCCGCGATCCGTCGCCATCTGCGGCAAAAGGCCAAGGGCGAGCAGGTGAAGCTCGGCCGCAAACTGTACGAGGACATCGTCCAGCGGCTCCCGGCGCAGATCGGCGCGGACGCGATGAGCCATGCGCTCAAACGCCTGAAACTGTCGGACGAGAATGCGCTGATGGCGGCGATCGCGCGGCGCACCTTGCCCGACAGCGCGGTGATGGAGGCGCTGATGCCCGGCTCGGCGGGGGCGGACGTGGTGCAGCCGCACGCGCTCGCACCGCAATCGAGCGCCATCTCGATCAAGGGCCTGACGCCGGGCATGGCCTATGATCTCGCCACCTGCTGCCATCCGGTGCCGGGCGACCGGATCGTCGGGCTGCGCCGCCCCGATGCCGGGATCGAGGTGCACGCGATCGATTGCGCCACGCTGTCCGATCTCGCCGAACGCTCCGAGGACGAGACCGACTGGATCGACGTGTCGTGGGGCGACAAGACACAGGGCGCGACCGCGCGGATCGCGGTGGAGGTGAAGAACGAGCCCGGCGCGCTGGGCGTGCTCGCCACGATCATCGGCGCGCACAAGGCCAACATCATCAACCTGCGGCTCGACAACCGCGATACCGGGCTGCACACCAACATCATCGATGTCGAGGTGCACGACCTGACGCAGCTCATGCGGCTGATCGCGGCGCTCCGCGCGGCCGACGTGGTGAACACGGTGGAGCGGGTCTAGAATTCGAAGACGGCACCTCGACCCGTTCGCCCGGAGCGTGTCGAAGGGCCTGTCCAGAATGCGATGGCGCGAGCGCGAAGAGCGTGCTTCGACACGCTCGGCACGAACGGATTTCGTGATCCGGTCGAGGCGATACCATTCCGCGCCATCGCCATCGGACTTCCCCGTGTTCCATTCCGCGTTCGGCCGCGTCGCCCCATGGCAACAAAATGGTGACGCTGCGCCGCGCCACCGCTACCAATCCGCGCCATGCAACGCCCCGCGCTCTCGATCGTCATCCCCTGCTACAACGAGGCGGCCTGCCTCGATCTGCTCCATGCGCGCGTCGGCGCGGCGGCGCGGGGGTGCGTGGGCGACGATTACGAGCTCGTGCTCGTCAACGACGGCTCGCGCGACGATAGCTGGGCGGTGATGCAGCGCCTCGCCGCCGCAGACCCGCGGCTGGTGGCGATCAACCTGTCGCGCAATCACGGCCACCAGCTCGCGCTCACCGCCGGGCTCGACCTGTGCTCGGGCGCGCAGATCCTCATCATCGACGCCGATCTGCAAGATCCACCCGAGCTGCTCGGCGACATGCGCGCGGCGATGGTCGCGCAGGGCGCCGACGTGATCTATGCGGTGCGTCGCAAGCGCGCGGGCGAAACCTTGTTCAAGAAGGCGACCGCCGCGGTCTTCTACCGGGTGCTGGACCGAGTGACCGACACGCCGATCCCGCTCGACACCGGCGATTTCCGGCTGATGAGCCGGCGTGCGCTCGATGCGTTCCTGTCGCTGCCCGAACAGGCGCGCTTCATCCGCGGCATGGTCGCCTGGGTCGGGTTCCGCCAGATGCCCTTCCCCTATGATCGCGCCGAACGGCATGCGGGCGAGACGAACTATCCGATCGGCAAGATGATCCGCCTCGCCTTCGATGCGGTGACGGGCTTCTCGACCGCGCCGCTCCGCTTCGCCAGCCATGCCGGCCTCGCGCTCACCGCCGCCTCGCTGCTGCTGCTCGTCTATATCGCGGTCGGTTTCTTCACCGGCAGCGCGGTGCAGGGCTGGACCTCGACGATGCTCGTCGTCGTGCTGCTGGGCGCGGTGCAGATGTTCGTGCTCGGCATGATCGGCGAATATCTGGGGCGGCTCTATATCGAATCGAAGCACCGGCCGCTGTACATCGTGGCGGACGTCGCGGGGCCGGTGCAGGGCCGCGCCACGCTTGGATTTCGCGCGGAGCCGGTCGACGCGGCCGCGGGCGGGACGGACGTCGCAGCGGATCCGTGCGGAGCCGCGTAGATCGCGAACGGCGGTGGCCCCGAGCGTATCCGCCTTTATCCCGGCACCGCCAGCGTGACGATCGATAGGCCGGGCGTCATCGGCACCCGGCCGACGGCATGGCGCTCGAGCCGGAAGATCCGCTCGAACAGCGCGTTCACCGCCTTGGGCGGGGGCGAATCGTCGCTGTCGTCGCGGTGCAGCAGCCGTCCCACGATGCGCGCGGCGGCGGCGAGCGGAAACAGCAGCGAGTTGAAATAGGTCAGCCGCGTCGGCGTCAGCCCCGCACGCACGATGGCGGCGGAAAGCGTCGCGCGGGAATAGCGGCGGTGATGGTGGTTCACCACGTCGTGCGCGCTCCACATCCACTGGTGCGCGGGCACCGCGATCAGGATCTTGCCGCCGGGCTTCAGGCAGGTCGCCATCGCGGCGAGCGCGGCCACGTCGTCTTCGATATGCTCCACCACGTCGAGCACCGCGACCAGATCATAGGCGCCGCGTTCCACCCCGGTCAGCGCCGGGAGCGGCGCGTCGCCGACCGGCTTGCCCAGCCGCTCGCTGGCGATCGCCCGTGCGGCGGGATCGATCTCGATCGCGTCGACCGTGCCGAACGTGCCCAGCATCGGCAGATTGTGCCCGGTGCCGCACCCGATCTCCAGGATGCGCGCCTCCGCCGGCAGCGCGGCATAGCGCGTCAGATAATCCGCCAGGATGTCGCGGCGCGCGCGATACCACCAATGCGTCGAATCATGCGCGGCCATGCGGTCGTAGACGATACGGTCCATATCAGGCGAATACCCAGAAACGGTTGAGGGCGAAGGTGATGAGCGGGGTGACGCACACGATCGGCACCAGCGGCCACCAGGTGGCCCCGTGCAGCGGCCCGGTGAGGATCGCGACGAACGCGGTGTTCAGGCCGAAGCTGACCAGGCTGACCGCGAAGAACCGGCCGCCGGTCCGTGCGAAATCGTCGCGTTCGCCATGCCCCTGGAAGCTCCACCGGCTGTGCAGGAAATAGCCCGAGACCATCGCCCCCATATAGCCGAGGATATTGGCCACCACGGGCCAGGCGGCCCGTCCTCCGATATCGGCGAGTTCGTGGCCATAGGTGGCGAGCGGCCAGTAGATGACGCCGAACACCAGCGTCGACAGCCCGCCCGCGATCCCGAAGCGGACGAGCTGCGCCAGCATGCCGCTCGCCCGCCAGTGATCCAACCGCCTCGCCAAGCCCGACACGCCGCTCTTCCCTGAAAACCGTCACCGCCCTAAGGCCATCTCCGCGGGAGTGGAACCGGAAACGGTCCTGATGGGATGATGCGTTTGAACGACGATACGGGCGCACGCTTGCGCCGGATGCTCGATCGCCGCTGGATGGCGCTCACGCTGCTCGTCTGGGCGGCCGTCACCGCCTGGTATCTGTGGTCCGACTGGAACCAGATCCGCTGGTGGTCGCTGGGCGACACCGACGACAATATGCGCCTGATGCAGGTGCGCGCCTGGATGGCGGGGCAGGATTGGTACGACCTGCGCCAATACCGCATGAACCCGCCCGGCGGGTTCGACATCCATTGGAGCCGCATCGTCGATCTGCCGATCGCCGGGCTGATCCTGTTCTTCCGCCTGTTCACAAGCGCCGCCTGGGCGGAGCGACTCGCCTGCGGCCTGGCGCCGCTGCTGCCGCTGTCGGTCGCGATGCTGGGCGTGGGGGCGACGGTGCGGCGGCTGGTGAGCCCCTATGCCTGGCCGCTGGCGCTCGTCTTCCTGCTCGGCACCTCGGCGACGATGCTGATGTTCATGCCCGAACGGATCGACCATCATGGCTGGCAGCTAGCGATGCTGTCGCTGACGGTGGCGGGGCTGTGCGATCCCGCGATGCGCCGCGGCGGGCTGACAGTGGGCTTGGCGAGCGCGGTCAGCCTGGCGATCGGTCTGGAGATGCTGCCCTTCGCCGCGATGGCGGGCGCGATCATCGCGCTGCGCTGGATCCGTGACCGGGCGGAGGCGCCGCGGCTGATGGTCTATGCGCTGGCGCTGGGCGGCGGCAGCACCTTCGGCTTCGTCGCCTTTGCCTCCTATGCCAATCGCGTGATGCGCTGCGACGCGCTGACGCCGGTGTGGCTGTCGGTGATGATCGCGGCCGGCGTGCTGCTGTTTGCGCTGGCGCTCGCGTCGCCGCGCTCGGCGGGCGTGCGGCTGGGGCTGGCGGCGGTCAGCGCGGTGCTGATCGGCGTGGGCTTCGCGCATTTCTTCCCGCAATGCCTCGGCCGCCCCGAACAGGTCTCGCCCGAACTGGCGAAGAACTGGCTGAACAACGTCCGCGAAGCCAAGCCGATCTACCAGCATCCCTTCCGCCTCGCCTTTGCGATCGCGGTGTTTCCGGTGATCGGGCTGATCGGCGCGGTGTTCGCCGCGTGGCGCGCGCGCCGCGCCGCCAATGCGATCGGCTGGGCGGCGGTCGCGCTGTTCACCGGCTTTGCCTGCCTGATGCTGCTGTGGCAGGCGCGCGCGGGCCCCGGTGCGCAGCTGCTCGCGGTGCCGGGCGCGGTGGCGCTCGTCTGGGCGTTCCTGCCGCGGCTGCTCGATCACACGTCGATGGCGGTGCGCGTGCTGGCGCCGGCCGCGGTGGTGGTGGTCGCCTCGTCCTTCTTCGCCGGGCTGGTGCTGCCCTATCTGCCCGTCGGCAAGCCGAGTGCCTATACCGCCCGCGTCAACCACGCCTCGGGCAATTGCGTGCGCACGACGGTGCTGCGCCCGCTCAACCATTATCCGGCGCAGACCGTGTTCAGCTTCATCGATCTGGGGCCGCGGATCATCACGATCACGCATCACGACGCGGTGGCGGGCCCCTATCACCGGAATGGCGACGCGATCCTCGACGTGCAGCACGCGTTCGGCGGATCGCCCGCGCTGGCGCATGCGATCATGAAGCGCCACGGTGCGACGTTGCTGCTGCTCTGCCCCAACATGGCGGAGGCGACGATCTACCGCGCGCGCTATCCCGGCCGCTTCTACGACCAGATGGCGCACGGCAAGCGCTTCGCCTGGCTCACCCCGCTGCCGCTGCCGCGCGGCGATCCGCTACGGCTGTTCCGGATCGACTAGCGCAGCACCACCGACAGCCCGTCCAGCACGAACTGGACGGCAAGCGCGGCCAGCAGCACGCCGAGCAGGCGGGTGATGACCGCCTCGATCTTCGCACCCAGAATCCGCATGATCGGGCCCGCCGCCAGCAGCGCGATCAGCGTCAGCAGCAGGATAGACGCCATCGCGCCCAACACGACCAGGCTGCGCTCCAGCCCGTCGTTGCGGGACATCAGCAGCATCACGCTCGCGATCGAACCCGGCCCGGCGATCATCGGCATCGCCATCGGAAAGATCGAGACATCGTCCGCCTCGGGATCGTGCGCCACCTTGGCGGCGCGATCCTCGCGGCGCTGGGTGCGCTTTTCGAACACCATCTCGAGCGCGATGAGGAACAGCATGATGCCGCCCGCGATGCGGAAGCTCGCCAGGCTGATCCCCAGCCCCTTCAGCAGCGCCTCGCCGAACAGCGCGAAGACGAACAGGATCGCCGCCGCCACGCCCACCGCGCGGATCGCCATCGCGCGTTTCTGCGCGGGGCCGGCCGCCGCCGACAGCCCGGCATAGATCGGCGCGCAGCCGGGCGGATCGATCACCACGAAGAAGGTGATGAAGGACGAGACGAACAGCTCGATCACAGCGCGCCCTCGTCGATCGCCACGCCTTCGCGCCGGCCGGCGGAGACGAGCGTGTTGCGCAGCAGCACCGCGATCGTCATCGGCCCGACGCCCCCCGGCACCGGCGTGATCGCGCCCGCCACCGACAAGGCGCCGGCGAAATCCACGTCGCCCACCAGCCCGTCGGCGGTGCGATTGATGCCTACGTCGATCACGGTCGCGCCCGGTTTCAGCCAGTCGCCCAACACCATCGCCGCGCGGCCCACCGCCGCCACCACGATATCCGCGCGGCCGACCACCGCGGGCAGATCGCGCGTGCGGCTGTGCGCCAGCGTCACGGTGCAGCTCGCCGCGGTCAGCAGCGCGGCCATCGGCTTGCCGACGATGTTCGACCGGCCGATCACCACCGCGTCCTTGCCGGCCAGATCGCCCAGCGCGTCGCGCAGCAGCATCAGGCAGCCGAGCGGCGTGCACGGCACGAAGCCCGGCAACCCGGTCGCCAGCCGCCCGGCGTTGACCGGATGGAAGCCGTCGACATCCTTGTCGGGATCGATCGCGAGGATCACCGCGGTCTCGTCGATATGGGCGGGCAGCGGCAACTGGACGAGGATGCCGTCCACCGCCGGATCGGCGTTGAGCGTGGCGACCAGCGCGAGCAGCGCGGCCTCGGTCGTGTCGGCAGGCAGGCGATGCTCGATGCCCGTCATCCCCGCCGCTTCGGTCGCCTTGCCCTTGGCGCGCACATAGACCGCGGACGCGGCGTCCTCGCCCACTAGCACGACCGCGAGGCCGGGCCTGCGCCCCGCCCGTTCGGCGAAGACCGCGACCTGCTCCGCGACGCGCGAGCGGAAGCCAGCGGCAAAGGCTTTTCCATCGATGATCGTGGCGTTCATGGGGTGGCGGCATAGAGGCCGGCGGCGATTCGCGCCAGCAGCGCCGCGTCGCCGGCGATGGCGATCCGCTTCAGCCGCGCGGTTTGCCCGCCGATCAGCGTCACGTCGCGCTTCGCCACGCCGAACACCCGGGCGACCAGCGCGAGCAGCGCGGCATTGGCCGCGCCCTCCACCGGCGCCGCGGCCAGCCGCGCGGCAAAATGCTCCGCCGTGCCGGGCGTCAGCGCATCGCGCCCGCCGCGCGGCGTCACCCGTACCGCGATCGTCAGCCCGGCCGGCGTTTCCGCCCAAGCCGGCATGCGGTCAGCCCGCCACCACCGCGCCGCCGTACATCTGCTGCACGATCGCCGCCTGGACGATCTTGTCGAGAATGATGATCGCGATCAGCACCACCATCGGCGACAGGTCGAGCGCGCCGAAATCGGGCAGGATGCGCCGGATCGGGCGATAGAGCGGCTCGGTCATCCGCTGGAGCGCGGTCCACACCGAACGGACGAAATCGTTGGAGGTGTTGATGACGTTGAACGCGATCAGCCACGACAGGATCGCCTGCACGATGATGATCCACCACACGACATCGAGCAGGATTTGAACGATCTGAAGCAACAGGATCAACGCGAAAGCCTCCCAGCAGCGGACGGGGTGCAGATAGGCGATGAAGCCATGGCGTGCCAGAGGTCAATGGCTCGATCGACGTCCGCACCGACGGACCAGGCTTCGAAGGGGCAGAAGATCGTTCGCGCGAAGACGCCAAGACGGGAAGAGGGCGCGCCCGGCGGCGCCTGCAGCCTTCGCGCAAATGGGTTCACGCGGAGGCGCGGAGGCGCGGAGAAGAAGGGCCGGCCGCGCCAGCGGCCCTTCATCCCCATGCCAGGATACCGGTGCGCTGCCGCGCACGAAACATCTTCGCGTCTTCGCGGCTTAGCGCGAAACTCTTCTTCTCCGCGCCTCCGGGCCTCGCGTGAACCGATCTTCGCTACGCCACGCTCAGCCTAGCACCGCACCAGCGTGCCCGCGCCCGCCGAGGTGAAGATCTCGAGCAGCACGGCATGCGGCACGCGCCCGTCGAGGATCACCGCGGCGCGCACGCCCGCCTGCACCGCGGCGACGCACGTCTCCAGCTTGGGGATCATGCCGCCGGTGATCGTGCCGTCGCCGCGCAGCCGCACCACGTCGGCGGGCTTCAGGTCGGTCAGCAACTCGCCCTGCTTGTCGAGCACGCCGGCCACGTCGGTCAGCAGGAAGAACCGGCGTGCGCCCAGATGCGCCGCGATCGCACCCGCCATGGTATCGGCGTTGATGTTGTAGGTATGGCCGTCGTCGCCGATCGCGATCGGCGCCACGACGGGGATGATCCCGGCGTCGCACAGCGTGTCGATGATCCGCCGGTCGACCGCGACGGGCTCGCCGACGAAGCCCAGATCGACATGGCGCTCGATCCCCTGGCGTTCGTCGGGGCTGTCGCGGCCCACCTTGCGGGCGCGCACGAAGCTGGCATCCTTGCCCGAGATGCCGACCGCACGACCGCCCGCCTGGCCGATCCAGCCGACGATTTCCTTGTTGATCGATCCGGCCAGCACCATTTCGGCGATATGCGCGGTCTCGGCATCGGTGACGCGCAGCCCGTCGACGAAGCGCGATTCGACGCCCAGCCGCTTCAGCATCGATCCGATCTGCGGGCCGCCGCCATGCACCACGACGGGGTTGATCCCCACCGCCTTCAGCAGCACCATGTCGTTGGCGAAGCTGCGCTGCAGCGCGGGCGAGCCCATCGCATGGCCGCCATATTTGATGACGAACGTCTCGCCGGCATAACGCTGGAGATAGGGCAGCGCCTCGGTCAGCGTATGCGCCTTGGCGAGCAGGTCCGCATTCGGGGTATAGTCGGTCATGCGCGGGGCCTTAGCGGCTGCGCCGGGGGAGTGAAAGACGCCCGGCCCCGGCCGCGCGGCTCAGGCGCGATCCAGCCGCCGCCCGATCGTGACGAACAGATAGATCAACAGCGGCACGATGACCGCGGACAGGATCACCTTCACGATCATCTGCCCGATCAGCAGCTCGCGGATCGGAAACACGCCCAGGAACGCGATGCTGACGAACAGCAGCGTGTCGACCACCTGGCTCAGCACCCCCGCGATCGCCGCGCGCAGCCACAGGAGCGGCGCGCCCTCGCGCCCCTTCAGCCAGGAGAAGACCGAGACGTTCAGCGTCTGCGAAATGCCGTAGGAAATGATGCCGCCGACCCAGATCCGCGGCGTGCCGCCCATCATCAGCGCGAACGCGTCGCGCCGTGCCGGCATCATGTCGCCCGACGCCGGCAGCGCGAGGACGATCAGCGAGAGCAGGATCGACACGATCAACGGCACGAAGCCGAAACGCACCAGCCGGTTCGCGACTGTACGCCCGTGCAACTCGGCCACCGCGCTCGACACCGCGACGAGCAGCAGAAAGGCGAAGATCCCCGCCTCGATCGCCAGCGGCCCCAAGCCGAGCATGGGGCCGAGCGCCGAGAGCGGCCCCAGCGCCACCTGCTTGTTGCCCAGCACGCCGGCGATGCACACCATGCCGCCATAGAAGATCGAGAGCGCGAAGAGCGAACGCGGGATGGCGGGGGCGGGTCTGTCCATCGCTGCGGTGCTAGCGCGCCGGGCGCTCACGCACAATCGGCTGTCCTCTCAACGGATTTGGCGCCATACCCGGCGCCAGGGGATGTCGCGGGCCGTACCCGCGCGTCCGGGGAAAGGGGCTCATGCGCGTCAACACCACCATCGTCCACGGGATCGCCCGCGCGTGAATCGCATCCTGATCGGCCTGGCCGGCATCGCGGTGATCCTCGGTATCGCCGTCCTGCTCTCGACCGACCGCCGCGCGATCCGGCTGCGCGTCGTCGGCAGCGCCTTCGCGCTCCAGGCGGGGATCGCGGTGCTGGTGCTCTACAGCCGCGGCGGCCAGGCGGTGCTGTCGTTCCTGTCGGGCGGCGTGGCGGACCTGCTCGGCTATGCCAAGGCCGGCACCGATTTCCTGTTCGGCCCCCTCGCCTCGCCCGCGATCGGCGGCCACAGCTTCGCGATCGCGGCGCTGCCCGTCATCATCTTCTTCGCCAGCCTCGTCTCGATCCTCTATCATCTGGGCATCATGCAGCTGGTCGTGCGCTGGATCGGCGGCGGCATCGAGAAACTGATCGGCGTGTCGAAGGTGGAATCGCTGTGCGCGGCGGCGAACATCTTCGTCGGGCAGAGCGAATCGCCTTTGGTGATCCGCCCCTATCTGGCCGCACTCACCCCCGCGCAGCTCTTCACCGTCATGACGAGCGGGATGGCGGGCGTGGCAGGCACGATCCTCGCCGCCTATGCCTCGATGGGCATCCGTATCGAATATCTGCTCGCCGCCAGCTTCATGGCGGCGCCCGGCGGAATCCTGATGGCCAAGATCATCATGCCCGACGGCGTCACCCCGCCGCCGGGCGAACTGCCGCTGGGCGACATTCCCGGCGAGGCGATCGCGGGCGAGCCGCTGCCGCAGGCCAGCCATGACGAGGAAAAGCCCGCCAACCTCATCATGGCGGCGGCGCAGGGCGCGCAGACCGGCGTAAAGCTGGCGGTCGCGGTCGGCGCGATGGTGCTGGCCTTCGTGGCGCTGGTGGCGCTGGCCAACGGCTTGCTCGGCGGGATCGGCAATCTCGTGGGGTTGCCGGGGCTCAGCTTCCAGGCGCTGCTCGGCTATGTCTTCGCGCCCGTCATGTTCCTCCTGAACGTGCCCTGGTCCGAAGCGGGGATCGCGGGCGGGCTGTTCGGGCAGAAGATCGTGCTGAACGAGTTCGTCGCCTATATCTCGCTCGGCACCCAACAAGGCCATCTGTCGCCGCGTACGATCGCGGTGGTCACCTTCGCGCTGTGCGGCTTCGCCAATTTCTCGTCGATCGCGATCCAGATGGCGGTGACGGGCAGCCTCGCCCCCAATCAGCGCCCGACGATCGCCAGGCTCGGCCTGCGCGCACTGGCCGCGGGCAGCCTCGCCAACCTGATGAGCGCGGCGCTTGCCGGATTGCTGATCGGCTGAGCGTTTCGCGCTTGCTCCTGACGCAGCGTCATCGCGTAGACGATTCGCCATGGAGGAGATGCTCGATATCGGCGAGGTGGCGCGGCTGACCGGCCTCACCCTGCGCGCGCTGCGCTTCTACGAGGGGCGCGGGCTGGTGGCGCCGCTGCGCACCGCGGCCGGCCGGCGCGTCTATGGCCGCGGCGAGCTGGCGCGGCTCAACGCGGCGGTCGCGCTCAAGCTGGCGGGCTTCTCGCTCGCCGAGATCGCGCGGATGCTGGCAGGCAAGACGGTCGACATCGGCCGCCTCGTCGACGCCCGGCTCGCCGAGATCGACGCGCGCGCCGCCGTGATCGCCGAAGCGGGCACGCTCCTTCGCACCGTCAAGTCCCGCATCGATCGCGGCGAGCCGATCGATGTCGCGACCCTCTGCTCGCTGATCCGAACGGGAAACGACACGATGGAAGAGAACAACTGGAAGGCGGTCACCGACCGCTACATGACCGACGCGGCGCGGGCCGACTTCGCCGAAGCGGAAAAGGCGATGCCCGCCGATTTCGACCAGGCCGCTTATTCGGCGCAATGGGCCGCGCTGAGCGACAAGATGGCCGCAGCGCTGCCGCTCGATCCGCGCTCGGCGGAGGCGGGTGCGCTCTACGATGAATGGCAGGCGCTTCTTGCCCCCTTTACCGCGATCGCGACGCCCGCGATGACGGGCAGCGTCACGCGGATGTACGACGGCATCGACAGCTGGAAGGGCGAACAGGCGCCGCCCTTCCCGTCGGAGGTCTGGCAGTTCATCCGCTCGGTCGGTGCGGCGCGCAAGGCCGGGTGACCGGAGCCCCTTCCCGGCGGTCGCGCCGGGAAGGGATGGCGGATCAGGGCATCATCACCGTGTCGATGACGTGGATCACGCCGTTCGACTGGTAGACATTGGGGATGGTGATCGTCCCCGTGTCGCCCTTGCCGTCCATGATCGTCCAATGGCCCATCGCCTTTTTGAACATCAGCGGCTCGCCCTGAACGGTGGTGTAGGTCGCGGTGCCGCCGTTGGCCTTGGCCTTGGCGGCGATGTCGGCGGCGGTGATGCGGCCGGGGACGACGTGATAGGTCAGGATGCTGGTGAGCTGCGCCTTGTTCTCGGGCTTCACCAGCGTGTCGACGGTGCCGGCCGGCAGCTTCGCGAACGCGGCGTTGGTGGGGGCGAACACGGTGAAGGGGCCGGGGCCCGACAGCGTGTCGACCAGCCCGGCGGCCTTCACCGCGGCGACGAGCGTGGTGTGGTCCTTCGAATTGACGGCGTTCTCGACGATCGTCTTGGTCGGATACATGGCGGCACCGCCGACCATCGGGTCCTTGGGGGCGGCGATCGCGCCGGCGCTGGCCAGGATCGCGATGGCGGCGATCGAAGTGCGGATGGGGTTCATGAGCGTCTCTCCTGTTGGCACCGGCACGGTGCGGCGGGAGATACGGCGCGAGGTGGCGGGTGGATGCAGCGCCGAAACGATCCCGTCCCGCCCCCCGCCGCCCGCTCCTCCCGCAAAGCGCTTGAGCCCGGCCGGCGCCGCGCGCAAAGCACGGCGATGCGGATCCCGATGCTCGCCCTTCTCCTCATGGCGCTCTGCGCGCCTGCCGCCGCCCGCCAGCAGACGGCCGCCGACCGCGACGCGCAGGCGATCGATGCGGCGGCGCGCGAATATCGCGCGATCGACGTCGCGCTCACCGCACGCACCAGCCTCGCCGACCGGCGCACGCTCCATGCCGAGGCCGCCGCCGTCGCGCAGGTCGCCGCCGCGCGCACCGCCGACCTCCAGGCGCAGCTCGCCACGGTCCAGACCGAACTCGCGCAGCTCGGCCCCGCGAAGGCGCCCGCAGCGGCGACGCCGCGCGCGCGGGTGGACCGGGCGCGGCTGGAGAAGCAGCGCGTGCCGCTCGACCAGGGCGTCGAGCGCGGCCGCAAGCTGTACGCCGACACCGCGCGCCTGCTCGCCGAGACCGCTGCCAGCCCCACCGACCGGCTGGTCGAGCAGATCTCGACGCGCACCCATTCGCCGCTCTCGCCCGATTTCTGGCGCGCGATCGCCGCCGAATGGCCGCGCGACGCGCAGCGGCTGATGCTGCTCGGCAATGTCGAAGGCGATGCGATCGGCGGCGCGCGGCCGGGCGACCTATGGGCGGCGGTGCTGGGGCTGGCGGCGGCGCTGCTGATCCTGTTTCCGCTGCGGCTGTGGCTGCGCGGAGTCGGGCGCCGGATCATGCTCGATCACGCGCCCTCCAACCGGCTGCGCAAATCGGGGCAGGCCGCCTGGATCGTGGCGAGCGGCGCGCTGCTGCCCGGCATCGCCGCGGCCTGCGCGATGACGGGGCTGCGCGCCGCGGGGCTGGTCGCGCCCGCCTGGGTGCCGCTCGGCGACGCGCTCACCCGCGCGTCGACGGTCGCGGGGCTGATCTGCGGCCTCGGCTCGGCGCTGCTAATGCGCCGCCAGCCGCAATGGCGGCTGCTGCCCATCGCCGACGATACCGCGCAGGCGCTGCGGCCGTGGAGCTGGATCGCCGCCTCCGTGGTGTTCGCGGTCGTGCTGCTCGATGCCGGGCGGACGGTCGCCGCGCCCGGCGCCGCCTCGCGCATGGCGATCAGCGCGGTGATCGCGCTGGCGCATATCGTGCTCGTGGCCAGTCTGCTCGCCTGGATCGGACGCGTCCGGCTGCGCGCGATCGCGCGCGGCGATGCGGTCGACGACGGCGCGGGCGAGACCGGCACCGCGCTCGCCTCGCTCGTCGCATGGACCGGCACGCTCGCCGCCGCGGTCGCGCTGCTCATCGGCTATGTGGCGCTCGCGGCACTGCTCGGCGCGCTGCTCCTCTGGGTGCCGCTGATGATCGCCACCTTCTGGATCGCGCTCGTCCTCGCCGACGATCTGGCGACCGGGCTCGTCTCGCACAAGAGTCGCCTCGGCCTCGGCCTCCACCGCGGCTTCGGCGTGCGGCCGAGCCTGATCGACCAGGCGGGCATCGCGCTGTCGGCCGCGCTGCGCCTCGCGCTGGTACTGCTGGGGCTGACGGTGGTCACCGGGCCGTTCGGCTCCAATGTCGACACGCTGCTCGACCAGTTCTCGCGGCTGGCCGACGGCGTGACGATCGGCTCGCTCACGCTGTCGCCGGGCGCGGTGCTGCGCGCGGCGGCGGTGCTGGTCGCCGGGCTGTTCGTGGTGCGGCTGGTGCAGCATTGGCTGACCGAGCGCTATCTGCCCGCCACCGATCTGGATGCCGGCGCGCGCAACTCGATCGCGACGGTCGCGCGCTATCTGGGGCTGATCCTCGCCGGGCTATGGGCGCTCGCCTCGCTCGGCATCGGCGTGCAGCGGATCGCGCTGCTGCTCTCCGCCCTGTCGGTCGGGATCGGCTTCGGCCTCCAGGCGATCACGCAGAATTTCGTCTCGGGGCTGATCCTGCTGTTCGAACGGCCGGTGAAGATCGGCGACCTGATCCGCATCGGCGACCAGGAGGGCGACGTGAAGCGCATCAGCGTGCGCGCCACCGAGATCCAGATCGCCGACCGTTCGACATTGATCGTGCCCAATTCCGAACTCATCACCAAAACGGTGCGCAACATGACGCTCGCCGATCCGATCGGGCGCGTGCAGCTCCAATTCTCGGTCGGGATCGAGGCGGACATCGCCAAGGTGCGCGCGATGCTGCTGGCGATGTATGCCGATTCGTCGGCCGTGCTCGACCAGCCCGATCCCCGCGTGTTTGTCGATTCCATCGCGGACGGCCGCGTGAACATCAACAGCTTCGCCTATGTGGCCAGTCCTCGCGACGTCTATCCCACGCGCAGCGAATTGTTCTTCCGCCTGCTCGCCGAATTACCCGCGGCCGGGATCGATCTGGGCACCGCGCCGCAACAGCTACACCTCGTGGGCGGCGTAGTCACCGCCACCGATGGCGCCGACACCGCCGTCCCCGGCACGGCGACTTGACCGACAAAGGTCCCAAAACCGGTCAAGAGGCCGTTCGCCGCAGGCGGATCGCAACAAATATTGCACGGACGAGACTTCGCGATCGATCAGCACTTGCATCGATCCGCGGAATAGTCATGGCAGGACCGCTACGACCGATTGGTCGTGATGT
Organism: Sphingomonas sp. GC_Shp_6; assembly: GCF_026540835.1. NCBI lineage: Bacteria > Pseudomonadati > Pseudomonadota > Alphaproteobacteria > Sphingomonadales > Sphingomonadaceae > Sphingomonas > Sphingomonas sp. GC_Shp_6. The sequence goes on along the minus strand of NZ_JALNUO010000012.1, from coordinate 42,624 downwards.
GCTGCAAGAGGATCTTCCATGACCGACTCCACCAATGCCGTCGAACTCGCCGCCGAGCTCACCGCGGCCTGGCTCGCGAACCCCAACACGCGCACGTCCGCCGACGACGTGCCCGCCTTTCTCGCCTCGATGCACGCGGCCGTGACGCGCCTGTCGGGCGACGCCGCAGAGCGCGCCGAAGAGCCCGCGCAGCAGAGCTACGAGCCCGCCGTCTCGGCGCGCAAGTCGCTGGCCTCGCCCGACCACATCATCTCGATGATCGACGGCAAGAAGTACAAGACGCTGCGCCGCCATCTGTCGACGCACGGCATGACGCCCGAACAATATCGCGAGCGTTTCAACCTGAAGGCGGATTACCCGATGGTCGCCGCCACCTATTCGGAGGCGCGCCGCGCGATGGCCAAGTCGATCGGCCTCGGCCGCAAGGCGGGCACCAAGGTGGAGCAGGCCGGCGAAACCGCGGTGAAGTCGGTGCGCAAGGGCGGCAAGGCCGCGCTCGATGCCGCCAAGAAGGCGCTCGGCGCCGAAGGCTGATCCGTAGAAAAATGGCGGGCCGTCACCGGCGGCCCGCCATCGATAGCTCAGGCTTTTTTGCGCGCGCGCTTCGGGTTGGCGGCGGCTTCGGCATCTTCCTCTTCATCGGGCGAATGTTCGCCGGCTTCGGTGAGCGCGGCGCCCAGCGCCTTCAGCTTGTCCTGCGAGGTCTCGGCGCGATCGGCGATCTTGGTGGTCGCCTCGCCCAGCCGGTGCAGCAGCGCATGGATCCGGTCCGCATCCGGCTCGCCCTTTTCGAGCTGCTTGCGCAGCGAGGCCAGGTCGCGAAGGATGCCCTTGGAGCCGGGCACGTCGAGATCGGCGAGCGCCGTCTCCCAATCTTCCACCATGTCGGCGCCCTTCGTGGGCTTGGTGGCATCGAGGCCCCGGTTGATCGCGTTCATCGTCGCTGCGAATTTGATCGCCATGGATTATCCCTCGAAATATCCGCCAGAAGCAGCGGTGAGCGCCGAACGCAGCAGGCGCCGCCCGGTCGCGTCCGCCCGGAATTCATCTGCGCAAAGAGCAACATAAGGCAATCATCGGCCCGACGGGGGCGGGACCGGGATGATGGGAGCGCGATCCGCGCGAGGCGGACCCAGCGTCTGATGACGTTACTTCTCTCCGTTCGCCCTGAGCTCGTCGAAGTGACCGTACCGAATGCGACGCCAGGCGCGCGGAGCCCGTGCTTCGACAAGCTCAGCACGAACGGGCTTAGGTGGATCCGACCCTAGCCTAGACGGCGCAGCGTCGCCGCATCGGCGGTGCCCCCGAACCAACGGTCGATCGCCGCGCCGAAGATCGGCTCGCCGCTCGCCTCGCGGAACAGGGTGAGCGAGGATCGCAGCTTCATCGCATCGACCGGGCCGAACACGCGCTCCGCCGTCGTCGCGGGCGTCGTCTCGGGCAGGGCCATCAACGCCGCCACGCATTCGCGCAGCCGGGCGCCGAGCACGGGATGATCGAGATAGGCCACCGCCTCGTCGCGCGAGCGGATCGCATAATGCGTCGCCATGGCGCTCGAACCCAGCCCCGCGATCTGCGGAAAGACATACCACATCCAGTGGCTGCGTTTGGCACCGCGCCGGATCTCGGCGAGCGCGGTGGCGTAATCGTCCGCCTGGGCGGCGACGAAGCGATCGAGATCATGCGGGTCGGTCATCCCGCTGCAATGCACGAGCGCGCGATGCGCTCCGCACAACGCATTGAACTTCCGCGGGTCCTCGCTATCCTGCGCCGCACGGCATGCGACGGACGTGCGCCACGGCAGGAGAGATGCGATGGCGGCACCCGATGGCGACTGGCTGGCGCGCGAGCGCACGGTCGCGACGCCCGGCTATAACCGGTGGCTGCTGCCGCCCTGCGCGCTGGCGATCCATCTGTGCATCGGCATGGCCTATGGCTTCAGCGTGTTCTGGCTGCCGCTCGGCCATGCGATCGGGATCGTCGATCCGATCGTCTGCAAGGACATGACGCTGCTGCAGGCGCTGACCACCACCACCTGCGATTGGCGGGTCAGCGATCTCACCTGGACGTACAGCCTGTTCTTCGTGGTGCTCGGCGCCGCCGCCGCCCTGTGGGGCGGCTGGCTGGAGCGCGCAGGGCCGCGCAAGGCGGGCGTGGTCGCCGCCTGCTGCTGGGCGGGCGGCATCGCGATCGGCGCGATCGGCGTGTCGGTCCACCAGCTCTGGCTGCTGTGGCTCGGCACCGGGGTGATCGGCGGGGTCGGGCTGGGGCTCGGTTACATCTCGCCCGTCTCCACGCTCATCAAATGGTTTCCCGATCGCCGCGGCATGGCGACGGGCATGGCGATCATGGGCTTCGGCGGCGGCGCGCTGATCGGTTCGCCGCTCGCCGACCTGCTGATGAAGCATTTCGCCAATGCCGGAGGCGTGGGCGTGTGGCAGACTTTCCTCACGCTCGCCGCGCTCTATTTCGTATTCATGATGGCCGGCGCGCTCGGCTACCGCGTGCCGCCGGTCGACTGGAAGCCCGCGGGCTGGACCGCGCCCAAGGGCAGCGGGCTCGTCTCGCCGTGGAACGTGCATCTGAAGAACGCGCACCGCACGCCGCAATTCTGGCTGATCTGGCTGGTGCTGCTGCTGAACGTCTCGGCCTCGATCGGGATCATCGGCGTGGCCTCGCCGATGATCCAGGAGATCTTCGCCGGCCGGCTGTTCCACCAGCCGCAGGTCGCGTTCCTCGATTTCGATACCGCGCAAAAGGCCGCCGCCGCGGCGGTCGGCGCCGGCTTTGTGGGCTTCATCAGCCTGTTCAACATCGGCGGCCGGTTCTTCTGGGCGTCGATCTCGGATCGGCTGGGGCGCAAGACCACCTATGCGGTGATGCTGGCGCTCGGCGCGCTGCTCTACGGTCTGGTCGCGCCCTGGTCGGCGACGGCGGGCGCGCTGCTCGTGTTCGCGCTCACCTTCGCCGTGACCACCTCGCTTTATGGCGGCGGCTTCGCGACCGTGCCGGCCTATCTGGCGGACGTGTTCGGCACGCAGTTCGTCGGCGCGATCCACGGGCGGCTGCTCACCGCTTGGTCGACCGCGGGCGTGCTCGGGCCGCTGATCGTCACGCGGATGCGCGATTCGGCGATCGCGGCGGGCACCCCGCGCGCGGCGATCTATCCGCCGATCTACTGGGTGCTCGCCGCGTTGCTGGTGGCAGGGTTCATCGCCAACCTGTTCGTGCGCCCGGTCGCCGAACGCTTCCACATGACCGCCGACGAACTCGCCGCCACGCGACCCGTCGGGACCGAGGCCGCCGCCGCGACCGGCACGGGCACGATCGGCCATGACGGGTGGGAGCCGCGCGTGCTGCTCGCCTGGGCGGTGGTGTGCGTGCCGCTCGCCTGGGGCGTGTGGATGACGGCCACCAAGGCGGTCGCGCTCTTCGTGCGCTGACGGGCGGCGTCAGCGCCGCCTAGCTGAGCCCGACGATCTCGCCGTCCGCGCCGATCCGGATATGCTCGGCCGCGGGCACGCGCGGCAGGCCCGGCATCGTCATCAGGTCGCCGCAGATCGCCACGACGAACCCCGCGCCCGCGGCCAGCCGCACCTCGCGCACCGGGATCCGGTGCCCGGTGGGCGCGCCGAGCAGGCTGGGATCCGCCGAGAAGCTGTACTGCGTCTTGGCCATGCACACGGGCAGATGGCCGAAGCCCTCGGCTTCCCACCGCTCGAGCTGCGCCAGGATCTTGGCTTCCATCACCACGCCGTCCGCGTGATAGATGCGCCGCGACACCGTCTCGATCTTGGCCGCCAGCGGCAGCGCGTCGTCATAGATCGGCGCGAGCCGCGCGCTATCGGCGTCGGCCAGCGCCGCCACCGCGTCTGCGAGCTCGACCGCACCCGCCCCGCCATCGGCCCAGTGGCGGCACAGGATCGCGCGCGCACCATGCGCCGCGGCGGCCTCGCGCACCACAGCGATCTCCTCCTCGCTGTCGCCCGCGAAATGGTTGATCGCCACGACGGCGGGCACGCCGAACTGGCGGATATTCTCCAGATGCCGGACGAGGTTGACGACGCCGCGCCGCACCGCGTCGACATCCTCGCGCGCCAGATCCGCCTTCGCCACGCCGCCGTTCATCTTGAGCGCGCGGACGGTCGCCACCAGCACCGTCGCGCTCGGCTGCAACCCCGCCTGACGGCACTTGATGTCGAAGAACTTCTCGGCGCCCAGATCGGCGCCGAACCCAGCCTCGGTCACCACATAGTCGCCCAGCGCCAGCGCGGTGCGCGTCGCGATCACCGAATTGCAGCCATGCGCGATATTGGCGAACGGGCCGCCATGGATCAGCGCGGGATTGCCCTCCAGCGTCTGCACGAGATTGGGCTTGATCGCCTCCTTCAGCAGCACCGCCATCGCGCCGTCCGCCTTCAGGTCGCGCGCGGTGACCGCGCGGCGGTCGCGCGTATAGGCGACGATGATCCGCCCCAGCCGCGCCTCCAGATCGGCCAGGTCGTTCGCCAGGCACAGGATCGCCATCACCTCGGAGGCGACGGTGATGTCGAAGCCCGACTCGCGGGGGAACCCGTTGGCGACGCCGCCGATCGACTGGACGATGTCGCGCAGCGCCCGGTCATTGGTATCGAGCACCCGGCGCCACACCACGCGGCGCACGTCGATGCCAAGCGCGTTGCCCCAATGGACATGGTTGTCGAGCATGGCGGCGAGCAGGTTGTGCGCGGTGGTGATCGCGTGAAAGTCGCCGGTGAAATGAAGGTTGATGTCCTCCATCGGCACCACCTGCGCATGGCCGCCTCCCGTCGCGCCGCCCTTGGTGCCGAAACAGGGACCGAGCGAGGGTTCGCGCAGCGCCAGCACCGCGCGGCGCCCGGTGCGGTTCAGCGCATCGGCCAGCCCCACCGAGGTGGTCGTCTTGCCCTCCCCCGCCGGCGTCGGGTTGATCGCGGTGACGAGGATCAGTCGCCCGCGATGCCCGGCTCGCGGCGCGATCCGGGCGAGATCCAGCTTGGCCTTGTAACGGCCATAGGGCTCGATCGCATCGGCGGGGATGCCGATGCGATCGGCCACCTGCCCGATCGGCAGCAGCGTGGCGGCGCGGGAGATCTCGATATCGCTCTTCATGCCGCGCCCGTAGCAGCGTGCGCGGGGACATCAAGCGGATCGGGAACCAGCCGTCATGATGCTGGTTAAGCGACCGACGACATGGAGGGTCTCGCCGATCGAGCCCGTCGCACGAGGATATCGCCATGGGTGAATTCACCGACAAGCTCGACGCCGCCGGCAACAAGATCGCGGGCAACATCAAGGAAGCGATCGGCAAGGCGACCGACAACGACAAGCTGGTCGCGGAAGGCAAGACGCAGGAGCTGAAGGGCACCGGTCAGGACGTGAAGGGCAGCGTCAAGGGCGCGCTCGGCGACAACGTCTGAGCTTCGCGCACACGCGAAAATCAGGGCCGCCCGCGACAGGTTCGCGGGCGGCCTTTTTCGTGGCGGTTGCACCGATGCGGGACTTGGTCCTAACCTCGCCTCTTCTTCCCGGGGCAAGGCGACGCGATGCATACCAGCCGACGTGAATTGATGGCTGGCGCCGCGGGCGCCGGATTGATCGGCACGCTGCCGCGCATCGCATCCGCCGCGAGCGGCGACGAGGCGGCCCATGCGCTCCTCGCCGGCATCGCCGAGGAACTGCTCACCGATTATCCCGAGACGGCGCTGGGGCTGGGCATCGATCATGGCAAACGGATCGCGCTGCGGTCGCGGTTCGCCGATCGCACCCGCGTGGCGGACGATCGGCGCAAGGCAAGGGCCGGTGCGCGGCTGGGGCAATTGCGCGCGGTCGACCGCGCCGCGCTCTCCGCAGACGTCGCCCTCGATCTCGACACCACCGAGGCGGCCTATGCGCTGGCCGTCGAGGGTGCGCGGACGATGCCGGTGGGCGACGTGGCCGTCCTCAACGCCAACCAGAGTTTCCGCAACACGCCCTATCTCGTCTCCCAACTGGGTGGCGCCTATTCCGACCTGCCCGATCTGCTGGAGAACAAGCACGACGTCGCCGATCACAGCGACGCCGATGCCTATCTCGCCCGGCTCGAAGCCTATGCCGCTGCCGCCGATGGCGAGACGGCGCGGATCATCGCCGACGGTGCGCGCGGCGCGATCCTGCCGACGTTCCTGATCGACATCACGTCGGGGCAGTTGAACGGGATCGTCGGGCAGCCGGTCGCGCAATGGGGCATCGTCCAGAGCTTCGCGCAGAAATGCGCCAAGGCCGGGCTGCCCGCCACTTACGCCGCGCGCGCCGCCGCTCTGGCGGACGCGCGGATCACGCCCGCGCTGCGCCGCCAGATCGCGGCCTTCGCCACGCTCCGGCCTCGGGCCACCGATACGCCAGGCCTCTGGGCGCGTCCCGGCGGGGACGATTGGTATCGCTGGCTGGTGAAAGCCGGCACCACGACCGATCGCTCGCCGGACGAGCTCCACGCGCTGGGGCTCGAGCAGAACCGCGCACTGACGGCACAGATCGACACGCTGCTGAAAGCGCAGGGGCTTCGCGACGGCAGCGTGGGCGAGCGCATGACCGCGCTCAGCAAGCGGCCGGACCTGCTGTTCGCCGACACCGACCCGGGACGTGCCGAGCTGCTGGCCTATCTGAACGGCCGGATCGCCGATATCCGCACCCGCCTGCCCCGCGCCTTCGGCACGCTGGTGCCCGGGCGCCTCATCATCAAGCGCGTGCCGCCCGCGATCCAGAACGGCGCGCCCAACGGCTATGCCGGGCCGGGATCGATGGACGGGTCGCAACCCGGCATCTATTACATCAACCTGAAAAGCACCGCGATCTGGCCGCGTTATGCGCTGCCGACTCTCTGCTATCACGAGGGGCTGCCCGGCCACATCTGGCAGGGGGAATATAGCTATCGCCTGCCGCTGATCCGTTCGCTGCTGGCGTTCAACGCCTATTCGGAGGGCTGGGCGCTTTACGCAGAGCAACTCGGCGACGAACTCGGCGCCTATGACGGCGATCCGCTCGGGCGGATCGGCTATCTCCAGTCGATTAACTTCCGCGCGTGCCGGCTGGTGGTCGATACCGGTATCCATGCCAAGCGCTGGACCTTCGATCAGGCGCTGCGCTGGTTCCAGGCGAACACCGGCATGCCGGTCGGCCAGCTCACCGCCGAGCTGCAGCGTTATTGCGCGATGCCGGGCCAGGCGTGCGGCTACAAGATGGGGCATAACGAGATCAACCGCCTGCGCACCAAGGCACAGGGGGCACTCGGGGCTCGCTACGATCTCAAGGCGTTCGACGATGTGGTGGTGCAGACCGGGAACGTGCCGCTCACGCTGCTGGAGCGTGTGGTCGATCGCTATATCGCCCGGACCGCCTGACCCCGGACCGAAGCGCCGCACCGCGCGTTGAGCGCGCAAGCGCCACGCAGGGACGGATATCATGAGCATCGCATCGGCCTTCGGTTTCGGCAAAAAGATCCGCTACGCCGTGGTGGGCGCCGGCGACATCGCGCAACGGGCGATGATGCCCGGCATCGATGCCACCGGTAATTCCGAACTGGTCGCGATCGTCACGGACGATCCCGAAAAGGCGCAGGCGCTCGGCAAACGCTACGGCGTCGACAAGACCTATGGCTATGACGCGTTCGACGCGATGCTGGCTTCGGGCGATGTCGATGCGATCTATATCGCGACGCCCAATTTCCGGCATGCCGAATTCGCCATCCCCGCGCTGGCGGCGGGCATCCATGTGCTGTGCGAAAAGCCGCTCGAAATCTCCGTGGCGCGCGCCGAAGCGATCCGCGACGCGCAGCGTGCGTCGTCGGCCAAGCTGATGGTGGCGTATCGGCTGCATTTCGAGCCGAGCACGCTCGATGCGATCGCGCGGATCCGCAGCGGCGAGCTGGGGGACCTGGTGATGTTCACCTCCTGCTTCGGCCAGATGCTCGATCCCGCCAACCACCGCGCCAAGCATGGCGTGGAGGCAGGACCGATCTTCGACATGGCGCCCTATCCGATCAACGCGATCCGCTATCTGTTCGGCGAGGAGCCGGTCGCGGTCGTTTCCGCCGTCGGATCGCGCCATGCGGAAGCGGGTTTCGGCGATTTCGACGATGTCGTGGCGGTCACGCTCCGGATGCCGGGCGATCGGCTCGCGCAGTTCACCGTCTCCTATTTCACCAACGGGATCGACAGCCTGATCGTGGCCGGCACCAAGGGCAGCATCCACATGATGCCCGCCTATGGCTTCAATGCGCCGCGCGAGCGCACGCTGCTGATCGGCGAAAAACAGCATTGCGAAACGTTCAAGCCGACCGACCAGTTCGGCGGCGAGATGCGCTACTTCTCCGATTGCATCCTGAACGGCACCGATCCCGAGCCCGATGCGGAGGAGGGCCTGGCCGATCTGCGCGTGATCGAAGGGATCGTTCGGGCGCTCGAAACCGGCGAGCCTCAGCCGCTTGCGCCGTTTGCACGCCATCGCCGGATCGACACCGATGCGCAGGAGGAAACACTGCGCAACACGCACGCCCCCGACGACGTCAACGCCGCCCCGCCGACCATCGACGGGTAGCGTCAGGGCTGCGAGAAGCCCACCTCCAGCAGGTTGGACACGCGCAGGTCGCGCGCCGCGATGCTGCGTTCGCCCATCACGACCGCGATCAGCCGCCGCCCCCGGCGCGTCGCGGAGGCCGCTAGATTGTAGCCGGCATCCACGGTGTAGCCGGTCTTGATCCCGTCGACCCCGGGCACGCGGCCCAGCAGATGGTTGTGGTTGACCAGCCGGCGATGGCCCCAATCGATCGCGCGCGTGGAAAAATAGCGATAGTCGCGCCTGTGCGTGCGCAGCATCGCGAGCGACAGCGTGGCGATATCGGCGGCCGACGTGCGGTTGGCGTCGCTGGTCAGGCCGGTCGCGTTGCCGAAGCGGGTGTGGCGCATACCGAGCTGGCGCGCCCTGGCGGTCATCGCCCGTGCAAAGGCCGGTTCGCTGCCCGCCAGCCGCTCGGCCAATGCCACTGCGACGTCGTTGGCGGACTGCACGGCCACGGCCCGGATCGCATCCCTCACCCGGATTTCACCGCCTGCGGGCACGCCCAGCTTCGATGGCGCCTGCGCGGCGGCGTGGCGCGACATCGTGATCCTGTCGTCCAGCCGCAACGTGCGCGCATCGAGCGCGTCGAACACCAGGAACAGCGTCATCATCTTGGCGAGCGATGCGGGCGGCCGGACGAGATCGGCGTTCCGGGAATAGAGCGTTTCCCCGTCATTGGCGTCGACCACCAGCGCCGACACCGGCGCCGCCGACGCCGCGCCGGCGAACCCTATCGAAGCAAGCGCCGCGATCGCCACCAGCCGCCGCGCCACGGTCCATCGCCGGCCGACCGAACCGACGGTCATGCCGTTGCAAACCCCGCAACATGGACCGGCCGAAGCGCACCCCGGTCGTCGAGAAACCGGGCCTGTCGCCACCCGTCCAGCGGATCGTCGAAATCCAGCCGTGCCCCTTCGTCGTCGGTGCGGTGCAGCGTCCCGAAGACGCGGATGCCGTGGCGCACCAGGATCGCGACCGACCCGTCCCGGCAACCGCCCCCTCCCGCCACCCGCGCCGAAGTGGCGTCCAGCGCCTCGATCAGCGCCGCGCGCTTGCCCCCGGCGGTGAACAGCGCGGCGGACAAGGCCAAGCCATTGAAAACGGACGGTGTGTTCGACGTTTCGATGGTCACATGGCTCTCCGGGCAGGAGCTTTGGGATGCCCGATCGATGGTTAACGATTGATGAGCGGACCCGGTTACGTCCAGTATAGGATGCGCGCATAGGGCAGCATCCGCGCGATCTCGGCGGTGAAGAAATCCCGAAGCATCCGCATCGTGGCGGCATCATAGACGTGCTTGACCGAGCCGAACTTCGTGCGCTTCTCGCTGCGCCCGACCTCGCTCATGTCGAGGTTCGAGCCGGGATACCAGCTTTCGAGCACGCGCTTCGATCCGGGCGTATAGCGATGCGTGATGAGTTCGATCGTCAGGTCGGGCGGTGGGCGGTCGGCGAAGGTGGCGGCGACGTCGGCGATCAGCGTGGCATAGGCTTGCTGCCATCCGGCCGCGGCGATGATCGGCGCGATGGTGAGGCCGACCGGATAGCCCGCTTCGCTCATGCGTGCGAGTGCGACCAGACGCGCGGCGACGGGGCTCGTTCCGCCTTCATGCCGTGCATAGGCGGCCGGGTTGACCGATGCGCGCATCCGCGTACGGCCATGATGCGCCAGCCCGAGAAGCGGCTCGACCGCATCGAACTTGGTGGTGAAGCGCAGCTGCACGTCCGCCTCCCATCGGCCGAACCACGCGATCAGCGCGGACAGCGAGCCGGTCAGCGGCTCGATCGCGAGCGGATCGGTGTAGCAGCTCGCCTCGAACGTGGTGCCCTCATGGCTGCGATCGGACGAATGCGAGGTGACCATGCCCGTGCCCAGATGCGGGGGCATTTCGGCCAGGATCTCGGGCAGATTGGCATAGACGCGCGTGATCGGCAGCCCCTTCAGCGAACCCGCCAGATAGCAATAGCTGCAATGGGCCGGGCACCCCTCCGCCAGATCGACGCGCCAGTCGGCCGATGGCGCTATCGGTTGCAGCCGCCGCCGAGATGGAGGAGCGACCACCACCGCCAGCGTCCGCTTGGCCAGCGCATAGGCCTGTCGATCATCGGCCGAGGATGCGAGGTTCAGCCGGTCCGACGCTAGCCACTCGGTGGCGATGCCCGAAGCCTCGGCACGCTCGCCGATCGCGCGCCCATGGTCCCATTGCCGGGCCGATCGCGTGACGAGCACGCGTACGGGCCGCCAGGGCCGCGTTGCGACCACGGCCCCGCCCTCCTCGCGCTCCGTCCGTGCCGTGACGTTCAGTTTTCGACGACGCCTGCCGAATTGAATTCGACAAAGGCATCCTTCACTTGCTCGGCCTGCGCATCGTCGTCGAGATCGACCACCACCATGACCATTCCGGTCAACGCCGCATCGTCCCGTGACGATGAATCCTGCGATCCGTCCGGCAGGTCCGAGCCGCTCTTTTCGGTCCCTGCGCTATTCTCGTCGCCATCGGCTGCGATGGAGATGGCGGCGCGATCGATCCCGTGTTCCTGAACGAGCCGCTCCACCGTCAGCTCGGCCTCGCGTCGGCTATCGAATGTGGCAGTCAAGGTGGTGGCCATCGTCCGTCTCCCGGCAGGCGACGGCCTGCGCATGCGTACCATAACGCTTGGCGAGCCCGGAGTTCCGGGAACGGCGAACCCGCGCCGCGATCGGCGTGATGCCAACGCACCGCACGCCCCGCGCGGAAATGATCGCGCGATGCGCTTCCGACGAGCCAGCCGGATCGCTCGCGAAATTCCCAAATCAATTTGGCTTTCTCGCCCACCTGTGCTTGATGCCGCTCGCACGCGCCGCCCCGACGGTGTGGCACGGAGGATGCGGGACATGGCCAAGCGCTGGACGACGGCGATTTCGATTCTGACTTTGGCCTGGGCGATGCCCGCCACGGCCCAGGTCTATGGCCCGGTGAACGCCGATCTGCCTGCGGGCGGCGACAGCTATCGCACCGCGATCGGCGGCGATGGTGCCGCGGCGATCGCGGGGGCCGACTGGACGCTGTCCGCCTGGATCGATGTGCGCGCCGCGGACACCACTGCGCTCGTCGCGGGCTTCGGCGATCCGCCGGGAGCCCGCCGTTTCCTCGCGCTCGATCATGGCCGACCGGCCTTCGTCAGCGATGCCGGATCGGTGACGGGCCCGGCGCGTCTCGCCGTCGGCTGGCACGCGGTGGCGGTCAGCTATGAGGGCGGCACCGCGCACCTGTTCGTGGACGGCCGCGCGGTGGCGCAGTGCCGGATCGCAGCGGCGGCGGTGCTGCCGGTCGCGACGCTCGCGCCGCGTGGGAGCGGTACGCCGTTTGCCGGGCGGATCATGGATTTCCAGCTCGAGACCGGCGCGGTCGCCCCCGCGACCTTGCGCGCGCGCGCCGCTGCGCGGCCCGATCCCGCCATGATCGCGTTCCAGACGGGCAGCCCGCACTGGCCGGTCCAGGTGCACCAGATGTACGGTCAGGTCGCGCCGCAGGACGCCTGGACCCTGCCCCGTTCGCGCGCGCCGATCCCGGCGCCCGTGGCGAAACCGGTGGCGACCGACGCCGGCGCGCCCGATCCGGACGGCGGCCGTACGATCGGCGGCTGGCGGCTGGCCGAGGCGCCGAAGGTGGCCGATGCGGGCCCCACGATCAGCCGCGCCGGCTATGATGCGCGTGCCTGGTATGCCGCGACCGTGCCCGGCACCGTGCTGACGACGCTGGTCGATCGCGGCGTCTATCCGGACCCGGCCTACGGCCTCAACAACATGGCCATTCCCGAAACGCTCGCGCATCAGGATTATTGGTATCGCACCGAATTCGACACGGCCGCCGCACCGGGCAAGCGCCGCTATCTGATCTTCAAAGGCGTCAACTATGCCGCCGAGATCTGGGTGAACGGCCGCAACCTGGGCAGCATGAAGGGCGCGTTCATCCGCGGCCGTTTCGACGTGACCGATGCGCTCGTCCCCGGCCGCAATGCGGTGGCGGTCAAGGTGTCGCCGCCGCCGCACCCCGGCCTCGCGCAGGAGGAGTCGCTCACGTCGGGTGTGGGCGAGAATGGCGGCATGATGATGCTCGACGGGCCGACCTTCGTGGCGTCCGAGGGCTGGGACTGGATCCCGAGCGTGCGCGACCGCAACACCGGCATGTGGCAGGGCGTGGCGCTGGCGGAGACGGGCGACGCGACGCTGGGCGACGCGCATGTCGTCACCACGCTGCCGCGCGCCGACAATTCGGTGGCCGAGGTGGAGATCACCGCGCCCGTCACCAACGCATCCGCACGGACCGTGACCGCCACCGTGCGCGCGGCGTTCGATGGCGTGACGGTCGAGAAAGCCGTCACGCTGGCGCCTGGACAGAGCGCGGACGTGGTGATGCGGCCAGCCGACTTCGCGCAACTCCGCGTGGTGCATCCCAAGCTGTGGTGGCCGAACGGCTATGGCGAGGCGGCGCTCCACGACCTGACGCTCACCGCCAGCATCGACGGCCAGCCGAGCGACACCAAGCGGCTGCGCTTCGGCATGCGGCAGGTGACGTACGACATCTCGCTGATGGACGCGCATGGCGATCTGAAGCGCGTCGGCATCGATCTCTCCCGCGCGCGCCAGCGCGGCGAGCGGATCGTCGACGAACGCCATGACGCGATCCGCAAGACGGCGAACGGCTGGGCGGCGGGCCTCGTGCCCGGTGCGGAACGATCGCCCGCCGTCACGCCCGTCACCGATGCGCCGGGCCTCACGCCCTATCTCGTCATCCGCGTGAACGGGGTGAAGATTGCCGCGCGCGGTGGCAATATCGGCATGGACGACTTCATGAAGCGCGTCGACCGCGCGCATCTCGAACCCTATTTCCGGCTGCACAAGGATGCGCACCTCAACATCGTGCGCAATTGGGTGGGGCAGAACACCGAGGACAATTTCTTCGACCTGGCCGACGAATATGGCCTGATGGTGTTGAGCGATTTCTGGGAATCCACCCAGGACTATAATATCGAGACTCAGGACCCCGCGCTGTTTCTCGCCAACGCCGCCGATGTGGTGAAGCGCTATCGCAACCACCCGTCGATCGTCGTCTGGTTCGGCCGCAACGAGGGCGTGCCGCAGCCGATCGTGAACGAAGGGCTGGAGGCGCTGATCCATGCCGAGGACGGCACGCGGCTCTACATGGGCTCGTCCAACCGGGTGAACCTGCAGAATTCCGGGCCGTACAACTGGAAGCCGCCGGTGGAATATTTCACCGAACATGCCCGCGGCTTCTCGGTGGAAAGCGGCACGCCCTCGCTGCCGACGCTGGAGGCGTGGAAGCGCGCCATGGCGCCTGCGGACCAATGGCCGATCAGCGATGCCTGGGCCTATCACGACTGGCATCAGACCGGGAACGGCGCGGTGAAGACCTATACCGATGCGCTGGAGGCGCGGTTCGGCGCGGGCACCAGCCTCGAGGATTTCGAGCGCAAGGCGCAGATGATGCAGTATGAATCCTACCGCGCGATCTTCGAGGGGATGAATGCCGGGCTGTGGACGGTGAATTCCGGCCGCATGCTGTGGATGACCCAGCCCGCATGGCCGTCGTCTGCATGGAGCATCTTCAGCCATGATTACGACACCCAGGCGTCCTTCTACGGCGTGAAGAAGGCGGCGGAGCTAGTTCATGTCCAGATGAACCTGCCCGACGGCAAGGTGGTGCTGGTCAACAACGGCCTGGCCGATCTGCGCGGCGTGACCGTCACCGCCAAGGTGGTCGGCCTCGCAGGCCAGCCGATCGCCGACCGCAAGGCGGTGATCGTCGGCCTCCACGAAGCCGCGACCGAGGCGCTGACGCTCGACCTGCCCGCGCTCACCGCGAACGGCGTCGCGCTGGTCCGGCTGGAGGCACACGGCGCCGACGGCGCGCTGCTCTCGACCAATTTCTACTGGCAGGCCAGGGACGATGCCGCGTTCCGCGCGATGAACGCGCTCGCCCCCGTCACGCTCGCCACACAGGCGTCGAGCCGGATCGACGGCGCGGAAACGGTGACGACGGTGACGCTCGCGAACCGCAGCGCGACGCCGGCGATCGAAACGAAGCTGACGATGATGAACGCCGACGGGACCCAGATCCTGCCGGCCTATTTCACCGACAATTATGTTTCGCTGCTGCCGGGCGACACGCGGACCGTGGAGATCCGCTATCCGACCGCGCAGGCGCATGACGGTGCGGTGACGGTACGCGGCTGGAACGTCACCGCGGCGCACATCGCGCCGCGGTGACGCGGTCCGCGCCGCCGCGATCACCCCGTCCATCGACAGGAAGCCTCATGAAAAAGACGATCGTCGCGCTGTTGCTGGCCGCTCTCACCCCCGCCCCTGCGCTCGCCCAGACCGCCACCGATGCCCAACGCAAGGCGCAGGCAGAGCGCGAGGCGGAGGAACGGCTGCACACCGATTGGGCGTGGCTTGGCCGGTATCGCGATGCCGACGCCGCGGTGCGCGGGCCGGTGTCGGTCGTGTTCATCGGCGATTCGATCACCCAGGGTTGGTACGACATGATGCCGGCCTTTTTCGTGGCCGGGCGGCTCGGCCGCGGGATCGGGGGTCAGACCACGCCGCAGATGTTGCTACGCTTCCGCCAAGACGTGGTCGATCTGCACCCGGCCGCGGTCCAGATCATGGGCGGAACGAACGACATCGCGGGCAATACCGGCCCGATGACGCCCGAACAGACCAAGGCCAACATCATGTCGATGGCCGATCTGGCGCGCGCGAACGGGATTCGCGTGATCCTCGCCTCGATCCCGCCGGCGGCGCGCTTCCCTTGGCGGCCTGGCCTCGAAACCGCGAACAAGATCGCGGCGATGAACGCGTGGTTGAAGAATTATGCGGCGCGGACGGGCGCGACCTATGCCGATTACTGGAGCGCGCTGCACGACGGCGCGGCGCTGCGCGCGGCGCTGACCTATGACGGGGTGCACCCGAACAAGGGGGGCTATGCGGTGATGGCGCCCGTCGCCGATGCCGCCATCCGCGCCGCGCTTGCCGGCCCCGTCGGACACCGCCCCTGATGATCGCGCTCGCACTCGCGCTGCTCGCCGCGCCCGTGATCGTCACCGAACAAGGACCGGTGCGCGGCCAGGCGATCGGCGATGGCGGCGCGGTGTTTCGCGGTATCCGTTTCGCCGAACCGCCGGTCGGCGCGCTGCGCTGGCGCCCGCCCGTGCCGCGCCGGCCCCACGCAGCGGTGGCGGATGCGACCGCCGCGCATGCCGCCTGTCCGCAACCCGCTTATGGCGATTGGAACCGGGCGGCCGCGAACGGGGGAAGCGAGGATTGCCTGTTCCTCGATATCCGCACGCCGCGGCTCGATCCGGCGGCGCGGCTACCCGTTCTCGTCTGGATCCATGGCGGCGGCAATCGCGGAGGTGAAGGCGGCGGCCCGGTCGAGTCGCCCATCACCGATAGCGGCATCCTGCTCGTCAGCGTGCAATATCGGCTGGGCGCGCTGGGGTTCCTGTCGCACCCCAGGCTTTCGGCCGAACAGGGCGGCGCATCGGGCAATTACGGCCTCATGGACCAGCAGGCGGCGCTGCGCTGGGTGCACGCCAATATCGCGCGGTTCGGGGGCGATCCGGCCAGGGTGACGATCGCGGGTGGCTCAGCCGGCGCGCAGGACGTGGGGCTGCAACTCCTCGCGCCGGGCTCCGCGGGCCTGTTCCGCGCCGCCATCGAGGAGAGCGGCACCCCCGGCTTCGGCGTGCCGCCGCGCACCCTGGCGCAGAACGAGCACCTGGGCGCGATGATCGCGGCGAAGGCGGGGCTGCCCGCGACCGCCTCCGCCGCCGCGCTCCGCGCCGCGCCGGTCGGCGCGATCCTCGCCGCGCAGGAAGCGGTCGACGTGCCCGATCTCGACGACGACAGCTTCATCTGGCTTCAGGCCGTGGTGGACGGCCGGTTCCTGCGCGAGACGCCGGCCGCGGCGCTCGCCGCAGGCCGCATCAATCACGCGGCGTTGCTGATCGGGATGAACGCGCGCGAACTGCCGCTCCACGATGGGCTCGCCGCTGCGCCGTCGATCGTGCGGCGCGAATTCGGCACGCATGCGGCACGGGCGCTCGCCTTCTACGGTCTGGAGCCGGGCGCAACGCCGGTCCATGATCCGCGGCTGGGTGACGTGACCCAGCAATTGGCGGACGATCTCACCTTTCGCTGCCCGACGATCGCCGTCTCCGATGCGTTCGCACGGGCCGGGCTGCCCGTGTGGCAATATCAATTCGATCATGCGCGCGCCGGAGCGGACGTCACGCATGGCAGCGAACTCAGCTATGTCTTCGGCACGCCCCGATCGGACGATCCGCCCGTTCAGACCTATTGGACCGCGTTCGTAAAAGCAGCCGATCCGAACGCCGGCGGTCTTCCGCGTTGGCCGCGTTATGCGGTGACGACTCGCGCCTATCTGTCGATCGGCCAGGATGCGACGGTCGCGAAAGCGGCCTTGCGCCAGCCGCTATGTGGTTGGCGCAGCGTCATGTGATGCGCCATTCGCCGTCCGGCGGGTGACGCGGCACCGGGCGATGGGCATCCGGCGTAACCCGCTTCGACCGTGCCATCAACGCCGCGGGAGCGATCAAAAATCAATTGCTTTAAGCGGATGGCTGGCGGATGGATTCGCCCGAGCCGGTGTCGACCACGACGCCGCCAAGGGGAGGCACCGGGTGAAACAGGCGACGCTTTCGAGACGGCGGCCTCGCCGCGGACCGCGCGGCAACGCACGCACCATGGCCAGCCCGTCGCACCCGATCGCCGGCGCCTCATCCGATCCGTCCCTCCTCATCAGGAAAGCCCCGATGCCCATGCCCGCGCGTCCGTTCGCCCGCTCCCGTCTCGGCCGCATCGTCGCCGCCCTGCTCGCAACCGCCTGCGGCGCGGCGTCGGCGCAGATCGCGCCCACCGCCTGGCAGAACCGCGCCCTGTCGGCGGACGCGCGCGCCGATCTGCTCGTTAAGGCAATGACCGAGGACGAGAAGCTGACCGTGGTGACCGGATTGTTCGGTGCGAGCACCGGCCAGCCCGCCTATCGCCGAGCCGAGGCGCGGCCGCAATCGGCCGGCTATGTGCCGGGCATCCCGCGGCTCGGCTTCACGCCGCAATGGCAGTCGGATGCGGGAAGCGGCGTTGCGACCCAGGGCGCAGCCCCGCCCGCGCTGGAGCGCACCGCGCTTCCCTCGGGCATCCTGTCGGCGGCGAGCTGGGATCCGGCGGCGGCGATGGCGGCGGGCGCGGTCGTGGGTGCGGAATCGCGCGCCTCGGGCTTCAACGAGCAACTCGCCGGCGGCGTCGATCTCGACCGCGACCCCGGCAATGGCCGCAATTTCGAATATGGCGGCGAGGATCCCTGGCTCGCCGGCACGATGGTCGGCGCCTTCGTCAAGGGCATCCAGTCGAACCGGATCGTCTCGACGGTGAAGCATTACGCGTTCAACGATCAGGAAACCGGGCGCAACTTCGTCAATATCGCGATCGACAAGGCCGCGGCGCGCATGTCGGACCTGCTCGCGTTCCAAATCGCGATCGAGCAGAGCGATGCCGGATCGGTGATGTGCTCGTACAATCTCGTCAACGGCGCGCATAGTTGCCAGAATGATTGGCTGCTCAACCAGGTGCTGAAGAAGGATTGGGGCTTCAAGGGCTTCGTCATGTCGGATTGGGGCGCGCAGCATGACGCCATCGCCGATGCGCTCGGCGGCCTCGATCAGGAAACCGGCGTCGGGCTGAGCAATGTCGATTATCATGTCTGGCTCGACAAGCTGAAGGCGGCGATCGCCTCGGGCCAGGTGCCGATGGCGGTGCTGGACGACAAGGTGCGGCGGATCGCGCGCGCACTGATCGCGACCGGTGCAGTGGACGACCCCGTCGCGCCCGGCACGATCGACTATGCCGCGCATGCCGCGGCCAGTCAGCATGCCGCCGAACAGGGCATCGTGCTGCTGAAGAACGAAGGCGGCGTGCTGCCGCTGGCGGCCAAGGCGCGACGCATCGCGGTGTTCGGCGGCCATGCCGACAAGGGTGTGCTGTCGGGCGGCGGATCCGCGCAGGTCTATTCGCCGGGCGGCACCGCGGTGCCCGATCCCGACGCCGCCAAGGGCTTCCCCCATCCCGTGGTGTATTACAAATCGTCTCCGGTCGAAGCGCTCAAGGGCGAACTGCCCGGCGCCACGATCGATTATGCCGATGGCGACGATCGCGCCGCCGCCGCCCGGCTCGCGGCGCATGCCGATGTCGCGATCGTCTTCGTGACGCAGTGGACCGCCGAGTCGCAGGATTTCCCGCTCACGCTGCCGAACGGCCAGGATGCGCTGGTGCAGGCGGTCGCGGCCGCCAACCCCAACACCGTCGTGGTGCTGGAAACCGGCGCGGCGGTGACCATGCCCTGGGCCGGCAAGGTCAAGGGCATCGTCGAGGCCTGGTATCCCGGAACGCGGGGCGGCGCCGCAATCGGCCGTGTGCTGGCGGGCAAGGTGAATCCGTCGGGCCATCTGCCGATCAGCTTCCCGCGCTCGGCGGACCAATATCCGCGCCCCGTCATCCCCGGCCTCGGCCTGCCCGAAGGCCAGCCCTTCACCGTGCGCTATACGGAGGGCGCCGCCGTCGGCTACAAGTGGCTCGACAAGACGGGCGCCGCGCCGCTGTTCGCGTTCGGGCACGGCCTCAGCTATACGCGGTTCCAGCGCGATGCGCTCGCCGCGCGCGTCGATGGCGACGCGTTGCAGGTGAGCTTCCGCCTCCGCAACAGCGGATCCATGGCCGGCGCCGATGTGGGCCAGATCTATGTGGCGCCCGCCGCCGGCGGATGGGAAGCGCCCAAGCGGCTCGGCGGCTATCGCAAGGTGATGCTGGCGCCGGGCGCCGCGCAGACGGTGGCGCTCACGATCGATCCACGCCTGCTCGCCACCTGGGACGAGGGGCGCCATGGCTGGCATGTCGCCGCCGGCCGTTACCGCGTAACGCTCGCGGCATCCGCGGTCGATACCGGCAGCAGCGTGACGGTCGCGCTTCCCGAGCGCTGGCTGCCGGCGGGCCGCGGCGCGACGCTCGCCAGCCGCTGAGCCCCCCGTCCACGAACTTCGAAAGCCCGAAGATGCCGAATGCCGTCCCCGCCGCTCCGTCCGTCGCCGCATGACCCCGGCCCAGCTTCCTCCGAGCGGGACGTCGGCCGCGGCCGATCCGCAGACCCGGCTGGCGTTCGGCTTCGTCACCACGCTGTTCTTCATCTGGGGTGCGGTCACGTCGGTGAACGACGTGATGATCCCGGCGGTCAAATCGGTGTTCGCGCTCTCCGACACCGAAGCGTTCCTCACGCAATTCGCCTTCTTCCTGGCCTATGGCGTGGTGTCGCTGCCCGCCGCGGCGCTGGCCGGGCGGCTGGGCTCCGCACGGGCGATCGTCACCGCGCTCGGGGTGATGATCCTCGGCTGCCTGCTGATGCCGCTCGCGACCACGCTGCGCGCCTATCCGATCGTGCTGATCGCGCTGTTCGTCATCGCGAGCGGGATCACGCTACTCCAGGTCTCCGCCAACCCGCTGTCCGCCGCGCTCGGCCCCAAATCCCGCACGCATTTCCGGCTGGTGTTCAGCCAGGCGTTCAACTCCGTCGGCACCGTCGTCGGGCCGTTCCTGGCCGCACACACGCTGCTTCAGGGCGGCCTGTTCGCGGGAGGAACGCCCACGCCCGACAAGATCGCCGATTCGCTGCATCGGATCGATATCGCCTACGAAGTGATTGCCGTGATCGTGCTGGCGCTGGCGGTGCTGCTGTTCCGTGTGCGGCGCCTGCTCGACGCCTCGGCGTCCGCGGATACGCGTCTGGCGGGCGGCACGCTGTCGGCGTTCGGCTCACGCTGGGCGCTGCTCGGCGCGGCGGCGATCTTCCTGTATGTCGGCGCCGAAGTCGCGATCGGCAGCGCGATGACCAATTTCCTTGAACAGCCCGACATCATGGGCGTGGCCCCCGTCGTGGCGGGCAGCCTGGTGAGCCTTTACTGGCTCGGCGCGCTGGTCGGCCGGTTCGTCGGCAGCGCGGCGTTGACCCGCCTGCCCGCCGGGATGCTGCTCGCCGGTGCGGCGCTCGCCGCCGCGCTCGCCTGCCTCGTCGTCGTCGGGATCAGCGGCCCGGCGGCGGGGGTCGTCGCGCTGGCGATCGGCCTGTCCAACGCGATCATGTTTCCCGTCATCTTCACGCTGACGCTCGAACGGTCGACCGCCTCGACGCCGGCGACGGTCGGGCTGCTCTGCACCGCGGTCGTCGGGGGCGCGGTGGTGCCGCTCGTCTTCGCACACGTCGCGGATGCGAGCAGCCGTTCGGCCGCGTTCGTGGTGCCGCTCGTCTGCTATCTGCTGATCGCCGGATTCGCGCTGGCGGCGCGCCGTGCACCGCTCGCCGGGCGCGATGCTACAGAGGCACCCACCCTGGTACACTGATCCGGCGCGTCAGCCGAGGCTGCCCATCGCCTCCAGCGGGACGCCCCGCGTCTCCGGCATGATGCGCAGCACCCAGACGAGCTGGACCAGCATCGCGAACGCGAAGGCGACGAACACCCATCCGCCGGTCGCCCCCGCCACCACCGGAAAGGCCCAGGTGATCGCCGCCGCCATCACCCAGTGGGTGGTGGCGCCGAGCGCCTGCCCCTTGCCGCGCACCGCGCTCGGAAAGACCTCCGAGATGAAGACCCAGATGACCGCGCCCTGGCTGACCGCGAAGGCCGCGATGAAGCCCAGAAATCCGGCGAGGATCAGCGTGCCGTCGGGCCGGGCGCTCTGCAATTGCCAGCCAACCACGAGCAGCGCCGCCGCACAGGCGACCGAGCCGAAGATCAGCAGCGGGCGCCGGCCGAACCGGTCGATCAGGAACAGCGCGAGCACGGTGCACAGAAAGTTGGTGCCGCCGACCGCCACCGATTGCAGCAACGCGCTGTCCTGGCCGGCGCCGCCGAGCGCGAAGATGCGCGGCGCGTAATAGAGCAGCGCGTTGATCCCGGAGAGCTGGTTGAACAGCGCGATCGCCACCGCGCAGGATGCCGGAAAGGCATAGCGCCGCTGGAGCAGCCGCGCGCGTCCGCCCTCGGCATCTCCGTTCGCCGGCGCCGCGATCCGGGCCAGATCGGCATCCGGATCGTGCGAACCGAGCCGCCGCAGCACGTGAAGCGCGAGCGGAAGCCGCCCCTGCCCCGCCAGCCAGCGCGGGCTCTCCGGCAGCGCGATACCGATGAGCAGGAACAGCAGCGACGGCACCGCGACGATCCCCAGCATCACGCGCCACGCGGTCTCCGGGGGCAGCGCTCGCGCGATCAGATAGTCGCAGAGAAATGCGAGCAGGATGCCGCCGACGATGTTGAGCTGGTTGAGCGCCACCAGACGCCCGCGAAACCGTGCGGGCGAGACTTCCGCGATATAGACGGGCGTGACCACGGAGGCGGCACCGATCGCCACGCCGCCGAGCAGCCGGAAGCCGAGCAGCATCCACCAGCCGGCGGCAAGCGCGGTGCCGAGCGCGGACAGGATGTAGAGCGCTGCGATTGCGAGCAGCACGGGCCGGCGGCCGAACCGGTCGGCCGGCGCACCGGCGCCGAGCGACCCGATCACCGTCCCGATCAACGCCGACGCGACGGTAAATCCCAGGGCCTGATCCGACAGCGCGAAATGCGTCTGGAGCGCACCGGTCGCGCCCGAGATCACCGCGGTGTCGAGGCCGAACAACAATCCCCCGAGCGCCGCGCCGAGCGCGCTGACGATGATGGCGGGGGTGACGACGGTATCTTTCGCCGGATCGGCGGAAGCGGGCATGAGGGTCATCGGCGAATGTTGGAAGACAAAGCCTCGCCAGGCAAGCACCGCCTGCCCGAGAGCCGCCGCCGGACACCGGCGGCCGGCTTGTGGTTGGCGTAATGCTTCAATCCACTCTAATCACCGTCTCGGGCACATGGAAAATGGGTGACGAACCGGATGACGGCGCAGAGGGACCGGGGACATTCGCACCGGGATCGCGTGGTCCATTCGGCGAACGCGCGCTCCGCCCGGCTGTCGGCTTCGATGTCGGGGACGAACCTGGTCCGCGCGGGCGACTATAACCAGCGCACGGTGCTGCAGGCCATTCGCCTGGTGGGCGAGACGTCGCGCGTCGAACTCGCCACGCTCACCGGCCTGACCGCGCCGACGATCGCCAACATCACCAAGCGCTTGACCGAACTCGGCCTCATCAAGCTGGTCGGGCGGCGGCAAGGCGCGCGTGGACAGCCGGCACTCCGCCTCTCGATCGACCCCGACGGCGCTTTCGCGATCGGGCTCAACATCGATCGCGACCATATCAGCCTCGCGCTGGTCGATCTCGCGGGCAGGGTGCGGCGCCTGGTGGGGCAGGAGATCGCGTTCGCCTTGCCCGAGGATGTGGTGGCGTTCGCACGCAAGCGGATAACCAAGCTGCTGACGGTCGAGGGCGTGTCGCGCGACAAGGTGCTGGGTGTCGGCGTCGCGATGCCGGACGATCTCGGGCGCATCCCCATCCCGCACCGGCCCGCTGCCTATGACGCGTGGAACAACATCGACGTGGCCGCGGCAGTGCACGAGGCGCTGCCTTGGCCGATCCATGTCGACAACGATGCCGCCGCCGCCGCGTTGGGCGAGGCCCAGCAGCGCCCCGGCCAGGACGCGCAAAACTTCTTCTATCTGCTCATCAGCGCCGGACTGGGCGGAGGCCCGGTGATCGAGGGCAATTATGCCCGCGGTGCCGCGCTGCGCAGCGGCGAGATCGGGCTGATGCCTGATCCCTCCTCCGCGCGGCCGAATGCCGTGGTTCAGGATACGGTGTCGCTGTCGGCGCTTCGTGCGCGGTTCGAGGCCGCAGGCAAGGCGGACGATCTCGCCAACCTCGTCTCGGACGATCCGTCGTGCCGCGCGATCGTCGATGCCTGGGTGCATGATGCGGCGCAAAGCCTCGCCTCGCCGCTCGTCGCGGTGAACTGCCTCATCAATCCTGCCGCGATCCTGATCGGCGGGCGGCTGCCGCTGCCGCTGATCGCGCGGCTGGCGGCAGCACTCGAGACCGCGCTCGACGCCTTTGCGCTACCGTCGCGCGCGCCCATTCTCGCGGCGCTGGCCGCACAGGACGGCGCGGTCATCGGCGCCGCGATGCTGCCCTTTCTGGACCATGTTCTACCCTCCGACGCGATCCTGATTCAGGCGGGCCGCCGCGACTAGAACTTGATGGCGCTATCTTGCGCCGTTCGCCTGGAGCGTGTCGAAGGGCCTGTGCCGCAGCCGAATACCCAACGGTGGGGAGCGGGCTTCGACAAGCGCCGCATGAACGGATCCTAAGGACAGATCGATCCAGCGTCCGCGCCCTTTCAGCGGCTGCGTTCGAAAGATCGACCGGTCGACATGACTAGCTGGTGTAACTGTCGGGCCCGAGCCGACCTGTCGATCTTAGTAATGCCGCCTGCCCGATCAGCGCGTCGCTGCGACTACGCGCAAGCGTCAGCTGTGTCGCGCGCAGGCTTTCGTCAGCGATCAGGATGTCCAACGTCGTTCTGAGCAAAAAGGCATATTCGGCACGAATCCCTATCAACGCCAGTTCCGCGGCTTCGACCCGGCGCGCATTGGCTTGCACGCGCGATTGTGCTGCCGCCAAATTGGCCCATGCCGTTTCCGCCAACCGTGTCGCATCGCGCTCGGCAGCGTCGATCCCGAAGCGATCGGCGCGGTAAGTCGCCTCCGCCTGACGGACGCGGGAGGTAGCTACAGTGCCGTCCTGCGACTGCATGGCGGTGCTGTCAGTCTAACGCGAACCGGTCTCCACACGATGCACGTCGCGCTTGGTACGCATCTGCCTAGCTTGCGAGGACCTGCCACTCCGCCAGTGCGGCGGAGCGTCGTTCCTTGTAAGTCTGGCGATCGACGAGATGGCGTTCGAGGCTGAAGTGGTTGTGGACGTTGGCGTGGACCGAGGCGAACTTCTGTAGCGTCTTCATCCGCCTGAAGCGCATCATCGCCCGCTCCCGTCGTCGAGACGGCAGATGGCTGTTCTCCACCCGGTTGTTGGCCCAGCGGCCAACCTCCTGCTTGTCGGCGTTGCCAAGCTCCCTCATCGCCGCACCGTAGGAGCGAAGCCCGTCCGTGGTGACCTTGTCAGGGCTGCCGTGGCGCTTCAGCGCCTTCTTCATGAAGGTCAGCGCTGCGTCCTTGTCTCTCGTCTTCGTGACGTAGCTCTCGAGGATCTCGCCCTCGTGATCGACCGCTCGCCAGAGGTACACCATCTCGCCGTTCAGCTTCACGTACATCTCGTCCAAGTGCCACCGCCAGTGACGAAAGCCGCGCATGTGGTTCACCCGCTGCCGGCGCATGTCGCCTGCAAACATCGGTCCAAACCTGTTCCACCACATCCGCACCGTTTCGTGGCAGACATCGATCCCGCGCTCGAACAACAGGTCTGCGACGTTCCGCAGCGATAGCGGAAAGCGCACATACATCATGACAACCAGGCGGATCACCTCAGGTGCCGAGTTGAAGCGCCGGAACGGCGATGGCGGCAGGGCACGTGAACGGCGGGGCATCAGCCGCCACTACCAGCCCCCTGCCCCGCCTGCCACGTTGGTCTGACAGCGCCAGCCGCCGCCATCGAAAGAACGAACGCCATTGCGACCGTGAAGCGCTCTCCCTTCGTGCAGGATGCAAAGCATCGACGCCGCGGTCAATCTCGTATGAGCCCCGCGTACGGGGAAGGGCCGCAGATGCAGGATCACACCTAGAAAAACCGCGTGCGTTGTTGATTTGGCTCACGTATCTCCGCGACTGTTGGCCGACAAGATGTCGGCGGGGGGCGGCATGGGGGTATTCGGCAGACGAAGGCGCGTGTCGTTCCAGGCGTTCGTGTCCAGTGCCCTGGCCCTCGCCATCCTGGCATTCCTGTGTGCGCTCTCGGCGCGCAACGGCCATGCCGCGATGCATCCTGCCCCGGCATCGCGCGTGGAGGAGGACCTGCGCGGCGAGCATCTGGGTGTGGCGTCGTGCGCCTCCTCGACGTGCCATGGCCGGCAGGAACCGACAGGCGCCATCGTCCGGCAGGACGAGGTCGCCCGGTGGCAGGACGAGACGAGCGCGGCGGGCGCACACAGCCGCGCCTGGCGCGTGCTGGGGCAAGCGCGCGCGCAGGCGATCGCCGAGCGACTTGGGATCGGCGATCCGCAGCGATCCGCGCAATGCCTTAGCTGTCATGCCGATCCCGCACCGGTGCACGCCGCCGGCTTCCGGATCGCCGATGGGGTCGGCTGCGAGGCATGCCATGGCGGCGGCGCGCGCTGGATCGCCAGCCACGCCGCGACGAGCGCGACCCACGCCCGCAATGTGGCCGCCGGGATGGTGCCGCTCGACGATCCACAGGCGCGCGCCGCCGTCTGCCTCGATTGCCACCTCGGAAGCGACGCACCCGGGCAGTTCGTCGATCACCGGATCATGGCGGCCGGGCATCCGCGGCTCTCGTTCGAACTCGACCTGTTCTCCACGCTGGAGCAGCATTGGAACGAGGATGCCGATTATGTCGCGCGCAAGGGTCGGCCATCGCCGGTGCGTTTCTGGGCAATCGGCCAGGCGGATGCGCTGGTCCGGGCCCTGACGGTCTATTCCGGGCCGCGCGGCAGCGAAGGCGCCTTCCCCGAATTCGCGTTCTTCGATTGTCACACCTGCCATCGTCGGATCGGCGACGAGGCGGGCTTCCGCCCGTCGGCCCTCGCCAATCCCGGCCGGCCCATCGCGATCGGCATGCCCGCGTTCCAGGACGAGAATATCATCATGCTGTCGGCGGCGGCCAGGGTGCTTGCGCCCGAACAGGCCGCGCGGTTCGACGGCGATGCGCGCGCGTTCCACGCGGCCCTAGGGCAAGGGCGGCCGCAGGCGATCGGCGCGGCGGCGCGCCTGCGCACATCGGCTGCGGCGCTGGCCGCCGGCTTCGCGCAGCACCGCTTCGATCGCGGCGAGACGCTGGCGATCCTCCATGCGGTCGCGGTGGGCGCAGCTGCCCGTTATACCGATTACCAGGCGAGCGTGCAGGCGGTGATGGCGATCGACACATTGCTGTCCGCACTCGTGAAACAGGGTGCGATCCAAGTGCGGCAGGCAGCGGCGATCCGCGCCGATATCGACCACGCGTACCGCGCCGTGCACGATCCCAACGACTATCATGCGCTCGATTTCCGTGCGGCCTTGTCTCATGCCGCCGACGCCGTGCGGGGGATCGCATGATCCGCGCGATCCGGATGGTACAGCTTGCGCTGGCGGGTGCCGCGCTGCTGCTGACGTCCTGCGGGGGCGGCGGAACGCCGGAGACGACGTCGGCCGCGATCGCGACCGATGTCGCCGCGTCGGCGCCGACGACCCTGACCACCGCCGATGTCGGCCGCATCATCGCGCAGGCGGCCGGCGAGGCACGGGCCCGCGGGCTGCCATCGGTGATCGCGGTGACGGACCGGGTGGGCAACGTGCTCGGCGTCTTCGAGATGACGGGTGCGCGCACCACCGCGACGATCCCGCTTCCGGCGAACGGCGTCGGCCTGGATGCGCAGGGCGTCGCCTTCCCGGCCGCGCTGGGTGCGATCTCGAAGGCGTTGACGGGCGCCTATCTGTCGAGCGGCGGGAACGCGTTCACCACCCGCACCGCATCCGAGATCGTGCAAGAGCGGTTCCCGCCCGCACCATCGACGCTGGGGCTGGAAAGCGGACCGCTGTTCGGCGTGCAGTTCAGCCAGTTGCCCTGTTCGGACCTGATGGCTCGCTATGACGCGAGCGGGAGCGCGGGCGCGACGATCGGCCCCAAACGCGCGCCGCTGGGATTGGCGGCGGATGCTGGCGGCATGCCGCTCTACAAGAACGGCGTGCTGGTCGGCGGCATCGGGGTGATGGGCGATGGAGTCTACGGCTTCGATCCCAACATCCTCGACGTCGACGACGATCCCGAGGAAGCGATCGCGGTCGCAGGCGTCACGGGGTTCGAGGCGCCGCCCGCAATCACCGCGGACAAGATCACCATCGACGGCACGTCGCTTCGCTACAGCGACGCGACCGCCGCTACGCTGAAAAGCGTGCCCGGCGCCGCTGCCGG
Organism: Sphingomonas sp. GC_Shp_6; assembly: GCF_026540835.1. Lineage (NCBI taxonomy): Bacteria > Pseudomonadati > Pseudomonadota > Alphaproteobacteria > Sphingomonadales > Sphingomonadaceae > Sphingomonas > Sphingomonas sp. GC_Shp_6. The sequence goes on along the minus strand of NZ_JALNUO010000012.1, from coordinate 14,876 downwards.
GTTCGACGCGATCAACGGCAGCGCCGGGCGGTTGTTGCCGGTGCGCGGCTATTTCGCCGACACGGGAACGCCCGCGCTGACCGCCGGCCAGCCGTTCGGCAACGAAGCGTCGGGCATTCGTCCGGCGACCGCGGCCGAATTCTCCGACGCCACCGCCTATGTGCTGAGCGACGGGCGCGGCAACAACCGCTATCCGATCATCGCCGCCACCGACGGCGGGGAGATCGCGCAACCGCTCACCGCAGCCGAGGTCCGCGCCACCCTGGAGGAGGCGTTCACGATCATGGGCCGCGCCCGCGGCCAGATCCGCCGTCCCTTGAACAGCGCGGCGCAGGTCTCGATCACCGTGGTCGACACGCGCGGCGTATCGCTCGGGTTCGTGCTCGGTGCGGACGCCCCGCTCTTCGGGATCGACGTCGCGTTGCAGAAGGCGCGCACCGCCGCCTTTCTGTCGAGCGGGCGTGCGGCGAGCGTTCTGCTCGCCGATCCGAGCAGCGACGTGCGCGGCTTCGTCGGCGCGACGCGCGGCTTCCTGTCCGATCCCGCGGCGCTCGGCGGCGCGACCGCGTTCACCGCGCGGGCGATCGGCAATCTCTCCCGTCCCTATTTTCCCGATGGCCAGATCGGCACGGCGAACGGCCCCCTGTCCCGGCCGATCGCGCAGTTCAGCCCCTTCTCCACCGGGCTGCAATCCGCGCTGATTATCGGCAATCTCGCGCAACATATCGGCTATGTCACGAACGAAACGCCGGACACGCCACGCCGCTGCACCGGCCAGCCTCTTACCGCGGCGGGGCAGGCCCGGGTGGCGAACGGAATCCAGATCTTTCCCGGTTCGGTGCCGATCTACCGTGGCGCGACGCTGGTCGGCGCGATCGGCGTATCGGGCGACGGGATCGATCAGGACGACATGATCGCGTTCCTAGGTCTCTACAATGCAGGCCAGCGCGCGAGCGGCATCGGCGAAGCGCCGTCGACGATCCGATCGGACCGGATCGTCGCCGGCGGCCCCGATGGCGTTCGGCTACGCTTCGTCGGCTGCCCCTTCGCTCCATTTCTCGACAGCAGCGTGCAAGATGCCTGTTCGGGCAAGTAAGACGGGGCGCTGGATCGCGGCGGCCGCGCTGTGCGGCACCGCCGTCCACGCGAATGCCCAGGTGACGCCCGCCGCGCGCGATGCGGTGTCGACGGCCGCACCGCTGCCGAAGGGATCGGACGTCGCCAACCCCGATCCGTCCGCGCAACTGGCACCGGCGCCGCCGCTTTCTCCCGCGGATCACGCGGCACTGGTTCCGCAGGCGGCACCGGCCGAACCGCCCGACCCGCTCGACGAAGCGCTGCTCGCTGGCCGGCGCCGCCCCGGCGTCGCCCAGCCCGTCCTGCCGACGCGCACCGTGCAGGACAATCCCGGAGCGATCCGTCCGCCCTCGGCCGATGCCTTCCCGACCGCGGAGTTCCCGGTTCCCGATCGCTGGCGGCTCGTCAGCGCGCTATGCCCCGACAAGACCTATGTCGCGGTGCAGGCGGTCTGCCATTCGCCGTTCGATCCCTATCATCAGAATGTGCTGAAGGGCGATCGGCCGATCGATCGCGCCAAGGTGCCGTGGTTGCCGATCCATGGCGACGACTGGTTCTTCGTCGCGTCGGCCATCAGCGACACCGTGATCGAGCCGCGGTCCTTCCCGACACCGGTCGGCGTCCAGACCACCGAGCGGCCCGGCAGCCTGGACGTGTTCGGGCGCGCCTCCAGCCTTTTCCTGGCGCAGACCTTCACCGCGTCGGCCGCGCTCATCAAAGGGTCGACCGCGTTTAAGCCGCCCGAGATCGAATATCGCCTGACGCTGGCGTTCAACGTCAACTATGCCCAGGTCAACGAACGCCGCATTCTGTCGGTGCTGCCATCCGCGGGAACGACGCGGACCGACGCGTTCCTGGGCGTGCAGGAAGCGTTCGTGGACTATCACCTGCGCAACGTGTCGGACCGCTATGATTTCGACGCGGTGCGGTTCGGCATTCAGGGGTTTCAGGCCGATTTCCGCGGGTTTCTCTTCAACGACGATGAACCCGGCATCCGCCTGTTCGGCAATCGCGACGACAATCGGTTCCAGTACAATCTCGCGCTGTTCGGGCGCCTGGAAAAGGACACCAATTCCGGCCTGAACGACGTGACCCAGAGCCCGCGCAGGGACTATGTCGTCATCGGCAATCTGTACCGGCAGGATCTTCCCGTGCCCGGTTTCACGAGCCAGTTGATCGTCGCGTACAACCGCAACCGCGAGGCGGGCAGCGTCCATATCGACTTCAACGGTTTTCCGGTGCGGCCCGCGCTGCTGGGCGATCTGCGCGGGCGCGACTATGACGTCACCTATCTGGGTTACAATGGCGACGGCCATTTCGGACGGATCAACCTGACCGCATCGAGCTACCTCGCGCTGGGACAGGACCGGAACAGCGTCTTCACGAGCCGCCCGGCCGAGATCCGTGCGTTCTTTCTGGCCGCCGAGGCATCCTACGACATCGACTGGGTGCGCGTGCGCGTTTCGAGCCTTTACGCGAGCGGCGACAGCCACCCTTACGACAATCGCGAGACGGGGTTCGACGCGATCCTTGAGAACCCGGTCTTCGCCGGAGCGGACACGAGCTACTGGATCCGCCAGTCCATCCCGTTTGCGGGCGGCGGTCGCGCGATCGGGATCAACGGGCGCAACGGCGTGCTGGCGGATTTGCGCTCGTCGAAGGACGAGGGGCAGTCGAACTTCAACAATCCCGGCACGGTATTGGCCGGCGCGGGTGCCGATTTCGACCTGACGACGACGGTCCGGTTGGCGACCAACGTCAACCATCTCTGGTTCGCGACGACCGAGATCCTGCAGGCGCTGCGCTCGCAGGCGAACGTCGCGCGCGACATCGGCTGGGACCTGTCGGCGGCGGCGACCTGGCGGCCACGGATGACCCAGAACATCGTCCTGCGCCTGTCCGCCGCGATGCTCGTTCCCGGCGGCGGCTTTACCGCGCTGTTCGCCCAGTCAGGCGGCAGCGGGCATTATTATTCTGTCCTCGCCAACGCGATCGGAAGCTTTTGATGGCGACGGCGTCTTTCCGATCCCTGCTGTGCGCGCTCGTCGCGGTGCTCGGCATCGCGCTGCTCGCCTCCTCGCTGCTGGCCGCCGGAGCGGACAAGCCGCATGCGCGCGTCTATGCGGTCACGCCGCCTGCCCCGGCGGGCGAAACGCGGGCCGAAGCGGAGGGCAAGAGCGCCGGGTGCCTCGGCTGCCATACCGCATCGGACGCGATGTCGATGCACAAGAGCAAGGCGGTGGTGCTGGGCTGTACCGACTGCCATGGCGGCGACCCCAAAGCCACGGTCGCGGCGGGGCTGAAGCCCAGCGACACGGCCTATGTCGCGGTGCGCGACCGCGCCCATGTCCTGCCCCTATATCCCGAACGCTGGAACTGGCCCGTATCGGCCAATCCCAAGCGCAGCTACACGCTGCTCAACAAGGAGGCGCCGGAATATATCCGGTTCGTCAATCCATCCGATTACCGCGTGGCGCGCGCCAGTTGCGGGGCCTGCCATGTCGAGATCATCGAGGCGGCGGAACGGTCGCTGATGGCGACGGGCGCGATGCTGTGGGGCGGGGCCGCGTACAATAACGGCGTCGCACCTTACAAGACCTACAAGTTCGGGGAGGCGTTCACGCATGACGGCCAGCCGGCGCTGCTCAAATCGCCTGGCCACCCGGTCGGCACCGTCACCGCCGCTCAGGCTGCGCGCGGTGCGCTACCGCAACTCTATCCGCTGCCCACCTGGCAAGTCGTACCGCCGGCCGACAATTTCCGCGTGTTCGAACGGGGTGGCCGCACGATCGGGACGCAGTTCGCCGAAATCGGATTGCCCAACCCCAGCGGCAGCATCCAGCGACTGGAGGAGCCCGGCAGGCCCGACCTGAAACAGTCGAACCGCGGTCCGGGCACCGGCCTGCGCGTCGCGATCCCCGTGCTCAACATCCACAAGACCCGGCTCAACGATCCGTTCACGACGATGATGGGCACGAACGACCAGCCCGGCGATTACCGGCAGTCCGGCTGCGCCAGTTGCCACGTCGTGTACGCCAATGACCGCGATCCGAAGCACAGCCTGACCTGGGCGCGGTTCGGTCGCGACGGGCAGACCGCGACCGCAGATCCCACCATCGCGGGCCTGATGGAGCGTGCCGCGGACGACCTCCATAGCGGCAGCGACAAGCCGATCCCGGCGGGCCATCCCGTGCTGCCCGGCAAGGAAAGCGGCCATCCCGTGGAGCACGCCTTCACCCGCGCAATCCCCACCGCACAGTGCATGACGTGCCACATGCACCAGCCGAACATCTTCCTGAACAGCTATCTTGGCTACACGATGTGGGATTATGAATCCGACGCGCCGCTGATGTGGCCGGGCAAGCAGAAATACCCGACCGCAGCGGAAGTCCGCGCAGTCAACGACCGCAATCCCGAGGCGGCCGCAGCACGGGGCCGGTGGAGCGACGTCGATTTCCTCCGCCGCGTGTCCGACGACGTGAACTCCAAGGCCAAGGATACGCAGTTCGCCGACTATCATGGTCATGGCTGGAATTTCCGCGCGGTCTACAAACGCGATCGGGAAGGCAATCTGCTCGACGCGGACGGCCATATCGTCCGCAACGACGATGCCGATAAATTCGCCAAGAAGGGCATGTCCGCCTTCGCCCCCGTGGGGGAGCAGAAAGGCAAGGCGGTCCATCTGATGGACATCCACGCCGAAAAGGGCATGCAGTGCGCCGACTGCCATTTCGCGCAGGACAGCCATGGCAACGGCCTGATCTACGGCGAGGTGGCGAACGCCGTCGAGATCGGGTGCAAGGATTGCCACGGCACCGCCGACGCCTATCCGACGCTGCGCACCTCCGGCCCTGCGGCGCGCCCCGGCGGAACCGACCTGTCGTTGCTGCGCAACCCCGATGGGCAGCCGCGGTTCGAATGGGGCACCGATGCCACCGGTCACCGGACGCTGCGGCAACGATCGATCGTCGATCCCGCGCTGAGCTGGCCGGTGTCGCTCGTCAAGAACTCGGTCGATCGCACGAGCCCCGACTTCAACATCAAGGCGGCGCGTGCCAAGCTGATGGCTCGCACCGGCGCGGAGACGGGGCATTTTGGCTTCGGCCCGGGCGTGGCGATGGGCGACCGCGCGCATGATCCGGGCAAGATGGCATGTTTCACCTGCCACCTGTCTTGGACGACATCGTGCGGCGGCTGCCATCTGCCGATCGAAGCCAATTGGAAGACGACGAGCCATAAATATAATGGCGAGGAGACGCGCAACTTCGCGACCTACAACCCGCAGGTGGCGCGCGACGACATGTTCCAGCTCGGCATCCACATGACGACGAAGGGCAACGAGATCGCACCGGTGCGATCGACATCGGCGCTGATATTATCGTCCACGAACGTGAACCGCGAGCGGATCTACGTGCAGCAACCGCCGATATCCGCCATCGGCTTTTCCAGCCAGGCGTTCGCGCCGCATTTCCCGCACACCGTTCGCACCACGGAGACCAAGACCTGTTCGGATTGCCATCTGTCTGCGGCGAACGACAACAATGCGATCATGACGCAGTTGATGCTGCTCGGCACCGGCAGCGTCAATTTCGTCGGGCTGAACTCCTGGGTCGGGCTGTCGGGCGGCGTCGAGGCGGTGCGGGTGACCGAATGGCAGGAGCCGCAGGCTGTGTTCGGCTCCTATCTTCAGCGCTACGCCTATCCCGATTACTACCGCATGCATGTCGAACGGAACGGCCGCGCGCTGATCGACTGGAACCGTGGTCGAACGATCGACCGCAAGCTGTCGGGCGAGCGCGATCCGATCGAGGCGATCCGCAACATCACCCATGCGACCGGCGGCGAGGCCAATTGCGTGCAGCTCCGCGGCGAACATCTGTATGTGGCGGAAGGAAAAGGTGGTTTCCGCGCCTATGACGTCGCGTCCATCGCCAACAAGGGGTTCTCCGAACGAATCGTCAGCGCGCCGGTATCGCCGCTCGGGCAGCGCACCGCGGTCGCCACCACCAACGCGACGTGCATGGCGCTGCCGACCAACCAGCCGATCAGCCCCCTGCGCAACACGCCGGCGATGCGGCAGGCGAACCAGGAACAGGCGTTTGATCCGATCTACCATTATGCCGCCGTCACCGACTCCGTCGAGGGCCTTATCCTCGTCAACGTGGACACGATGGCGGACGGCGAACCGCGCAACAACTTCCTGAAGCGCGCGGTCACGTGGAACCCGAACGGGGTGCTGGACGGGGCACGCCACATCATCCTGGCGGGGCATGTCGCCTATGTCACCACGGCGAAGGGGTTGGTCGTCGTCGATTTGGCCGATCCGCTCCACCCCCGGCTGACGGCGACCGTGGCGCTGCACGATGCGCGCGCGTCGGCGATCCAGTTCCGCTATCTCTGGGTCACGACGGCCGAGGGGTTGCGCGTCCTCGATGTCACGCATCTGATGCAGCCGCGCCTGTTGCCGGCGATCGTACCGCTGGGCGATGCGCGGCGCATCTATGTCGCGCGGACCTATGCCTATGTCGCGGCCGGTCGCGACGGCCTCGTGATCGTCGATGTCGTCAATCCCGAAGCCCCCAAGGTCTACAAACGCGAGACGTTCGGCGGCAGGATGACCGATGCGTCCGATGTCGTGGTGGGATCCACCAACGCATCGCTGTTCGCCTATGTCGCGGACGGCGCGGCAGGGCTGAAGGTAGTCCAGTTGATATCGCCCGCCAGCCAACCCAATTTCTACGGCTTCTCGCCACCGCCGATGCCCGAGCTGATCGCATGGGCGCGCACGCCCAGGCGCGCGCTGGCGCTTTCGCGCGGGCTCGACCGCGACCGCGCGGTGGACGAGACGGGCGGGCAGATCGCGGTGTTCGGGCGGCTGGGCTCGCGGCCGTTCACGCGGGCGGAGATGGAACGGTTCTTCCTCACCAAAGGCGGCGCACCGTGGAAGGTGGTCGACAAGGCGGACATCGCCGATTGGGTGCCCGCGCGGTAAGGGCCGAACGACGCAGCACGTGCTCGGCACGAGCGCACCGACGTCACCCCTGCGCTAACCGTCGCGTGGTTTGCGGATGATGGCAGCGCTCCGCCGCCGGATCGGCGCGTCGTCGGGGCCGGGTGCGCTTTGGTGGAAGCCGTGACACAAGGCGCAAGACGACGGCACCTGCCCGCGATGCGCGGTTTTCTCGCCGGCATGGCAGCCCCGGCACTCGGCGATGCGCGGCAGGATGACGTCGCGCGCGTCGTTCGACCTCGCCGCGGCGTGGCAGCTAGCGCAGCTTTCGGCGGCATGGGTACGATGATCGAAGACGCTGCGCGCGAGGTAACGGATCGGGATCGTGACCGGTGCGATCCCGAAGGCCAGGCTTCGGGCACGGGGCGGCGGGATGATCCGATGGCAATCCGCACAGGCGCCCCCCGGTGCGAACAGCGCCCGCACGGCCCGGTCGGTCGCGCCGCCCCGATCCGCCACCGCCTCGCCATAGAGCGCACGCGCGCTCGCTGCCGCGAAGTCGCCCGGAATGCGACGGCTGGCCACATTCACGGCGGCTGGCCGGGCGACGCCATGGGCGGCATAGAAATCCTGCAAGGCACCGACCGCCTGCTCCGGATTGCCATGGGGCAACCGACGGACCATGCCGTCGGCGCGCCCGAACGCCAGCGAATGGCAAGACTGGCAATTGGCTTCCATGCTGACGGCGCGGAAGCCGCCCTCGGCATCGAGGACATGGCAGCTCGCGCATTGCAGCCCCCTGCCCTTCGGCGCCTGCCCCAGCGTCTGCGCCATCCGCGCGACGCCGTTGCCGGTGGCGAGATGCTGCGCATGGGTGAATTTCAGCCCGGTGTCCTGCTTCGGATTGACGGCGAGTGAGACGCGCGCGTGCAGCGCATCGGCGCCTGGCCGCAGCAGAAGCGTGGGGCGGAATTCGGGATGCGCGGTGCCGAAATCGGCCGCATTTTCTAGCCGCGTGTCCGGCAGCCTCGCCTTCAGATCGGCGTGGCAGTCGCTGCAGAAACGCTGCGGCGTCGGCGCCATCGCGACTGCACCCAGATGCTCCTGGTGGCAATCCGCGCATCGTCCGTCGGGCCGGCCGAACACCCGGGCGATCGTCAGGCGCAGGCGCGCGCCGGCATCGGGAGGCGAGCGTGCCGCCGCCAGACGGGCCGAATCCGCATGGTCGTGAACCGTGGCGTGACAGGATCGGCACGTATCGTCCGTCACCGCGACAAAGGCTTTGCGGTGGCAGGCGACGCAATGGCCTCCCAGCCCGGCATGCGCGCGCGACAATTTGCCGGGCGACCAAGCCGCATCCGCATGCGGGTCGGCAGAGGCGCCGGCAATCTGCTGAGGGCTCAGCCGCGCATGGGCGGAGCCGTAGAACGACCAGATCGGCCAGACGAGAAAAGCCGCAAGGATCGCGACCGCCAGCAGCCACGCAATCCGCCGCTTGCCCGGCGCGACGCCCGCCAGCGAAAAGCGGTTGCGTCCGTCGCGTCGTTCGGTGGCATGCGCCGGCATACGCTCGACCAGGATCGTGACGTCGCCCGGCGTGTCGCCGGCGCCGATCAGCAGCCGGAACGCACCCAGGACGATCTCGCCCCCGCGCGCCAGATCGATGGTGGCATGCTGCGTGAACAGACCATCGACATCGACCGGCAGATTGTCCCCGGCCTCGACCAGGACGCGCCCGGTGGCCGCGAGGCGGATGACCGCATGGTGCCGCGTGATCGCCAGATCGGGCAGATGGATGTCGCTGCCGGTGTCGCGTCCCACAGTGATCGCATCGCGTTCGATGCGGCGTTCGCGCGCGATGTCGCGGCCGGCGGCCGAGCGGGAGACGGTGCGGATGACGAACGCCATATGCGCGTCACCAGTAGAAGAAGACGGAAACGATATGCGCGGCAAGCGCCGCGATCAGCGCGATCGTCACCGGCACATGGACGTACAGCCAGATCTCGAGCAGCGCCCTGATGCGAAGATGACGCTGAATCTGATCCAGGATCATCAGCTTGCGGTCCAGCAGCGCCTCGACCTTGTCGACCGCGGCATCGCCATGCGCCTGCCCCAGCCGGTCGCGCGCCCTTCGCGTCGGGCCGATGCGGTCGCGGCCGGTGAGCCGCGCGCGTAGGCCGCCCGCGAACGCGTCCTCCCGCAGTGCCGCATCGATCAGCCTCGCATGGATCTGATCGAGCGGCTGGGCGGCATCATGGAGCTGCCGGTCGATCGCGCCGAGATTGTCCAGCATCTGCGCTTCGGTTAGTTCGCCCCGATTCTCGGACAGCGCGCGCGGCAGCGTGGCATAGGCGAGCACGCCGAACAGCCCCGACACGATCACCAGGATCATCAACGCATAGGCCAGCGTGTGGACATTGTACCCGAACTGAAACCCGGTGTGCAGCGTGCCGATCATCAGCAGCGACAATCCCAGATAGACATGCGCCGACGTCCAGGCCTTCAGCGACCATGCACCCGGCGTCATCCGCCGTTTGCGGATGCCGAGCGCGGCAAGCCACAGGATCAGCAGCGCACCGATCGTTCCGAGCGTATAGCCGTACCACGTCCCGCCGCCCGGCCGCGGCGACGGATCGTGCAGTGCATAGACGATGACGGCGAACGCCGATCCGCCCGCAGCGATCTTCGCCCAGCGGAAATGCCGGTGGCGCAGAAACCCCTCGTGCCGCAACGCCGCGCCGTGCGCCCGCCGACCCTCGGCGCGCGACGCCATCAGCGCTTGCCACCCAGGCGCGAGACCGACAGCAAGGCTTCGGGCGCGACGCGGATCGCGGCGCCCGTGGGGCAGGCGCGCACGCAGGCCGGGCCACCCTTGATCCCGGTGCACATGTCGCACTTGATCGCCTTCTTGGCCGCCTCAATGCCCTTGCTCCGGCGCGTGACCCAGCCCTTGCCGGGTTCGCCGGGCCCCGGGCCGCGATCGAACAGCATCCAACCGAACAAGCCGGGCTTCTTGGGCGGCACCTTGTCCATGCGGATCACGCCGTACGGGCAATTGCGCTGGCAATTGCCGCATCCGATACAGGTGTCATCGATGAACACCTCGCCGTCCGGTCCGCGATGAATGGCGTTGGGCGGGCAATCCGCCATGCAATGCGGATGCTCGCAGTGACGGCACGAGGTGGGGACGTGGAGATGCGCGTAGGTTCGCCCCGCTTCGCGGTCGAGCCGGGACAATCCGTCGTGACTGTCGGCACACGCCTTCTCGCAATTGTCGCATCCGACGCACAGTTTCTCGTCGATCAGCAACACGTCGGTCGCCTCGCCCAGCCCGCTTTCGATCAGGAAGCCGGCGACGCTGGAATACATGTCCACGACGCCCGAGAAGCTTTCCTTCTTCGCTTCCACGAACGCGTTCACGTCGCGCCGCGCGGCCATGTCGACGCGCGCGCGTTCGGCGAGTTGCGGCTTGTGGGCGAGCAGCCGGGCGAACATGTCGCCGTCGATGCGGATCACCTCGGAGCGGATCGCGGCGCGCACGCTCGCGGTCCGCTTGCTGCCGTCGATCAGCGCCATCTCACCGAAATACGATCCCGCGGGAAGATAGGAGAGGAACACCGGCTTGCCCCCCACCTTCTTCTCGACGACCATCGATCCGGTGCGCACCACGAAGATGTCGCGCCCCTCGTCGCCTTCCGCCACCACCGTCTCGCCGGCCTTGATCGACCGGACTTCGGCGGTTTCGAGCACGCCGACCAGATCGGCCGGCGTCAGGCCGGAACCGAAGATCTGAAGCAATTGGCGCTCGATGGAGATGCGCGTGACCGCGCGGGCCGCGGTCGGCACCGAGGCCATCAGCTTCAACGCGGCGGTGCGCGGGATCTCGATCAGGATCGACTCGGTCGTGGTGCGCACCGTCGCACCACGCGGGCGGCCGGAGATCAGCCCGACTTCGCCGACGATCGATCCCTGGCCGATCGGCACCGTCCGATCGCCGCCCACATCGACCACGACGCCGCCTTCGGCGATCGCGAACAGCGACGATCCCGGCGCGTTGCGTTCGAACACGATCGCGTTCGCCGGATAGGCACGCACTTTGGAATCTAGCATGAACTCGCGCATCTGCAGCAGCGACACCTCGTTCAGGATCGAGATGCCGCCGCGGAGCAGATCGAGCCACTCGTCGACCGATCGACGCTGCGGAAGATCCGCAAACCGTGCCTCCAGCAACGCTTCGTCCGCCGGTTTCAGCGTCCGGTTGCCCGCGATGAACTCCACGACATCATGGCCCTGGTTCATGCAATGCTTGATGAGCGGATAGCCGGCCAGGGCGCCGATAACGTAGAGGCCCGGCACCGACGATTCGAACGTCGGCGTCAGCCCCGGATACGCACTCCGATCCGCGCTCGTAAAGGCCACGCCGGTGCCGGCCACGATGCTGCGTCGTCCGTCGCGATCCTGGAACGTGGCGCAGCAGGATTCCACGAACGCCCGCGGCGGCGCGGATCCCAGCCGCGCGATCACCCGGTCGCACCGGTTCGTCACCTCGCCATCGCGCGTATCGAGGCGGATCGTGCCGCGATCGATCGCCGCCGGCGTCGTTTCGCGCATCACCATGATGCGGCCTTCGGCTTCGGCCTCCAGCAGCGCCTTCACGTTCGCGCTTTTCGCTGTCACGAATTCGGGGCCGCGATTGACCAGGGTGACCGTGTTACGCTGTTCGGGGTCGGCGGCGAGACCCAGGGCGTTCTCGATCCCCGCATCCCCGCCGCCGATCACGGTGATATGTTCGTCGATGCAATCGGCAGGGTCGTCGAGTGTGTACTGCACGACCGCGTCGGCCTCCACGCCGCAGCGCACGACATTGGGGTTGCCCTGCGTCCCAATCGCCAGGATCACCGTGTCGCCCTCGATCTTGCCACCGTCCGCCAGCGCAACGACGAACGCGCCTTGCGAGCCGGTCACGGCCGTGACGTTGGCCTTGTACAGGACGTTGATTCCGCAGACCGCGGCGCCCGTCGTCCACGCGTCGAGCACCGCCTCGCGCTCGCCCGCATCGAAGGGCAAATCCGCGCGCAAGACCAGTTGGCCAGGCGTCGCCATGACGTGCTTGCCTTTCTGGTACCGATAGATGGTGTCCGACAGATGATCCGTCTTTTCGAGCAGAACATGGTCGAGCCCCAGCGCTGCCGCATGCGCTGCGGCGCTCAAACCAGCGGGACCCGATCCGATGATGATGATCCGGTGCCGGATTTCGAAGCTCCTGCTTGCTTGCGTATAGCTGACCGTCTGACAGGTGGTCGCAAATCTTCCTAGCTGCTAAGTGCCGCGCGGGATAGGTGGCACAACGGTGGAGCGACGATGGAGTTGGAACGGTTCGGGCGGTACACGCTAGCCGGGGCAACTGTGCTGCTCGTCGCCATTCTCGTGGTTCAGTATCGTCCGACCGGCCATCTGCCGAACGCGCCTTCTACCGAGAGCGCGAACGGCGGATCGCAGGACAGCGTCGCGACTCTCGAGGCGAAGGTCGCCGCGCAACCTCGGGATGCGCCGGCATGGGTGGCGTTGGGGCGGCGATATTTCGCGGCGTCGCGCTACACCGATGCGACGCAGGCCTATGCCCACGCGACGGCGATCGATCCGGGAGACGCGGCGGACTGGTCGGCGCTTGGCGAGGCGATGGTCCTGGCGAACAAGGCGGTGACCGACGATGCGGCCCATGCCTTTCGTCGCGCGCTGGACGCCGATCCGCATGATGCGCGCGCGCGCTATTTTCTCGGCGTGCGACAGGATCTGTCGGGCGATCACCGTGGCGCGGTGGCGGCATGGATCGACGTCCTGAACGACTCCCCGCCCGACGCGCCCTGGGTCGACTCCGTCCGCGCGCTCGTCAGGCAGGTCGCCGCACGCTACAGGATCGATGTCGCCGAACGGCTGCATCCGGTGAGCGAAGCCGCGCATGCCGCAGCACCATTCGACGGTCAGGCCGTGGCCGCGGCCGCCATTCCGGGGCCGGACGATCAGCAGATCACCGCCGCCGCGCGCTTGACGCCGAGCGATCAGGACAGGCTCGTGCGCGGCATGATCGAGCGGCTTGCAGCCCGCCTGGACACGAACCCGGACGATGCCGCCGGATGGATCCGCCTGATGCGCGCACGCTCCACCTATGGCGATGCAGCGGGCGCCAAGCAGACGCTGGAACGCGCAAAGGCCGTATTCGCGGGCAGATCCGGGATCTTAAAGCAGATCGACATCGCGGCACACACACTCGGTTTGGAACCCGGCTGAGCCCATGTATGGTGAATGGAGTGTCAAAGCCGGCATAACCAATGGTTCATTCCATCGATCTACGTATCGGGCTTCGTTTCTTCGCGGACACACAGCCATGGCTACTATCTGGACGGTCGCTGGAGAAGGTTCGTGGATCGCTGCGACCATCCTGCTCCCGGTGGTCAGGAAGCGAAGCGGAAGCGGCGCTCGACCGCTTGGCGACCGGCCCCTCCGCCCCCCGCGGTCCGACCAGCATCAAACATGGTGGACGCCGTAAGCGCAAAGACGCCCGATGCGTGAACCGATGCTGCAAGCCGCGTTCCCGGCGCGTTCAGCCTCCCCGCCCTATGACGTCCCTTCGAAGGAGAGACGACATGAAGATTGCCACTCGATTTGTGCCGTGGCGCTTCAGCGCTTTCTTCATGAAGGTTAGCGCTGCGTCCTTGTCCCTCGTCTTCGTGACGTAGCTCTCGAGGATCTCGCCCTCTTCATCGACTGCTCGCCAGAGGTACACCATCTCGCCGTTCAGCTTCACGTACATCTCGTCCAGATGCCACCGCCACTGGCGAAAGCCGCGCATGTGGTTCACCCGCTGACGGCGAATGTCGCCTGCAAACAGGGGCCCGAACCTTTTTCACCACATCCGCACCGTCTCGTGGCAGACATCGATCCCGCGCTCAAACAGCAGGTCTTGACGTTCCTCAAGCTCAGAGGAAACCGCACGTATATCAGCACCACAAGGCGGATCACCTCGGGTGACGAGTTGAAGTGGCGAAACGGCGATGGCGGGAGAACACGTGAACGGCGGGGCATCAGCCGCCGCTACCAGCCCCCTGCCCTGACTGCCACCTTGGTCTGACAAAGCCGTAGCGTAGAGTATGACATTAATTCGCCTCAGGCCTTTTGGGGGCAGGCCCTGCGTCATGCAAATCAGCAGCGGCTTCGAGACGAGCATCGCTCTGCACGATTTCAGGCGGCACCGTCGGCATGGCATCGAACGGCAAGTCGCGATGCAGCGTCGATGCCCAGCGTTCGAGCCACTCGTTGCCGTCAGGGCCAATGTAGCGATCAGCCGTGCGGTAGGCCGGGTCACGCATCGCGACGCGTAGCGGCACCACCTGCAGCCTCGCTCGGCGCAGGATCGTGGCAAGCCCATCGATGCTCGCCGCATTCAGGCGGCTGGCGTGGAGCAGGAAGACGAAAGCCGGTTCGCGTCCGAACAGCGTCGTACCGGTGCGGACATACCAGGCAACGATCGCCCGCGTGAAGGCCAGGTACTGTTCGCGTATGTGGGTCGCCTCAGCAGCGGCGCCGCGTGCGACGGCGTCGTCATAGGGTGCCGAGAACTGCCAGTCGCTGTTCTCCATCGTCACCGGCGCAACGCGGTAATGATGCACCGCAAGCCAATTTACGACCCGGTCGTGGCTGGCCCGCGTCTGACCAGTCTCCAGATAGGGGTAGCGGAACGGTGCTGTCAGTCTAACGCGAACCCGTCTCCACACGATGCACGTCACGCTTTGTACGCATCTGCCTAGCTTGCGAAGACCTGCCACTCCGCCAGCGCGGCGGAGCGTCGTTT
>NZ_JALNUO010000011.1:0-122318 GCF_026540835.1 Sphingomonas sp. GC_Shp_6 | reverse complement strand
AGTGGCGTCATCAAACTCTATGCACGCCACTCTCCGCATCCTGGCGTCTTAGCGCGAAACCCAAGACGCCGTGGGCGCCGCCGGCTCAGCGATGCCCGTGCCCACCATTGCCGTGCCCGCCGCCATGGAAGCCACCGCCATGGAAGCCGCCACCATGGAACCCACCCGGACTGCCGCCACGCTGCCCGCCACCTGGCGCGCCGTTCGCCCCCGGGACACCTGCACCCTGCCCGGTGAACCCGCCACGGCCTTGGAACCCGGCGCCGTTTCCGTGATAGCCACCGCCGTTGAAGTTCGCCCCGCGATCGCCGTGGCCGAAGCCGCCCCAATTGCCGCCACCGCGATAGCCGCCGCCGCGGCCCTGCCAGTAGCGCTGCTGATTGCCATTCCAGCGATAGGGCCGGCGATAGCGATCATAGACGTACACGCCGCTGCCGGGATAATAATAGTCGCCGTACCAGCCGAAATACGAGCCACCATAGCCACCATAGCCGAACCCGTCATAGCCATAGCCGCCATAGCCGCCATAGCCACCGCCGTAATAGCCGGGGCCATAGCCCGCCGCGTCATAGCCGACACCGACGCCGCCATAGCCGTAACCATCGTTGCAGCCGGCCGTACCAAGCGTCATCAGACCGGCCATACCGGCGAGAGCGATGCTCTTGAGGTTCATGGATATAATCCCATACTTGGGACGGCAAGACGCGCCGTCGAACACCATCAACGGACCGTAGTGATACCGGTTCCGTTCCGGCCGGAACGGACGCGGAACGCCGCTTTGGTGCTTCAAACCGCGCCGGGCAATCCAGCCTTCAATGCTTCAGGTCGCGCCAGACATTCTGATAGGCGCCCCAAGCCAGGAAGCAGAAGATCATCAGGAAGATCACCGCCGCGAGCCCGGCGGCGTGGCGCGCCTCCAGATTGGGCTCGGCCGTCCAGCTCAGGAACGCCGCCACGTCCTTCGCCATCTGGTCCACCGTCGGGCGGGTGCCGTCGGCATATTGCACTTGACCGTCGGACTTCAGCGGCGGCGGCATCGCGATGTTGAGGTTCGCGAAATACTGGTTGTAGTACAGCCCCTTGGGGGTTGCGATGTCGGGGAATTCCTTCACCAGATCGGTCGGCTGCTTCACATAGCCATGGCCGACGAGCGAGTAGACATAGTTCGCCCCACCGTGCCGCGCCTTCGTCATGTCTGACAGGTCGGGCGGCACCGCATTGTTGTTGGCAGCGCGCGCGGCGATGTCGTTGGCGAAGACGAGCGGGAAGTGATCGGACGGAATGTTCTTGCGCGTCGAGGCCTCGCCCGTGTCGGGATTGGGCGCGGGCTGCTCGATCTGCCACTGGTTGGCGATCGCCTTCACCTCGGGTGCGGTATAGCCGATCTGCGCGAGGTCGCGAAACGCGACGAGGCGGATCGAGTGGCAGGCCGAGCAGACCTCCTTGTACACCTGGAACCCGCGCTGAAGCTGGCGCCGGTCATATTTGCCGAGCACGCCGTCCGAGGACAGCCCGGCGTTCAGCAGGTGCGATCCGGTCGTGGCCTCGATCCGCCCCTGCACGAACTCCGCGGCGGTTTCCGCCGGCGGATTCTTGATCCGGTCCGACACCGTGCCGAACAGCGCGAGCGCCAGCACGAAGACGAACGCCGCGCCGACCAGAGCTGCAATTGCTCGAACCATGTCCCGTTCTACCCCTAAGTCTTCGTTCGTCTTACGCCAGCGCCGTCTTGGCGGGGCTGGTGCCGCCATGCTTTTCCAGCACGGCTTCGGTGATCGAATTGGGCAGCGGCCGGGGCCGCTCCGAACGCGAGATGATCGGCAGCACGATCAGAAAATGCGCGAAATAATAGGCCGCGCTAATCTGCCCGAGCATGATGTAGCCAGGCGATGCCTCCGCGCCGCCGACCCAGCCGAGGCACAACACGTCGACCACCAGCACCCAGAAGGCGATCCGTGCCTTGGGCCGATAGTTGTTCGAGCGCACCGGCGACGAGTCGAGCCAGGGCAGGAAGAACAGCAGCAGGATCGAACCGAACATCGCCAGCACGCCCCAGAGCTTCGCCGGCAGGATGAAATCCGCGGTGAACGAGCGCAGGATCGCGTAGAAGGGCCAGAAATACCATTCGGGCACGATATGCGCGGGCGTCGAAAGCGGATTGGCCGGGATGTAATTGTCCGGATGGCCGAGCAGGTTCGGGAAGAAGAACACCAGCGCGGCGAACACCAGGAAGAACACGCCGACACCGACGCCGTCCTTGGCGGTGTAATAGGGGTGAAAGGGCACGGTATCCTGCGGCCCCTTCACGTCGACGCCAGTCGGGTTGTTCGACCCCGGAATGTGCAGCGCCCAGATGTGCAGCACGATCACCGCCGCGATCACGAACGGCAGCAGATAATGGAGCGAGAAGAAGCGGTTGAGCGCGGCATTGTCGGGCGCATAGCCGCCCAGCAGCCACACCCGGATCGTCTCGCCCACCAGCGGGATCGCGGAGAAGAAGCCGGTGATGACCTGCGCCCCCCAGAAGCTCATCTGCCCCCATGGCAGCACATAGCCCATGAAGGCGGTGGCCATCATGAGCAGGAAGATCGTGACGCCCAGCAGCCACACCATCTCGCGCGGCGCCTTGTACGACCCGTAATACAGCCCGCGGAAGATGTGCGTATAGACCACGATGAAGAACATCGACGCGCCGTTCGCGTGCGCATAGCGCAGGAACCAGCCGGCGTTCACGTCGCGCATGATGCCCTCGACGCTGTCGAAGGCGACACCGGCATTGGCTGCATAATGCATGGCGAGCACGATGCCCGTGACGATCTGCACCGCGAGCGCGGCACCGGCCAGCACGCCGAAATTCCAGAAATAGTTGAGGTTGCGCGGCACCGGATAGCCCGCGCCCACGGCGTTATAGGCAAGCCGCGGGATCGGCAGCTTCTCGTCGAGCCACCGCATCAGCGGCTGCTTCGGCTCGTAATGCTTGGCCCAGGAAAAGCTCATATTCTCGTTCCTCAGCCGACCGTGACGCTGGTCGGCGTCGTGAAATTATACTCGGGCACGAACAGATTCTTGGGCGCAGGCCCCTGTCGGATGCGTGCTGCGGTGTCATATTGCGAGCCGTGGCAGGGGCAGAAATAGCCGCCATATTTGCCGCGGTTCTCGCCCTCGTGGATGCCGAGCGGAATGCAGCCGAGATGCGTGCAGACGCCGAGCGTGATGAGCCAGTTCTTGTGCCCCGCCTTGGTCCGCTGCTCCAGCGTCTGCGGATCGCGCAGTTCGTTCAGCGCGACGGCATCGGCCTCGGCAATCTCCTTGGCGGTCAGGTTGCGTACGAACAGCGGCTGCTTGCGGAACGAGGTGATGACGCCCTGCCCCGCCTCCACCTTGCTCAGGTCGACCACCGTGGTCGATTGCGCGAGCACGTCGGCGGACGGGTTCATCTGGTTGATGAGCGGCAGCACGATGGCAAGCGCCCCGACGCCGGCGAAGGACACCGCGGCGACGTTGATGAAATCGCGGCGGCGCGGATCGTCGATCGGTTCGTGGAACGGCGCGGGATCTTCGCCGGGAGGAACCATGGTGTCGACGTTCGCCATTCAACTCGCCCTATAACCCCGGATACCGAAGCCACGTACGGAAGACAGCGCCCCCGCCGTGCCGCGCCTTTCGTCCCCAAAGGCTGCCATGATGTGATAGACGGCGGACGGGCGCTTTGCCAACAGGCATTTTGCGCGGCCGCGGGGGGCGGCGCGTCGGCGGAGAACATCCATCATGCGCATCGCGCTCTACGAGCCGGATATCGCCGGCAATGTCGGCACGATCCTGCGCACCGCGGCGTGCCTGGGCGCCGGCGTCGACCTGATCGAGCCGATGGGCTTCCCCTGGGGCGACCGTTCGCTGGCGCGCGCGGGCATGGATTATGCGCGCCGCGTCGATGTGGTGCGCCATGTCGATTGGGCGGCGTTCGAGGCGCAGGTGGTGGGGCGGATCGTGCTGTTGACGACCACCGGTGCGATCGACCTCCCCGCCGCCAGCTTTCGCGCGGACGACGTGCTGCTGCTGGGATCGGAGGGCGCGGGCGTTCCCGAGCCGGTCCATGCCCGCGCCGACCTCCGGGTGCGGGTACCGATGCGCGACGGGTTCCGCTCGCTGAACGTGGCCGCCACCACCGCGATCGTGCTCGGCGAGGCGATGCGGCAGATGGGTTGGCCGGTTTAGACCGGGACGCCGGGCCTTCGGAGATCGAAGCGGGTCGCACGGAGGCGCGGAGCGAACATCGTTTCTTCGGAACTTGGCGCCGACCCGATCGCCATGGCTGAAACCGATCCCGCCTAAAATCCTCCCCGTGCGAAACAGGATTTGATAGGGGCACCGCCATGCCACCGCCCGACCCCCAGCAAACCGCCGCCCGCGCCTGGTTCGAAACCCTGCGCGACCGCATCTGCGCCGAATTCGAGGCGATCGAGCGCGAGGCGGGATCGGACGCCGCCTTCGCCTACACGCCCTGGGACCGCGCGGACCCGAGCGGTGCGCCGGGCGGCGGCGGCGTGCGCGGGGTGATGAAGGGCCGGGTGTTCGAGAAGGTGGGCGTCAACGTCTCGACCGTCGGCGGCACGTTCGAGGGCGACTTCGCCAAGTCGATCCACGGCGCCGGCGAGCATCCGCAATTCGCCGCCACCGGGATCAGCCTCGTCGCGCACATGGCCAATCCGCACGTTCCCGCGGTGCACATGAACTGCCGCTTCCTCGCCACCACCAAACGCTGGTTCGGCGGCGGCGCGGACCTCAATCCGCCACTGCCGATCGCCGAAGACACGGTCGCCTTCCACGCGGCAATGCGCGAGGCGTGCGACGCGCATGATCCGGGCTATTATCCGCGCTTCAAGGCCTGGGCCGACGAGTATTTCTACATTCCGCACCGGCAGGTGCACCGCGGCGTCGGCGGAATCTTCTTCGATCATCTGGAAAGCGACTTCGACGCCGATTTCGCGTTCGTGCGCGACGTCGGGCTGGCCTTCCTGTCGGCCTATCCTGCGATCGTGCGGGCGCGGATGGACGCGCCGTTCGACGCTGCCGATGTGGCAGCGATGCGCGCATGGCGGGGGCGTTATGCCGAATTCAACCTCGTCTATGATCGCGGCACGCTCTTCGGGCTGAAGACCGGCGGCAATATCGATGCGATCCTGATGAGCTTGCCGCCGGTGGCGACATGGGACTGATCGCGGTGCCGAACGGCGATCTTGCCACGATCGTCACCACGCTGGAGATGACGCGGCGGCCGCCGCTGCGCCCCGTCCCACCCTCGCCGTTGCGGCTGGTGCGCTGGGCCGAGCCGACGCTCGCCCGCTATCGCATGCTGTTCGCGCGGGTGGGCTCGCCCTGGCTCTGGTATTCGCGGCTGGTGATGGCGGACGCCGACCTCGCCGCCATTCTTGCGGACCCCGGCGTGCAGGTCTTCGCGGCGGTCGATCCGCGCGGGATCGAGGTGGGGATGGTCGAACTCGATCACCGCCAGCCGGGCGATGTCAGGCTCGCCTATTTCGGGCTCGTGCCCGAACTGGCGGGCCAGGGCCATGGCCGTTGGATGATGGCGGAAACGCTCGCCCGCGCCTGGACGCCGGGCGTGACGCGGTTGTCGGTGTGCACCTGCACGCTCGACCATCCGTCGGCGCTCGGCTTCTACCGCGCGCAGGGCTTCACCGCGACGTCACGCACCATGGAGACGTTCCCCGATCCTCGCCTGTCGGGCACGCTGCCGCGCGACGCCGCACCGCAGATCCCGTGCATCGCCGACCGGCCCGCATAACGGGAACGACTCAGGCTTCCAGAAAGATCGTCAAGCCCGGCGGCATACGCTTGGCCGGCCGGCCGTCGATCGCCGCCTCGATTGCGGCGATCGCGGCGATCAGGTCGCGCTGCGCATAGGGTTTGGCGAGGCAGCCCGCGGCCAAAGGCTGCGCCTCGGGCGGGAAATTGCCGGTCACGAACAACACCGGGATCTCCTGCGCGAGCGCTGCGCGGGCCACGTCGAGTCCCGATCCGTCGGCCAGGCGGACGTCCACCAGCACCAGATCGATGGGCTCGCCCCGCCCAATCACCGCGACCGCATCGGCCACGCGGTCGACCGTACCGACGATCGTATAATTCGCATCCGACAGGAAATGTTCGGTATCGAACGCCACCAGCGGCTCGTCCTCCACGACGAGCAGGCGCACGATCTGCCGCTTCTTCCGTCCGAAGATCATGCCTTGCTCATCCTCGTCCGCCCAGCAGGCTCGTTACGCGTCCGTCTCCTAACGCGCCGCTGCGCGCGGGGATGCAAATATTTTCGCATGGGGGTGCGCATTCGGCTATCAGCGCGGCGATGACCGATACCCCTCGAGATCCCGGCGCCGGCGAACGCCCCGCCCCGCGCGCCGGAGAGCGCATCGCCAAGCTGCTCGCCCGCGCCGGCATCGCCTCGCGCCGCGAGGTGGAACGGATGATCGAGGACGGGCGGATCGCGATCCACGGCACCGTGCTGACCACGCCCGCGACGGTCCTGACGACGCTCGATGGCGTCACGGTGGACGGCCAGCCCGTCCAGGCACCCGAACCGACGCGGCTGTTCCTCTATCACAAGCCGCCCGGCCTGCTGGTGACGGAGCGCGACCCGCGCGAGCGGCCGACGATCTACGATCACCTGCCCGACGATCTGCCGCGCGTCGTGCCGGTGGGGCGGCTCGATCTGGCGACCGAGGGGCTGTTGCTGCTGACCACCGATGGCGGGCTGAAGCGGCAGCTGGAGCTGCCCGCCACCGGCGTCGAGCGCGCCTATCGTGCGCGCGCTTATGGCCCGGTCACGCAGCAGCAGCTCGAGGATCTGTCCCAGGGGATCGAGATCGAGGGCATCCGCTACGGATCGATCGACGCCAATATCGAGCGGCGCACCGGCGCGAACGTGTGGATCGAGATGACGCTGACCGAGGGCAAGAACCGCGAGGTGCGCCGCGTGCTGGAGCATCTCGGGCTTCAGGTGTCGCGGCTGATCCGCATCCGCTACGGCCCGTTCGTGCTGGGCGAACTGGAGCCGGGGCAGCTCGGCGAGGTCAAGCAGCACGATCTGGTCGATTTCCGCAAGTCGCTCGGGCGCGCGCCGGCGCTGTCGGCGAGCCTCGACGTGCCCAATGCGCCGGTCGCGCCGGCCGTCGTGACGGTGGAGGCACGCCGCGCCGCGCCGGCCGCGCGGGCGCCCCGCCCCGCCCCGGCACGCGACCTGCGCCCTGCGCGCGAACCCGAACGGCCGTTCCGCATCCGCCCGGCGAGCGAGGGCGGGCCCGTCCGCCCACAGACGCCCCGCGCCGCCACCACCGAGCGGCCCTTCCGCATCCGCGAAGTCGCCACCGACGAACGGTCCCGCACGAGCCGGCCCTATGCCAAACCCGGCGTGGACCGCGACACCCGCACCGACCGCCCCGCTCGGACGGATGCGACCAAACCGCGCTTCGGCGACCGCAATGCCCGCAGTGATGCGCCGCGCACCGAGCGCCCCGGCCGCGACGCCCCGCGCACGGGCTTCGCCAAGCCCGAGGGGGGTGGCCGCTCGGGTCGCCAGGGTGAGCGCGGAGCCTTTGCAAGCCGCGACCGCGCACCGGCGGACGAAACCGCGAACGGCCGCACCGCGCGCACCGCGGCGCGCACGCCCTATGCCGGCACCGAGCGCGTGCGCACGGATCGCACCCGCTCGGACGATCGCGGCGCCCCCCGCCCCACGGCCGGCAAGCCCGCCGGCGGAAAGCCGGCCAAGGGTCCGGCAGGCGGCCGCGGCCATCCGCCGCGCACCCCGCGCGGGGGCAAGCGCTGATGCGCGTCATCGCTGGCCAGTGGCGGGGCCGCCCGCTCGTCGCGCCCAAGGGCGAGGCCACGCGCCCCACCGCCGATCGCACGCGCGAGGCGCTGTTCTCGATGCTGACGAGCCGCGTCGGCAGTTTCGAGGGGCTGACCGTCGCCGATCTCTTCGCCGGATCGGGTGCGCTCGGGATCGAGGCGCTGTCGCGCGGTGCCGCGGCGTGCCTGTTCGTCGAACAGGATCGCCCCGCGCTCGACGCGCTGCAGGCCAATCTGGCGAAGCTGGGCACGCGGCAGGACGTGCGCGCCACGTCGGTGATGGCGCTGCCGCCCGCCGCCGCGCCGCTCGACCTGATCCTTATGGATCCGCCTTATGGCACGGGCGCGGGGGTCGTCGCGCTCGATCGCCTCGCGCGGCTCGGCTGGACGGGCGCGGCGACGTGGATCAGCATCGAGACCGCCAAGGCCGAGGAGCCCGTGATCGCCGGCTTCACGATCGATGCCAGCCGCGTTCACGGCAAGGCGCGGATCACCTTGCTGCGCGCCGACTGACACGGGCGCCGGCGAGTCCGGGGGCGATGCCGGCCGCTCCGCCCCCGGCCCGGCCCGGCCACCGCCTCAACGCTGGATGGCGGCCACTTCGACGCCCGAACGCGCCGCGATCGCCGCGATCTGCGTGGCGCCGTCGCGGAGCATTTCGGCGTGGCACTGCTGCTCGTCGCGCTCGCGAACGAGGCCGGTCGCCATCGAGACGCAGGCCTGGTCGGCCGCGATGCGGATCCGTTCGCCCAGGATCGTACGGTCGCGCGGATTGGCGAGGTCGAGCCCGGCGCTCGACACATGGACCTGCACCGGCTCGCGAGTCTGGGCGACGGCGGGCGCGATGCAAAGCATGGCGAAAACGGCCGCGGCGGCGCCGCGACAGACGAAATAAATCACGATGTTTCTCCTGATGGACGATCTGCCAACCGCCGCGCCGGGCCCGCATCGCGCCTCTGACGGACCGAAATCACGGGCCGGCATCACCGGCACGCCTCCCCTAGTCGGCTCCCGTGACGGGCTCGCGACCGCTTCGCGACGGTATGAAGACGACGCGAAAGTCCGTGCCCCGACGCCGCAAGGTTGCCCTGGAGCCCCGCGTTCCCTACCTGTTCACCGGTGACCCAGCTCGCCCAGAATCCCGCCGACCCGCCCTATCTCCGCGGCCTGAACCCCGAACAGCGTGAGGCGGTGCTGACGACCGACGGCCCCGTGCTCGTGCTGGCGGGCGCCGGCACGGGCAAGACCGCGGCTTTGACCGCACGGCTCGCGCATCTGCTCTTCACCCGCAAGGCGTATCCCAGCGAGATCCTGAGCGTCACCTTCACCAACAAGGCCGCACGCGAGATGCGCGAGCGCGTCGGCCGGCTGGTGGGTGACGCGGTCGAGGGCATGCCCTGGCTCGGCACCTTCCACGCGATCGCCGCCAAGATGCTGCGTCGCCATGCCGAACTCGTGGGGCTGCAATCCAATTTCAGCATCCTCGACACCGACGACCAGTTGCGGCTGCTGAAACAGCTCATTCTCGCCGCCGACATCGACGAGAAACGCTTTCCCGCGCGCAGCCTGGCGGGGCTGATCGACCAGTGGAAGAACAAGGGGCTCGTCCCCGCGGACATCGATGCCGGCGAGAGCGAACGCTACGCCAACGGCCGCGGCGGCGAACTCTATGCGCAATATCAGGCGCGGCTGGTCGCGCTCAACGCCTGCGACTTCGGCGACCTGCTGCTGCACATGCTCGTCATCCTGAAGACGCACCGCGACGTGCTGGAGCTTTATCAGAAACGCTTCCGCTACATCATGGTGGACGAATATCAGGACACCAACTCGAGCCAGTATCTCTGGCTCCGCCTGCTCGCGCAGGAGCGCCGGAACATCGCCTGCGTCGGCGACGACGATCAATCGATCTATTCCTGGCGCGGCGCGCAGGTCGAGAACATCCTGAAGTTCGAACGCGACTTTCCCGGCGCCAAGGTGATCCGGCTCGAACAGAATTACCGCAGCACGCCGCACATCCTGGGCGCCGCATCGGGCGTGATCGCCAACAATGGCGGCCGGCTCGGCAAGCAGCTCTGGACCGAACTCGACGCCGGCGAAAAGGTGAAGGTGATCGGCGTCTGGGACGGCCCCGAGGAAGCGCGCCGCGTCGGCGAGGAGATCGACAGCGCGCGGCGGTCGGGCAAGAGCCTCGACAGCGTCGCGATCCTGGTGCGCGCGCAGCACCAGACGCGCGAGTTCGAGGATCGCTTCATCGCGACCGGCATGCCGTACAAGATCGTCGGCGGCTTCCGCTTCTACGAGCGTGCCGAGATCCGCGACGCGCTCGCCTATCTGCGCGTCGTCAACCAGCCCGCGGACGATCTCGCTTTCGAACGCATCGTCAACGTGCCCAAGCGCGGTTTGGGCGACAAGGCGGTGGCGCGTATCCACCAACTGGCGCGCGCCACGCATGTGCCGCTCGCCACCGCCGCCGCGCGCATCCTCGATACCGACGAGCTGGCCGGCACCGCACGCAAGTCGCTCGGCCGCCTCGTCGGCGACATCGCGCGCTGGCGTGAGATGGCGACGACGCTGCCCCATGCCGAACTCGCGCGGCAGTTGCTCGACGAGAGCGGCTATACCGCGATGTACCAGAACGAGAAATCGGCCGAGGCCGCCGGACGGCTGGAGAATCTTTCCGAACTCGTGCGTGCGATGGAGGAATATGACAGCCTCGGCGCGTTCCTCGAACATGTCTCGCTGGTGATGGACACCGAAGGTCGTGTCGCCGAACCGCAAGTGACGATCATGACGATCCACGCCGCCAAGGGGCTGGAATATGACACCGTCTTCCTGGTCGGCTGGGAGGAAGGGCTGTTCCCGTCGCAACGTTCGCTCGACGAAGGCGGCACCTCCGCGCTGGAGGAGGAACGCCGCCTCGCCTATGTCGCGATCACCCGCGCCCGCCGCCTGGCGGTGATCTTCCACGCGGCGAACCGGCGCATCTACGGCCAGTGGAATTCCAGTATTCCCAGTCGCTTCGTCGGCGAACTTCCCCCCGAACATATCGAGAGCGAGACCACGCTGTCGGGCGGCGCGAGCCTGTGGCAGGCGAACTGGTCGGACCGGGCCGACCCGTTCGCCGACGTGGCGCGGGGCACCGGACGCGGCCCGGGCTGGCAGCGCGCGGCCTCGGCCGGCGGCTATGCCACCACCCCCGCCCGCGTGGTCGAGGCGCGCGCGAGCGCGGTCAGCCTGGGCAACAAGGGGCGCGACGACGTGTCGCCGGGGCTGCGCGTGTTCCATCAGAAATTCGGCTATGGCACGATCGCCGAGATCGAGGGCAACAAGCTGGAAATCGATTTCGAAACGGCGGGGCGGAAACGGGTGATGGACAGTTTCGTGACGCTGGCGCCGTGACGCGCTGCGTCACGAAAGCGTCACGCCCGGATAAACTCCCGTTTACTGCTTCAGGTTAATAGGGGGCATGGCCGTCACGTCCCAAATCATGTTCGCGGATGAGGATCGTGAGGCCTTTTCCTATGGCCCGCCGATCGCGCGCGGCTCCCGGCTCGTGACGGCGTTCGAGCGGTTTCGCGACGATCCGTATCTGCCCTTCCTGGTGGTCGTCGGGGAGGACGACCGGCCGGTCGGGATGATCCTGGAGCGCGAGATGCGCGACATCCTGTTCAATCCTTACGGCCATGCCCTCACGATGAATCCGGCGTTCGGCGGATCTCTCGAGCCGATGATCCGGCTCTGCCCGATCGCCGAGATGCAGGGATCGACCGCCGATCTGCTCGAACTCTACGCCGCGGCAGGCGCGATCGCGGGCATCATCCTGACCCGTGGAGGCTTCTATGCGGGCGTGCTGGGCCATCGCGATTTCGTCCGCCTGTCGGTCGAACGCGATCGTCGGGCGAGCCGCGACGAGGCGGAACGCGTCGCGCGGCTCGATGCGGCGGGGCGCGAGTTCAATGCGGAGATCCTCGCCATGGCGCAGGAGCTGCGAACGATCGCTCTGGGCGTGAACGGGTTCGCCCGCCAGGTGGCCGGAAAGGCTCACGAAACCTGCAGCGACGCCTTGTCGATCGCGACGGCGACGCGCCAGTCGTCGAGCGCGCTGGAGGCGATCGGGACGCAGGGCCGAATGCTCGACGACGCGCTGGACTGCGTGACGCGGCGAACGACCGACGCGCAGACGATCCGTGTCGATGCCCGCTCCACCGTCAGCGCGGCGGGCGAACGCGTCGATCTGCTGGCCACCACCACCCGCACGATCGACACCATGTTGGCGACGATCGGCGAGATCGCCGCACGCACCAACCTGTTGGCGCTCAACGCGAGCATCGAGGCGGCGCATGCCGGCGATGCGGGCCGCGGCTTCAGCGTCGTCGCCGCCGAAGTGCGCAGCCTTGCGGAGCAGACGCGGACGGCGGCACGCGACGTCGGTTCGCATGTCCGCTCGATTCATCACGTGCTCGACCAGGTTTTGGTCGGCCATCGCGACATCGATCAGGCGATCGCCGCCATCGCCGACATTTCGCGCGCGATCGACACCGCGATCGGTGAGCAGCAGGATGCCACGCGGACGATCGCGAACAATGTCGATCAGGCCGTGGACGCCGGGCTGGGCATCGCGGACCGTGCGCGGGGCATGAACGAAAAGGCCGCCGGGCTCGGCAAGGACGCCGTCGTGCTCCGCGAACTGTCCGAAACGCTCGATCATTCCGCCAGCCGCCTCCACGATCGCGCCACCCGGTTCGTCGAGGCCGCCGGCGCACGCTGACGCGGCGGGTCGCCCAATCCTCCCTGCGAGCGGAGGAGCGAGCACATGGCCGATCCGCGTCCGAACCGCCGCTCGCGCCGGCCGACTGAACGCCAGCCGACGATCCCGTTCAGGAACCGTCTCGCCTGCGCAACGTATTCCCCGCACGCCCGAACCGTCGGGTCGCCCTTTTCCGAGAGGAACCTTGCCATGTTCACCCGCCTCCTCGCCGCCGGTCTCGCCATTGCGACGCTCGGCACCGCCATGCCCGCCGTCGCGCAGAGCCCGCAGGACGATGCCCGCTTCAACGCCGCACAGGCGCGGTTCGATCGGGAATACCAGATCTATCGCCAGGAAGCCGAACGCTACCAGGCCTCGCGGCGCGGCGGCTATAATGGCGGGTACGACAATGGCGGCTATCGCCAGGCCCCGCCCGCCGGCTACGACAATGGCGGCTATCCGGACGACCGCGTCGAGCAGGGCTATGATCCCGTGCGCTATTACCGTTCGGGCTCCAACTATCAGGAGCGCACGCTCTCGACCGACGACCGCGTCTATGCCGGCACCGACGGCCGTTATTATTGCAAGCGCAGCGACGGCACGACGGGCCTCATCATCGGTGCCGCGGGTGGCGGCATTCTCGGCAACGTGATCGACGGCGGCCATTCGCGAACCGTCGGTACGCTGCTCGGTGCAGCGGTCGGCGGGCTCGCGGGCCGCGCCATCGACCAGAACAACAGCCAGGTCCGCTGCCGCTGAACGATCGCCTGCGTCGTGCTCCCGGCCGGCGCAGGCTCCCGCGGATCGGGGGGATCGTCATAAGACTGTTATATTACGTTCAGGTGTCGTAGATTATCGCGCATCCTCCGGGGGGAGCCGGCGACGCGTCGTCGCCGGATGCAAAGGTCGCGAATGATTCATCCATTGTCCTCCATCGCCGCGTCGCTGATCGACCGCGGCTCGGCGGTGCGTCCGGCCACGCCGCCGGTGCGGATGATCCCCGGCACATGGCTGGTGACGATGCTGCTCGTCAGCTTCGCGGTGCTGGCGGTGATGATGGCGGCCACGGGGCTGAAGATCGATCCCTTCGCCACGGACGACGCGCCCTTTTACGTTTGCGGCCTGATCGCCGCCGCGCTTCGCTTCGGCTATCGCCATCCCCGCACGCGGCTGCAGCGCGCGCTGCGCGACGGCGCCGAATATTATGCGCTCATCACGCTGGTGACGCTGATCGGCGCGGTGGCGAGCTATCCTTGCGCGGCGGCGACGCATGGCTTCGTCGATGCGCGGCTTCAACGGATGGACGTGATGCTCCATTTCGACTGGCTCGCCTGGTATCGCACGGTCGCCGCGCATCACAGCCTGCAGCTTCTCGGACGCGCCGCCTATCAGAGCATCTATGTCACGCCCGCGATCTTCCTCGCCTATCTGGCCTGGACCAACCGCCGGGCCGAGGCGCGCGCGTTCATCGCGACTTTCTGGCTGGCGGCGATCATCGCGCTCGCGATGTTCCACTTCATGCCCGCGGTCGGCCCGCTCGCCTATCTCTGGCATGGCTCGGTGCCCTATATGCCCGAAAGCGCGCTGTGGCAGCCCGAGCTGATCCCCGCGCTTCGGCTGCACGCGATACACTATGTCGATATCGGCGCGCTGCGCGGGCTGGTGTCGGCGCCCAGCTTCCACACCACGGCGGCGATGCTCTACATCTTCGGCGCGTGGCGCTATCCGGTGCTGCGCTGGCCCGTGCTGGCGATCAACGTGGCCATGCTGCTGTCCACGCCGGTGGAGGGCACGCATTATCTGATCGACATGGTGATCGGCGCGTTCGTGGCGTTCGCGGCGATGGCGCTCGCCGCCGAGGTCAACCTCCTGCTGTGGCGCCACCGCCCCGCGGCCGTGGTGAACGGCGTTGTGCTCGATCGCCAGAGCGGCGGGGTTGCGAGCGGCGCATCGGGCTTATAGGACCGCGCGGCGTGGGCCTGTAGCTCAACTGGTTAGAGCTGGCCGCTCATAACGGCTAGGTTGCGGGTTCAAGTCCTGCCGGGCCCACCACCGTGTCGCATGCCTGCGCTGGGCGATCACAAGCCCGCAACGCTCCGGGCTAAGGCCGCTTAGCCCCAGAGGCTCCATCCCGGGCTTGCCCCGACCCGGCCGCGCCGCGATCGGATGCGCCATTCTTCGAACCATCGAGCCAGCCGCCGTCCGCAAGCCAGTCGGCCAGCCGGTCGGGCCAGTGCAGGACGGCGATGCGATCGGTTTCGTCGAGATTGAAGGCATGGTCCGCGCCGGCGTACATGTGGAGCTCGGCGGAGATCCGTGCCTTGCGCAACTGCTCGTACAGCGCGACCGAGGGCGCGGCACAGCATTGGTCCACCGAACCCGCGGCGATGAACGCCGGCGGCGCATGGGTGATGGCGTCGGCGGGCTGGCCCGCCGGTCCCGGAAAGATCAGCACCTGGAAATCGGGGCGCGCGCCCATCCGGTCGATGGCGTCGCGCACCGGCCGCCCGGCCGGCTCGGCATTGTCGGCGACCAGCGTCACCAGCTCGCCGCCGGCCGAAAAGCCCATCACGCCGAGCCGCGCGGGATCGATGTGATAAGCGGTCGCATGCGCGCGGACCCAGCGTATCGCGCGCCGCAGATCGTCCGCCGCATCGCCCGCGACGGAGTAGCGCGAGCCCTCCTCACGGGCGAGCCGGTATTTCAGCACGAAGGCGGAAACCCCCATCCGGTTCATCGCGGTCGCCACCCGGGTGCCCTCGTTGGTCCACACCAGCAGCTTGTGGCCGCCGCCCGGCACGACGATCACCGCCGCCCCCGTATTGTGCCGGACGGCCGCCGCGAACGGGATCAGCGAGGGATCGTGGATGTTGCGCACCCAATAATCGCGGCCGATTTCGGCCTCGTGTCGGCGCCCCTCGGATCCTGGCGCCCCGTTCGGCCAGAGCGGGATCGCCGCCGGGACGGTGGTGACCACCGGGAGCGGATCGGCGGCGGGCGCGGCCACGGGCTGGAGCAGGGCCGCCAGCCCGGTCAGATACCATGAGGTCGTCACCATTCTCATCAACCCTGTTCCTCATCCTCTGCCGGCGTGCGCCGGCGCCATCGTCGCTTGTCAAACGTCGTCCGTCCGGCTGAGCTTGGGCGGATCGACGCACGGTCGGCCGCGTCAGGGCTGCTGGAAGCTCCAGCGACCCGCATCGCTCATCAGGTCGAAGCGGACAAGCGCCGGGGTGCTGGCACCGATCGCCACCAGCGCGAGCGGCACCTTCGCGCCGGTCATCGTGCGTGGCATGATCCGGTAGGTGCCATCGGTCAGTTGATCGATCCGCCACGATTGCTCGGGCGCGCCGGTGAAATCGGGGACGGCCACGACATCGCCGCCGGCCACCGCCAGCGAACGCGCGGTGCCCGCGATCGCGATCCGGTAATAGGGCGCGCCGAACCAGCCGCCCGCCTTGGCGACATAATGGCGATCGCCAATCTTGACGATATCGGGCGCCACGCCGCCGCCACCGCCGCCACCGCCGCTATGCCATGTCCAGCCATCGTCCGACACCAGGCCGCCGCTGCGCGTGCCGAAGGTGTAATAGCGGCCGTCCGACAGCGCGATGGTGGACGGATCGTGAATGAACGGTTCGCGGGCCAACTGGGCGGTGGCGGCGCCCGGCATCGCCAGCAGAAGGCTGAGGCACGTTGTGGCGAAAGCTGCGTACTTCATGGCGTCTCCGGATCAATCGGGCGGTCGGTCCGGTCGGGCGCAGCCGCGCTATTTCACCGCGATGGCAAGGTCGCGGACCGGCCGGCCGTCCGCGTCGAGGAAACGCACGCAGAAATCGCTGAGGCCTGGACCGTTGATGACCGCGCCGCGCAGCACGTTGCGCCCCTTGTGCAGCGTCAGCGGCGCCGACACGACATCGCCCTGCTGCATGCGGCGATCGCCGAACAGGCCGGCGACCTCCTTGCCGTGGAGCCACCACAAGGACGCGGAATTGGAGCGGACCGCCAGCCGGACGTAGCGCATCTCGTGCGGGCTGTTCACCACGGTGCTCGCCCAGAAGATCACCCCATAGGTCGGCTTGCCCAGCCCCTGCGCCAGGTTGAACAGCTTGACGTCGAACAGCGTGGAATCGAGCGCATGCCAGCGCATCCCCCCCCGGGCGCCACATCGCCGTCACGCGGCAAATCGCCCAGCCGGCCGGGATAATGGCTGAGTGCGAGCGCGTCGCGCGCATAGCTGGGGGTGAAGCCGGCATTGGTGCAGTTGGGCTTGACGACCGGTTCCAGCAGCATCCAGCGGCGCAGGAAGCCATCCTCGTCCGGTGCGACGGCGCCGGGCATCGCCGGTGTGAAATAGGACGCGAGCCCGGTCGGCGGCGGTAGCGCTTCCTCGACCATCCCCGCGGCGGGTTTGTCTGAGTGGAAACGGACATTTGCTGCGGCATCGCGCGGCCCGGAGAACGGCTTTGCTACCGTCACCGGGTCAGCGCCGCCTCTCCCCAATCGGCCGAGATGCGTGAGCCACCGGCGCCGGGGCTTTGCGCGACGAGTTCGATGATCCGCACCCCCGCGACGTTCGCCGTCAGCACCCGGGCCGGATCGCCGCCGCGCGCCAGACGCGAGCGGGCGAGCAGCCGGCCGTCGCCGAACACGAGGAACGTGACTCCCCGCTGCCGCTCCGTCGTCGCATCGTCGACGCCCACGCGCGCGCTGAACCGCGTGAACCCGGCATTGCGCACTTCGAGCCGGGAATTCGCCAGCACGCCGATGCTATGGTCCACCGCCTGGTCGGCGATCCGGATCGGTTGATCGTAGGGCGTGCGATCGACTTGCGCACCGCCCCAGCCGCCATAACGTGGGAAATCGCCCGATCCGTGCGTGCCGCGCCAGGCGAGCGGCGCACGGTGGATGAGCGGATCGGGCGTCGGCACCTCGACGCCGTCCACCGCGGGGTTCACGCTGCCCGGCTGTTCGGACAGGAACAGCCCGTTGGCGAGCAGGCGCGTGCCGCGTGCGGTGAAGATCAAGGTCTGCCGCGGCGCCAGATGAAATCCATGCTCCCCCACGAAGCGGGACCGCGCGCCCGACCATAGATCGGTCAGCTCGACATCGGCGGTATCGACCATGGCCAGGTGGCTCGCGGTCAGCGTCACGTCGGCGGCACCGCTGCCGCGGTTGAACAGCGCGACCGCCTTTTGCCCGTCGGCCAGCGTCTTGACGAGGATCTGCACCTCGTCCGAGTCGAACGCCAGCGTGGCCTGGTTGCCCGCCCGATCCTGGTTCACCGCAATGATGCGCGCATTGCCCAGCAGATCCAGCAGCGCCGGCGACGCGCGGCGCAGATCGTAGCCGATGAACAGCGGCGAATTTTCCATCGCCCATAGCGCGAAATGGGTGCGTGCCTCGGTCGGGTGCCGGTCGTCGAAATCGCCGCTGCCGACATACAGCATGTCGGCATCGTTCCACGAACCGGGATGCGCGTAGAGCGCACGGTGCGTCACCGAATCGAAATTGTGGAGCATCCGGCCCCATTGCGGCGACAGATCCTCGCTGGTGCGCGACAGACCGCCGAGATCCTTGCCCCAGGCGCGCACGTCGGCCGATCCCCACAGGCAGATCGAGAACAGATAGTCGTTGTCGGGCCTGTAGCGCGCCAGCGTCCTTGCGACGTCGGCATAGAGTGCGCGCGCCGCCGGGACGTTCGTGCGCGCGAGCGAGTCCGCGTCGTCGAGCGGTGTGAAGAGCCGGTATTTGCCGGATCGGACATCGGGATTGCTCGCCGTCAGGGCGCGGATGCCGCAGCCATCGACCTTGATGAAGTCGAACCCCCAATCGGCGAAATACAGCCGGATATCCTGATCGACATGGCCGTACAGGCCGATCTCGCGTTCCGCCACGCTGCCCTCGGGCTGGTTGGGCATGGTGGAGCTGAATACCTGCCCGCACGAATTGCGCCCGATATCGCTGTAGATCCCCGCCTTGAGCCCCATCGCGTGCAGGCGATCGGTCAGGGGGCGAAAGCTCGGATCCTGCCCCGGCACATTTGCGGAGGGGAAATTGGCCGTGCGGATCAGGACCCGGCCGTCCGGCTGACGGCGCTTCAGCCACCAGCCATCGTCGATGTTGATGTAGCGATAGCCCTTCGCGGCCAGCCCCGAACGCGCGATGACCTCGGCCGAGGCGAGGATCTTCTCTTCCGTCACGTCGGTGGCAAATGCGTTCCAGGAACTCCATCCCATCGGGGGCACCGGCGCCTGGCCGCGCATGTTCGCGCTCCATCGGCCGGTGGGCGCCAGCGGGTCGGCAGCGCAGGCGCAGGCCGGCACCAGCGCGGCGGTGACGAGCAGGAGCAGGCGACGGCCCAGGCCTGACCGGATCGATCGCGTCATTCCATCTCCTCACCCTGCCATGGGCCCATGGCTTGTCCGGCAAAACGCGTCGATGTCAATCGCGCAACCGGGCCAGACGGCGCCGTTGCAGCCGCTATATACTGGATACAGGCTTAGAAAACGGCGTAGCCAATGCTGTTCGGGCCGCGCTAGATCGCTCCGACAACAATGGAGGGGATCGATCGTGCCCAAGCACCTGGCCATGCGCCGTGCCGCGCTGCTTGCGGGTATCCTGTTCGCATGGACGCCCGCGTCCGCACAGGTGCAAGCCCCGTCCGACACGGTACGCGCGCGCGCCGACGAAGACGCGGCCGCGATCGTGGCGCGCATGACGCTGGCCGAAAAGCTGCCCCAGTTGCTGAACGTCGCGCCGGCGATCCCGCGGCTGGGGATTCCCGCCTATAACTGGTGGACGGAATCGCTGCACGGCGCGCTCGGTCCGTTGCCGACCACCAATTTTCCCGAGCCGATCGGCCTCGCCGCCAGCTTCGATGCGCCGCTCGTCCATGACGTGGCGGGCGCGATCAGCATGGAGGTGCGCGCGCTGCACACGCTGGGCCGCCAGACCGGGCATCTCGGTCGGATCGGCACCGGGCTCGACACCTGGTCGCCCAACATCAACATCTTCCGCGATCCGCGCTGGGGGCGCGGGCAGGAAACCTATGGCGAGGACCCCTATCTCGCCGCGCACATGGGCGTGGCGTTCGTCACCGGCATGCAGGGCCCCGATCCCGACCTTCCGAACGTGATCTCGACCCCGAAGCATTTCGCCGTGCACAGCGGCCCGGAATCGACGCGCCACATGGCCAATGTCTATGTCTCGCCGCACGATCTGGAGGACACCTATCTGCCCGCCTTTCGCGCCGCGATCGTGGAGGGGCATGCCGGGTCGATCATGTGCGCCTATAACCGCATAGACGGCCAGCCCGCCTGCGCCAGCGACCTGCTGTTGAAGGACCATCTGCGCGGGGCGTGGGGCTTTCGCGGCTATGTCGTGTCCGACTGCGACGCGGTGAAGGATATCGCCGACAACCACAAATATGCACCCGATCAGGCCACCGCGGTCGCCGCGGCGATGAAGGCCGGCGTCGACAACGAGTGCAACACGCAGACGATCGGCGATGTCGGCGGCCTGCCCGACCGGTTCGGCGAAGCGGTCGGGCGCGGCCTGATCTCGCAGGCGGATATCGACCGGACGCTCACCCGGCTGTTTTCCGCGCGCCTGCGCAACGGCGACCTGCCGGGCATCGCCGGTGCACCCGGGATCGTGCCGGTCCGCATGATCGGCGCCCCCGATCACGGCGCCTTGGCGCTGGAAGCCGCGCGCAAGAGCCTGGTGCTGCTCAAGAACGACGGCGTGCTGCCGCTGCGCCCCGGCGTGCGCATCGCGGTCGTGGGGCCGCTCGGAGACGCCACGCGCGTGCTGCGCGGCAACTATTCCTCGGCGCTGTCCGCGCCGCCGGTGTCGGTCGTCGACGGCCTGCGCCGCGCGGTCGGTGGGGGCCAAGTGACGCTGGTGCCCTTCGGCGAGTCGATCACCGATGGCGACCGGATCCCGACGAGCGCGCTCCGGGCGCCCGACGGCAAGCCGGGGCTGCTCGCCCGCTATTACAACCCGGTCACGCCGCCCGTGCTGCCGTTCGCCCCCGGGACGGACGGCGCGCAGATGGCGGCGCTCCGCTACGAAACGGACGCGGTCGTGACTCGGCGCGAAGCCGATGTGGCCAACCGCGCCTTCGATCTGCCCGCCGTCAACGACTATCACCGCGCCGAATGGACGGGCTTCATCGTGCCCCCGGAAACCGGCAGCTATCGCCTGGGTCTTGGCGGAAGCGGCCTACTGGAACTGGACGGCAAGACGTTTCTCGACGTCGGCGCCGATCACCACAGCCCCTTGCCGACGCTGAAGACGATCACGCTGACGAAGGGCCATCGCTACGCCGTGCGGATCGTGTCGACCGCGCGCGGCTTCGGCAACACCGATCTGGTGTGGAAGCGGATCTCGGCGCAGCCCGACGTGGATCTGGATGATGCCGCGCGCCGCGCCGACGTGATCGTCGCAGTGGTGGGCCTCACCTCGGACCTGGAGGCGGAAGAGACGGGCGTCGACGTGCCTGGCTTCAAGGGCGGCGACAAGACCTCGCTCGACCTCGCCCCCGATCAGGTCCGGATGCTCGAGCGCGCGAAGGCGACGGGCAAGCCGCTGATCGTCGTCGCCATGAACGGCAGCCCGATCAACCTGTCCTGGGCCAAGGACAATGCCGCGGCCATCGTCGAGGCGTGGTATCCCGGCCAGTCGGGCGGCGCGGCGGTGGCCGACGTGCTGACCGGCCGCGCCGACCCGGGCGGGCGCCTGCCGCTGACCTTCTACCGCAGCGTCGCCGATCTGCCGCCGTTCAGCGACTATGCGATGACGGGGCGCACCTATCGCTATTTCACCGGCACGCCGGTCTATCCGTTCGGTTACGGGCTGAGCTACACCAGCTTCGCCTATGCGCCGCTGACCGTCACGCCGTCGGCATCCGGGGCGCAGGGCGGCATGCGCATCGTGACCGAGGTGAGCAACACGGGCACCCGTGCGGGCGACGAGGTGGCGCAGCTCTACCTCAACTTCCCCGACGAACCCGGCGCGCCGCGCGTCGCGCTGCGTGGCTATCAGCGCGTGGCGTTGAAGGCGGGTGAGCACCGCACCCTCACCTTCGACCTGTCGCCGCGCGATCTGAGCGCAGTGGGGGCAGACGGCATCCGGCACGTGATGGTGGGGCGATACCGCGTGACGATCGGATCGGGGCAACCGGACACCGGCGTTCCCGGTCAGTCGGCCCCGTTCACCACCACCCAGGCCGCCGCCATCCCGCTGTGACGCGGCGGTGGCCGCGGCCCCCGGCCCGATCGGCGACGCGCCTCAACGCAGATCCAGCACCACTACCGACATAGGCGGCAGCGTCGCCGTCAGGGTGCTCCCGTTCGCCTGCGCGCCGGTGAACGCCACCGGCCGCACCGCATCGGGCTGGTCGAAGCTGTTGTGCGAATCCATCGCGGGGCCGGTCACCATCCGCCCCGTCACGGCCGTCGCCTGAACCCCGGCGAGCGAGAGCGACGTCGCGATCGCACGGTGCGGATCGAGGTTGACGAGCGCGACGTGCACCTGCCCCGCCGCGTCGCGCACCGCCGACACGCTGACCGCCGGCACCGCCACCTCCTGATCGTGATACCAGGGCGATCGAAGGTCGACCGGCAAGGTGGTCGCATCCATCCACGGCTTGTAGAGATCGAACACCCAATAGGTGGGGGTCTTCACCATCCGTGCGCCGTCCGTGAGCAGCATCGCCTGCAGCACGTTCACCATCTGCGCGACCGCCGCCATCTTCACCCGATCGGCATGGTGCGCGAAGATGTTGAGGTTGAGCCCGGCGACCACCGCGTCGCGCACGCTGTTCTGCTGAACGAGGAAGCCGGGGTTGCTGCCCGGCGCGGGATCGTACCACGTTCCCCATTCGTCCACGACCAGCCACGTCTTCTTCCCGGGATCATATTTGTCCATGATCGCGGAATGTTTGGTGACGAACTCGTCCATTTGCAGCGTGTGCGCCATGGTCGTCGCCCACTCATGTTCCGGAAAGCCGAGCGCGGCGCCCTTGTCGCCCCATTCCTTGTCGCGCGGCCGGGTGTAGTAATGCAGCGACAGCCCATCGATATACTTGCCCGACAGGCGCATCAGCGTTTCGGTCCAGGCGTAATCCGCGTCGCTCGGGCCGCTGGCGATCTTCAGCATCTTGCCGCTGCCCGATTTGGCGAACTGCGCGTAGCGGTTGGTCAGGTCGGCGGCATAATCCGCGCGCATGTTGCCGCCGCAGCCCCATAGTTCGTTGCCGAGGCCGATATACCGAACCGGAAACGGTGCCGGATGGCCGTTCGCCGCGCGTTCCTTCGCCAGCGTCGATCCGGTGGGCGAGGTCATATATTCCAGCCATTGTTCGGTCTCGCTCGGCGGTGCGCTGCCGACATTGGCGGAAATATAGGCCTCCGCACCGAGCCGCTCGGCCAGCCCCATATATTCGTTGGTGCCGAACGCGTTGTCCTCGTCCACTCCGCCCCAGTTGGTGTTGATCTTCACCGGCCGCTTCGCGCGCGGGCCGACGCCGTCGCGCCAATGGTAATCGTCGGCGAAGCAGCCGCCGGGCCAGCGCACCACGGGCACCTTGATGGCGCGCAGCGCGTCGAGCACGTCGCGGCGATAGCCATGGTCGTTGGGGATGGCGGATTTCTCGCCGACCCAGATGCCGCCATAGATGCCGTGGCCGAGATGTTCGGCGAACTGGCCGAACACCTGCCGGTTCATCACCGGGCCGGGCCGATCGGCGTGGATCGTCGCGGTGGCGTCCTCGGTGGCCTGCGCGACCGCCGGAACCGGGCTCAGCGCAGCGATCGTCAAAGTCAGGACGGCCACGGCGAAACGGGGTTGGCGGCGCATGTCATACCTCTCCATGTCTGTTTATGCCGCGTGTCTATGGACGAGGCCGGCGCCCGTCGAGATGTAAGCGTTATCGTCGGCGGGGTTATCCTGACGTTCGCGCCGCGGGCTCAACGACCGCGTTTCGCCCTGAGCGTCGGTCCGCCTGCGTGCAATGGTTGCGCAACCACTTGTCCCGCCATAGACGGATGCAGGATGTTGCGCGCACGATGACGCGAACACGATGGAGGATGGCTTGGCTCACCGATTGATCGCCGCGAGCGCGCTGCTCGGCGTTGCGCTGCCCGGCAGCGCGCTTGCCGCCAAGGCCGACCGTGTCGCGTTCGGCACCACCCGCGACGGCCAGCCGGTCGAGGCGGTCACGCTGACGAACGCGCACGGCATGCGGGTGCGCGTCCTGAGCTGGGGCGCGATCCTGCAAGCGGTGGAGGTGCCAGACCGCGCGGGACGATCGGCGGACATCGTGCTCGGCTATCGCGACATGACCGGCTATCTTCGCGCACCCAATTATTTTGGCGCCACCGTCGGCCGCTACGCCAACCGCATCCGGGGCGGCCGGTTCGCGATCGACGGCACCGCGCATCAATTGGCCATCAACGACAAGACGAACGCGCTTCACGGCGGCGTTCACGGCTTCGACAAGCGGCTGTGGCGGATCGTCGACGTGGCGGGCGGCCCCACCGCGCACGTCACGCTCGCCTATACGAGCCCCGACGGCGAAGAGGGCTATCCCGGCACGCTGCAGGTCACCGCCACCTATTCGCTCGACGAGCACGACGCGCTCACGCTCGAATACAAGGCGACCACCGACAAGCCGACGATCGTCAACATCACCAACCACAGCTTCTGGAATCTCTCCCGCGAGGCGGCGGGCCGATCGGTGTACGACGCGGTGCTGACCATCCCGGCCGAAACCACGACGCCGGTCGACCGTACGCTGATCCCCACCGGCGCGTTCCGGCCGGTGGCGGGCACGCCGCTGGATTTCCGCAAGCCCACCCGCATCGGCGACCGCATCCGCGACGCGAGCGACGACCAGATCATCTTCGGCCAAGGCTATGACGAAAATTACGTGATCGCGCATGGCATGTCCGCGGCGCCCCGCCTCCAGGCGCGCGTCGAGGAGCCGTCGACCGGTCGCGTCCTGGAGCTGTCGTCCAACCAGCCGGGGGTGCAACTCTACACGGGCAATTTCCTCGACGGCACCGCGATCGGCAAATCCGGCCACGCCTATCGGCAGGGCGACGGCCTCGCCCTGGAACCGCAGGTCTTTCCCGATACGCCCAACCGGCCCGAATTCGGTTCGGCGCGGCTCGATCCGGGTCAGGTCTATCGCAACGTCATCGTCTATCGCTTCCCGACGGTCGGCGGCAGGCGCTGACCGGCCCGACCCCGCGACCGGCGGCCGACCGCCCATCACCAACCGCTTTTTCAGGATCGTGCCGATGACCCGCGCCTCTCTGGTTGCACTGGCCCTGCTGACGAGCGCAGCGATCCCCGCCGCCGCCCTGGCCGCGCCGCGCGTCGCGGGCGTGCTCGCCGACCATGCGGTGATCCAGCGCAACCAGCCGATCGTCATCGTCGGCGACGCGATGCCGGGTGAGGTTGTCACCGCGACGCTCGGCACGGTCGCGGCGTCCGCCCCGGCCGACCGGACGGGCAGGTTCCGCGTGGTGCTGCCCGTCGCCGCCGCGGGTGGACCGTTCGACCTGCTCGTGACCGCGAACAGCGGCGCGGTGGTCCTGCACGATATCCTGATCGGCGACGTCTTCCTGTGTTCGGGGCAGAGCAACATGGAGATGCCCGTCGAGCGGATGCAGGACAGCTATGCCGCGCAGTTCGGGCCGGTCGACGATCAGTTGCGGCTGGTGACGATCCCGAAGGTCGCCGCGCTGACGCCCCTGGCCCGCTTCGATCGCCAACCGGCCTGGGCGGCGGCCGGGCCGCAAACGGCTCCCGGCTTTTCCGCGGCGTGCTTCTACATGGCGCAGGATCTGCGCCGGACGGCCAAGGTGCCGATCGGCGCGATCCATTCGAGCTGGGGCGGCTCGCAGATCAGCGCCTGGATGGGCGACGCGGCGCAGCGCGCGGCCGGGCGGACGCGCGAGGCCGAGCTGCTCGCGCTCTATGCACGCGATCCCGCCGCGGCGAACCGCGTCGCGGGCGAGCAATGGGAGGATTGGTGGCGCCGGCAGACCGGCGATGCGATCGGCCACGAGCCTTGGCAGCCCGATGCCTCGCTGGGGTGGCGACCGGTGCCGAAGGTCGGCAATTACCAGGATTGGGGCGATCCCGCGCTCGCGACGTTCCTCGGGCTCCTCTGGTATCAGAACGCGGTGACGCTCACCCCGGAACAGGCACGCCAGTCGGCGACGATCGCGCTGGGTCCGGTTGACGATGCCGACCGCACCTGGATCAACGGCAAGCCGGTCGGCGGCAGCGGCAATGGCGGCCCGCGGCTGTACCCGGTGCCGACCGGCACGCTGGTGCCCGGCCGCAACGTCGTCACCGTCAGCGTCGCCAATGCCTATGGCAGCGGCGGCATGCCCGGCCCCGCGGACGTGATGAAGCTCGTACTCGCGGACGGCAGCGCCATCCCGCTCGGCGGCGGATGGCGGTATGCCGTCGTCGCCAAGGACCTGGGCACGACGCCGCGCGTGCCGTGGGACGACATCACCGGCGCGGGCACCTTGTACAACGCGATGATTGCGCCGCTCGGCCCCGTCCGGCTCGCCGGCGTGGCCTGGTATCAGGGCGAATCGGATACCGGACTGCCCGGCTATGCCGACCGGCTCCGCGCGATGATGGCCGCGTGGCGCGGCCAGTTCGGCGAGCCCGCTTTGCCCTTCGTCATCGCCTCGCTGTCGGGCTACGGCAAGCCGGCCATCAAGCCGGGCGACAGCGGCTGGGGCTATATCCGCGATACGCAGCGCCGCGTGGCGGAGGCGGACGGCCATGCCGCGGTCGCGATCACCGTCGATATCGGCGATCCGCTCGACATCCATCCGGGCGAGAAGCACGAAGTCGGCCGCCGGCTGGCGCGCGCGATGCGAACGCTCGCCTATCGCGATCCAGCCCCGGGCTCCGGTCCGCGCATCGCGAGCGCCGTCCGCGGCGCGGATGGAGGGGTAACGCTGCATTTCGCCGACGTCACCGGTGCGCTGCACGCCCGCAGCAGCGATGTCGCGATCGGCTTCGAGCTATGTGGCGCTGCGACCGGATCATGCCGTTATGCTGCGGGCCACGCGGCGGGCGATGCGATGACGCTCGCGGGGGACGGTCGCCCCACGACGCGAGTCCGTTATGCATGGGCGGACACCCCAGTCGTCAATCTGGTGGACGATGCGGAATTGCCGGCCGGTCCGTTCGAGATCATGGTTCGCTGAGCCCGGCCGCTCAGCCGCGCAGCAGCCGCATCACCATCGCCCGCACCCGGCCATGCTGGCCCCGGCCGAGGATGCCGTGCCGCTCGACGGGCAGATGATCGAGCGGATGCCGCCAGAGCTTGGGCATGTACAACGCATCGCCCGGTGACAGGTCGACCGTCATGGCGCGCGCCTGGCCGGCGGCGAAGCGCGGGAAGCGCGGATCACCGGGCGCCGCCCCCACCGCGAGGCTGACCGGCTGCCCGGCCATCGTATGATCGATCGGCCCGACATACAGATCCGCGATCGCGTCGGGCGAGAACAGGGTGAACCGCCGTTGGCCGGGCGACTGGGCTCACGCTCCATCCTGTCCTCTCCAATGACCGGCTATGATTAGCCTGGGCTGTTAGCGCTACCGTCTGACAAGAGCATGTCAAGCGGGCGTCACGGCGGACGGGCGGCGATGCCCGGAGCATCTTCACCGCCAACGCGTTCAACGCCGATGCGTCAGGCCACCACCATTCTCACTGTCGAAACCCGCCGTCCCGGGATGCTCGACGTTTCGCGGCCGATCCTGGAGTGGGTCACGGGCGAGCGGGTGGACGAAGGGCTGCTCACCGTCTTCTGCCGCCACACCTCTGCGTCGCTGCTGATCCAGGAAAATGCGTCGCCCGAGGTACTCAGCGACATGGAATCCTATTTCGCGCGGCTCGCGCCCGAGAGCCCCGCCTATGCGCATGACGACGAAGGGCCGGACGACATGCCGGCGCATCTGCGCACCGCATTGACGCAGACGCATCTGGCGATCCCGATCATCGCGGGGCGTCCGGCGCTCGGAACGTGGCAGGGCATCTATCTGTTCGAACATCGCCGCCGCCCGCATCGCCGTTCGCTGGCGCTCCATCTGATCGGAACATGAACAACGTTTCATCGCTGGATCGAACCTGTTCATCGCACGTTCCATCAGCAGCGGTTAATACGGGGCGTTTCGCCGTATGGATCGCGAACGGAGACGATACACATGCCAAACCCTTTCGGTCGCAAGCTCGTGCTTGCCGCGCTCGCGTCGAGCGTCCTTCTGGTCGCGGGCTGCGCGACCGAAACCGCCTACCGCCCCGCCACCGGCCGCGGGTTCGATCGCACCGGCTACAGCGATCGCATGATCGAGCCGGGCCGCTTCCTCGTCAGCTTCGCGGGCAACAGCGTCACCTCGCGCGACACGGTGGAGCGTTATCTGTTCTTCCGGTCGGCCGAGCTGACGCTCCAGCAGGGCTATGACTATTTCCTGATGGCAGACCGCGACACCAAGCTGCGCTCGCGCACCTACAGCACGCCAGGCATCGGTGGTCCGGGCTGGGGCTATGGCGGGTTCGGCGGCTATTGGGGCCCGTCGTGGAACTTCTACGGTCGCGGCTATGGCTGGCGCCGGTTTGGCGGTGGCTTCGGCTATGGCGGGTTCGGCGGCTTTGGTGGCTTCGGCGACGATTTCGACATTCAGACCGTCGACAAGTTCGAGGCGACCGCGGAGATCGTGATGCGCCGCGGGCCCATTCCCACCGGCAACATCCGTGCCTTCGATGCGCACCGCGTCGTCGAGACGCTGGGGCCGACGATCGTGCTGCCCGGACAGGAGCGTGACAATCGCGGCAACCCGCCACCGCCGCGGCCGGCAGCGGCGCCGCGTTCCTACTGAGGCGTATCGCTCGGAAAAGAAGGGGCCGGTGGTTTACGACCACCGGCCCTTTTCGTATCAGGCGGCGCTCGTCACCGCGCCGTGGCAGTGCTTGTATTTCAGGCCCGATCCGCACGGGCATGGCGCATTACGGCTCACCTGACCCATCCAATCGGCCGGATCCATTCCGAACTCGGCCGGCTGGGGCTGCGGGATCTGGAGCGGCGGCAATTGCGTCGAGACGAAGCCCAGCGAACCACCGTCGGTATCGTGCGAATTGTCCTCACCCGTGAACGGGTCGAAATGGGTCGTGATGAAGTCGGGGAGTTCGGGCAGGCCGACCGGCGCCTGCATCTGGAACTCGGCAAAGGCGATGGTGCGCGTCACGTCTTCGCGGATATTGTCCAGCATCCGCTCGAACAGCGAAAACGCCTCCTGCTTATATTCGTTGATCGGCGTCTTCTGCGCATAGGCGCGAAGATGCACCACTTGGCGAAGCGCATCGAGCGTCGACAGATGCTCCTTCCAGTGATGATCGAGATTCTGGAGCAGGATCGACTTCTCGACCGACGTCCAGGTCTCGGGCGACAGATCGGCCGACTTGGCCGCGACCGAAGCGTCCGCCGCCGCGCGCACGCGCTCCTCCACGATCTCGGGATCGATCGCCTCTTCCTTCAGCCATTCCTCGAGCGGCGGCTGCAGGTTCAACACCTCGGCGAGCCGCGTGCGCATGCCCTCCACGTCCCATTGCTCGGGATAGCTGTTGGGCGGGCAGGCGCTGCCGACGATCGTATTGACCGTCTCGGCGCGCATGTCGTCGACCATCTCGCTCACACCGTCCGCATCCATGATGTCGGCGCGCTGCTCGTAGATCACCTTGCGCTGGTCGTTCATCACGTCATCATATTCGACGACCTGCTTGCGGATGTCGTAATTGCGCGCCTCGACCTTCTTCTGCGCGGTCTCGATCGCCTTGGACAGCCATTTGGAGCCGATCGCCTCGCCATCCTCGATGTTGTTGCGCATCATCTTGGCGAACAGCGTGTCGGGGCCGAAGATCCGCAGCAGGTCGTCATCGAGGCTGAGATAGAAGCGGCTGAGCCCCGGATCGCCCTGCCGACCCGAACGGCCGCGCAACTGGTTATCGATCCGGCGGCTCTCGTGGCGCTCGGTGCCGAGCACGAACAGGCCGCCGGCCGCGAGCACGGCGGCCTTTTCCTGCTTGATCTCGCCGAGGATCTCGGCGGCGCGGGCCTCATATTCGGGCGTGCCGGCCGTCAGGTCGGGATGCTCGTCGAGCATGCGGAATTCGAGATTGCCGCCGAGCTGGATGTCGGTGCCGCGCCCCGCCATGTTGGTCGCGATCGTCACCGCGGACGCGCGGCCC
The DNA here is from genome assembly GCF_026540835.1 of Sphingomonas sp. GC_Shp_6. Lineage (NCBI taxonomy): Bacteria > Pseudomonadati > Pseudomonadota > Alphaproteobacteria > Sphingomonadales > Sphingomonadaceae > Sphingomonas > Sphingomonas sp. GC_Shp_6. The sequence goes on along the minus strand of NZ_JALNUO010000011.1, from coordinate 92,421 downwards.
GCCTGTGCGACGATATGCGCCTCCATCTCGTGGTGGCGCGCATTCAGCACCTTGTGGGCGACGCCCTCGTGCTGGAGAAATTCGGAGAGGAGTTCGGATTTCTCGATCGAGACGGTGCCGACGAGCACCGGCTGCCCGCGCTCGGCATGGACGCGGATCTTCTTGGCGATGGCGCGGAACTTGTCCTGCGTGTCCTTGTAGAATTCGTCCTGTTCGTCCTCGCGCTGGATGGGCACGTTCGTCGGGATCGTCACCACGTTCATCTTGTAGATGTCGTAGAATTCGGCCGCCTCGGTCGCCGCGGTGCCGGTCATGCCGCTGAGTTTCGGGTACATGCGGAAATAATTCTGAAAGGTGATCGAGGCCATCGTCTGGTTCTCGGGCTCGATCGTCACGCCCTCCTTGGCCTCGACCGCCTGGTGCAGCCCGTCGGACCAGCGCCGGCCGTCCATCATGCGGCCGGTGAATTCGTCGATGATGATGACCTTGCCGTCCTTGACGATATAGTCGGTGTCGCGCTTGAACATCATATTCGCGCGCAGCGCCTGGTTCAGGTGGTGGACCACCTGCGTATTCTCGAAATCATACAGGTTCTGCCCCTCGAGCAGCCCGGCGGTTTCGAGCATCCGCTCCACCTTTTCGGTGCCGTCCTCGGTCAGGATGATCGACTTCTGCTTCTCGTCCTTTTCGTAATCGATCGGATCGAGCAGCCGCACCACCGCATCCACCTGCATGTACAGCTCGGACTTGTCGTCGGTGGGGCCGGAGATGATGAGCGGGGTGCGCGCCTCGTCGATCAGCACCGAATCCACCTCGTCGACGATCGCCATCGCGAACGGCCGCTGCACCATCGACGCGCGGTCGTACTTCATGTTGTCGCGCAGATAGTCGAAGCCGAATTCGTTGTTGGTGCCGTAGGTGATGTCGGCGGCATAGGCGTCGCGGCGCTGCTCGTCGGTCAGGTTGGGCACGATCACACCCACCGTCAGGCCGAGGAAGCGATACACCTGCCCCATCCAGTCCGAATCGCGCGCGGCGAGATAGTCGTTGACGGTGATGACGTGAACGCCCTTGCCGGGCAGCGCGTTCAGATAGGTGGCAAGCGTGGCGACGAGCGTCTTGCCCTCGCCCGTGCGCATCTCCGCGATCTCCCCGCGGTGGAGCACGATGCCGCCGACCATCTGCACGTCGTAATGCCGCTGCCCCAGCGCCCGGCGCGCCGCTTCGCGCACCGTGGCGAAGGCCTCGGGCAGCAAATCGTCGAGCTTCGTGCCATTGCCGAGCCGCTCGCGGAACAGCACGGTCTGGTTTGCGAGCTGATCGTCGCCCATCGCCTGGAGCGCGGGCTCGAAGGCGGCGATCTTGGCGAGGATCGGGTTGAGCGATTTGACGTAACGGTCGTTGGACGAACCGAACAGCGATTTGGCGAAGCCACCGAACATGGGAATTCCTGGATAGCAAGAGACGCAGCGGCACCGATCGAAGCGGCTGCCAGCGATAATCGGGAAGAAGGCGCGCGGTGCCGCAACGGAAACCGCCGGCCGGCCGCTATTCGCGCCGGCGCTCTGTCCATGGCGCGATGGCTGCGAACAGCGGCACCGCGCGGCGCGTACCGGCCGCCGCGACCTGCGCCAGCGAGGGCATCGCCGCTCGCGGCCGCGACGACGCGGCGGCGGTCGTGTCGCAGACCCTGTCCGCGGCTGCGGCGATCTGCGCGACCGACTGCGCCAGTTCCGGCCGGCGGACCGCCACGCCCACGCCATTCAGCGCGGACAGGAGGGCAGACAGGAGCAGCAACAGGTTCATAGCGGATCGGACATAGGGATCGGGGCCGGGATCGTCCAACGTAAAAAGGGAACGGCCCGTCGTACACCCCTGCCCCGCCGATCCCGGCATCGGTCGGATCGGCATCGCAAGGCGCTTGCTCTGCCCGGCGGCGACGCTAACGCCCGAGGCCTCATCCTCCAAGCCAGTCGCGGGAAATGCCGATGTCGTCCGATCGTTCGCCGCTTGCCACGCCCTTTCCGCCGCTGCCGCCGATCGCCGGCGTCATGCCCCGCGTCGCGCGGGCGCGCTACAAGAGCTGGGACCGCTGCGATCTGACCTTCGTGACGCTGGAGCCCGGCACGACCGTGGCCGGCGTGCTGACGAACAGCCGCTGCCCGTCGCCCGAGGTGGAATGGTGCCGCGCCGCGCTGACGCTCGGACAGGCGCGCGCGCTGGTCGTGAATGCCGGCAATTCCAACGCCTTTACCGGTCATCGCGGGCGCAGCGCGGTCGAGGCGATCGCCGCGCGCACCGCGGCGCATCTGGGCTGCCACCCGTCGGACGTGTTCGTCGCCTCCACCGGGGTGATCGGCGTGCCGCTGCCGATCGACAAGGCCGAAGCGGGGCTCGACGCCGCCTTCGGTGCCGCCCCCTGCGGCTGGGAGGAGGCCGCCGCCACGATCATGACGACCGACACCTTCACCAAGGGTGCCGTCACCACCGCGATCGTCGATGGCCGCACCGTGACGCTGGCCGGGATCATCAAGGGCTCGGGCATGATCGCGCCCGACATGGCGACGATGCTCGGCTTCGTCTTCACCGATGCCGCGGTGGAGCCCGCCTTCCTCCAGACCGCGCTGTCGGCGGCGAACGCGCGGAGCTTTTCGTGCATCACCGTGGATGGCGACACTTCGACCAGCGACACCGTGCTCGCCTTCGCCACGGGCCAAGCGGGCAACGCGCCGCTCACCGGCGACAGCGCAGGGGCCGATGCGTTTCGCGCGGCGCTGGCCGACCTGTGCCACCAGCTCGCGATGCTCGTGGTGCGCGATGGCGAGGGTGCGCAGAAGCTGATCGAGATCGTGGTATCCGGCGCGGAGAGCGATCGCAGCGCGCACCGGATCGCGATGAGCATCGCCAACTCGCCGCTGGTGAAAACCGCGATCGCCGGCGAGGACGCCAATTGGGGCCGCGTGGTGATGGCGGTCGGCAAGGCCGGCGAAGCCGCCGAACGCGACCGGCTCGCCATCCGTTTCGGCGACACGCCGGTCGCGCGCGATGGGCTGGCGGTGACCGGCTATGACGAGGCGCCGGTCGCCGCCCATCTGAAAGGCCGCGAGATCGAGATCGGGGTGGATCTGGGATTGGGCGACGGCGCGGCGACGGTCTGGACGTGCGATCTGACGCACGGCTACATCGCCATCAATGCCGATTATCGGAGCTGAGCACCGCCGCGCCGAGTAAAAAGGCGGCATCGTGGTGTGACCAACGATGCCGCCCCACGATCAGGCCAGCTCGCCCTCGAGCCAGGCCTTGATCCGTCCCTTGGGCTCTGCGCCGACCTTGGTCGCCGCCGGTGCGCCGCCCTTGAAGAGGATCATCGTCGGGATGCCGCGCACGCCATATTTGCCAGGCGCGTCGGGATTGTCGTCGATGTTGAGCTTGGCGATCGTCACCTTTTCGCCGAGTTCGGTGGAAAGCTCCTCGAGGCTCGGCCCGATCATCTTGCACGGGCCGCACCATTCGGCCCAGAAATCGACGAGCACGGGGCCGTCCGCGTTCAGCACATCGGCCTGGAAGCTCGCATCGGTGATCGTCTTGGTCGCCACGAAATTTCTCCTTCGGATCCCATTTAGGAAAGGCCACTCGCGCGCTCAACCATCGCCACGCTAGCTTTGCTCCATCGGCCCCAAGCGCGGCTTGTGCGCGGCGAGCAGGGCGGCCGGCAGATCGATCATCACGGGCCCCGCCGTGTACAGCAGCGCCGCCTCGATCCGCGCGCTCGGGAAGATCACCGCCAGCGCCGCGGCATAGGCGGCCATCTGGCGCAGATGGTAATCGGGCACGTCGTTGGCCCGCGTGGGCGGGCGGCGCATCGTCTTGAAATCGACCACGCGCACGCGTCCCTCCTCCACCAGCAGCCGATCGACCGTGCCCGCCACGACGGTGCCGTCGGGCAACGTGGCGGTGATCGGCGCCTCCGCCAAGGCGTCCGCGGCGAACACCGCGGCGAAGGCCGGATCGACGAGGATCGCCAGGACGGGGGCGGCGATCGCGCGCCGCTCGTCCGGATCGGCGATGCCGCCCATTCGCGCCAGCCAGGCGTCCGCGGCCAAGGCCCGCGCCGCCGGCGCCACCCCCGGCAACCGCTCGAACAGCGCATGTGCCAGCTTTCCGCGCTCGGCGGCCTGGCGCATCGCCGCGCCGGGCGGCGGATCGGAGACCTGGTCGTCACCGAGCGCGGACGGCGACAACGGCCGTGGCGGGCGTGCCTCCTCCGGCGCATCGGCATGCGCCCAGGCGGGCAGCGCCACGGGCGCATCCGCGGCGACGCCGGCCTGCGCCAACCGCGCGACCGGCTTCTGCGCGGTGCGGCCGCCGAACAGGCGCGCGCCGGGGGCGGCGTCCACGCCCAACCCGTCCAGCGCACGCGCCGCCACCGCATACCAGCTCGACGGCGGCGGCACCCCCTTCGCTCGCGGACCGAGCGCGCCTGCGATCACCAACTGCTCCTCGGCGCGTGTCGCCGCGACGTAGAAAAGCCGCCAATGCTCCTGCAATTCGCGCGCCTCGGCCTCCGCCGCGACCGCGTCGAGCGGGCCGCCCCGTTCGCCACTGCGCGGACGAAACACCGGGATGGGTGCCGTCATGCCATCCGGCGTCCATTTGAGGATCGAGCGCGGCGCGGCGGCGGGATCGGCGGTCGCGTCCGCCAGGATCACGACGGGGGCCTGCAACCCCTTGGCGCCATGCGCGGTCATCACCCGCACCGCGTCGAGCGGCGCGGACGGATCGCGGACGATGTCGACGTCGCCGCGATCGAACCAGTCGAGGAACCGCTGGAGCGAGGGCGTCGTCACCATCTCGAAATCGAGCGCGGCGCTGAGCAGCTCCTCGATCGGGTCGCGCGCCTCCGCGCCCAGCCGGCGGATCAGCTTGCGCCGCCCATCGAGCGGCCCCGACAGCATCTCCTCCAGAAAACGGTAAGGCGTGGCGATGTCGGCGCGCGCGAGGATCGTGCGCAACGGGGCCAGCCGCTCGGGCGGCTGGGTCGCGCCCAGATGCCGCCACAGGCTCCCCCGGTCGCGCGGTGCCGCCGCCATGAGATCGTCCTGGCTCCAGCCGATCAGCGGCGAGACGAGCAGGCTGGCGAGACTCAGGTCGTCGTCCGGCTGGAGCACGAAGCGGATCGCCGCGAGCAGATCCTGCACCGCGAGCGGCGCGTTCAGCCGCAGCCGGTCGACGCCTGCCACCGGCACCTTCTCGGCATAAAGCCGCGCGACGATCAGCGAGGCAAGGTCGCCGCGGCGCTTCACCAGGATCATGATGTCCTCGGGCGCGATCGGCCGCCCCTTGCTCTCCAGCATCCGGCCGCTCGCCAGCCAGTCGCGGATGGTGCGCGCGATGTGCGCGGCCTGTTCGCGGACCGAATCCTCGATCCAGCCCTCCTCGTCCTCGTCGCTGCCGCCCGCCGCGATCGGCGGCCACAGCGTCACCGATCCGGGGCCGGGCACCTCGCTCGCATGCCGGTCGAGCGCGCCGGCGACGCCCAGCCCTTCCTCCCCCACCTCGTCCAGCGTGGCATCGACGAATTCGAGGATCGCGCGGGTGGAGCGGAACGACTGGTTGAGCGAGAGCTGCTCGAACGGCAGCCCGCGTTCCTCGATCGGCCAATCCTCGTCGCCCGCCACCGCGCGCGCGGCGCCGCCGAAATGGCGCTCCGCGGCGGCGAAGTTGATCGGATCGGTGCCCTGAAAGCCGAAGATCGCCTGTTTGTAATCGCCGACCGTGAACAGCGTGCGCGTCGAGGGCGCATGAACGCCGCGGCCGACGAAGAACTCGTCCGCCAGCGCGCGCACGATCCGCCACTGGTTGACGTTGGTATCCTGCGCCTCGTCGATCAGGATATGCTCGGTGCCCTGATCGAGCTTGAAGCGCACCCATTCGCCGATCCCCGGCTGTTCGAGCAGCCCGACCGTCGTGGCGATCAGATCGTCGAAATCGACCGCGCCGGTGCGGCGTTTGGCCAGCGCATAGGCGCGCGCATAACCGCGACCCACCTCCAGCGCATCCGCCAGCAGATCGGCATAGGCGGCGCGCGTGGCGAGCGACAGCAGCCCGGTGCACGCCGTCCCCAGCTCGGCGGCGATCGCCTCGTAATCGGGTTCGAGATCGATCAGCTTCTTGCTCGCCTTGCGCGGATCGCCCTTGCCGGTGAGCACCACCGACCCCAGCAGGTCGAGCGACGCGGCGCGCGCATCGGGCGCGGCGGCGAGCCATGTCGCGATCGACTCGGCATGGCCTGCCCCGGTCGCGGTGCCCCAGGCGCGGTTGGCGGCGGCAAGCCGATCGATCGCGTCATGGTCGAGATCGTCGCAGCCTTGCGCGATCACCTCCGCGATATCGCCGGCGGGCAGATCAAGCACCCGGCGGAGCCAGGGCTGGATGCCGCTCGGCAGCGCCTCCAGCGCGGGAAGCGCGCGCGCGCATGCGATCAGAAAGCCCTCGGCACCGCCCTCGCCCAGCCGCATGCTGAGCGCGCCGATCGCGGCGATCGGCCGGGTGCGCCCGTCCCGCTCGGCATCGGTCAGCAGGCCCGCCAACGCCTCGCGCGCCAGCCCGGCCTCCTCGCGTGCCTCCAGCGGGCGGAAACCGGGGGTGAGCCCCGCCTCGACCGGAAAGGCGGCGAGCAGCCCCTGACAGAAGCCGTGGATCGTCTGGATGCGCACGCCGCCGCCGGGCGCATCGAGCACCTTGGCGAACAAGGTCCGCGCCCGTGCGCGCAGCAACGGGCTCGGCTGCTCGCCCAGCGCGATCAGATCCTTGCCCAGCAGCGTGTCGGACATGCGCACCCAGGCGGCGAGCCGCGCGCCGATCCGCCCCGCCATCTCGGCCGCGCCCGCCTTGGTGAAGGTGAGGCACAGGATCGCGCCGGGATCGACGCCCTTCAGCAACAGGCGAAAGACGCGCGCCGCCAGCACCTGAGTCTTGCCCGTACCCGCCGAGGCGGAGAGCCAGACATGCGCGTGCGGATCGCTGGCCGCTGCCTGCGCGCCCTTCAGATGCGGCAGCGTGCGCGTGGGGCCGCCGGGATCAGTCACGGCCATACCATTCGTCGCGGCGCATCAATTGATCATATTCGGCATAGGGCGCATATTCGGGCACCAGCTTGGCCGTGAACGCGTCGTTACCCGTCAGCCACCGGCCCGCCGCGAGGGTGAAGTTGTGCGCGGCGAGCGCGGCGAAATCGGCGGCGGGAATGCGGTCGCGCTTGCCGGTCGGATCGACCGGGGTGGCGATATAGCCGAACGCGTCGCGCGCCTTGCCCATGGACCAATATTCGAACAGCTCGGCGGTGCCCGTCACATCGGCGAAGCCGCCGCGCTCGGCGATCAGGCCGAGCAGCCCGAGCTGCAGGCTGAACCCCTCGCGCACCGCCTTGGTCGAGGGGGGCTTGCCCGTCTTGTAATCGACGATCGCCAGCGCGCCGCCCGCGGTGCGGTCGATCCGGTCGTAACGGCCCGACAGGCGAACCCCCGCGATCGCGATCTCGCCGCGCCCCTCCGCGCTCAGCACCATGCGGCCGTCGCCCGCCTGCTCCGCCACCTCGGCGGCGATCCAGTCGATCGCCTCCATCAGCCGCGGCTGCCACAGCGCGCGCATCATCGGATGGGTGCGCGCATCCGCCAGCATCGCGATCGCGCGCGGGCGCAGCGCATCGATCGCGCACCGGTCCTCCTTCCACCAGGCTTCGAGGATGTCGTGCACCGCGGTGCCGCGCCACGCGGCGCTCGGATCCGCATCGACCGGGTCGATCGGCCCGAGCCCCAGCACGCGCCGCGCATAAAAGGCATAGGGATCGGCCTTCAGGCGATCGACCTCGGTGACCGAGATCGCCTTGGGGCGCAGCTCGGCCGATGGCGAGGGCGCGGGGCGTTCGGCGGGCGCGTGCTCGCCCGGATCGTCGAGCGCGCGCGTCCAGCCCTCCAGCGTGCGCGCGCGTTCGAACCGATCGCCCGCCATCGCCTCCAGCCGCAGCCAGAAGCGCGAGGCGAGCGCGGGCGACTTCGCATCGCGCCGCGCCCGGGTGACCAGCGCGTGGGGCGCGCCCAGGGCCTGGCCGAAATCATGCGCGGCGATGCCGATCCGCCGCTCCAGCCCCGGCAGGCCGAGTTCGGCGCGGATGCGCGGCGCGAGCCACGGGTCGGGCGCGGGCGTGCCCGGCCATGTCCCCTCGTTCAGACCGCCGAGGATCATCAGGTCCGCGGTCTGCAGCCGCGCCTCGATCAGGCCGTAGATGGCGAGCCGCGATCCGCCCTGACGGCGCCGGACCGCCACCTCGTCGAGCAGCGTGCGCAGCAGCGCCGGCACGCTGCCGGGATCGACGCTGGCGGGGCCGGCATCGGCAGCCTCCTCGATCGCGGCGAGGAAGTCGGCGGCGGCGCGCCCCTCCTGCCGCGCCCAGAGTTCGCCGCCGCACAGCGCGTCCGCCGCCTCGTGCAGGCAGAGCGCGAGCGCGGACAGGCTTTTCGGCCCCTCGGCAAAGGTGTCGCCGAGCGGCGCGAGCATCGGCTGCACCTGCGCCCACCACGCCGCCAGCGTCTCGCGCCCGGCGACATGCGCGGCGATCGCGTCCAGTCCCGCCGCCGGGCGCGGACCCCGCAGCGCGCGATCGAGCGCGCGGACGCCGTCGAGCCATTCGAGCCGTGCGGCGCCGCTGCGCACCAGCGGATGCTTCAGCAGCGCCAGCAGCGCGAGCGGCGCGAAACGCTGCGCCGCCGCCTCCGCCAGCGCCAGCAGCAGCGTGCCCGGCGGCAGGATCGACAGCGGCCGCCCGGCGCTGTCGTCCACCTCGATGTTCCAGCGCCGGCAATGCGCCGCGACGCGCCGCGCGAGCGCGCGATCGGGGGTGACGAGCGCGGCGGTGCGCTCGGGCGTCTCCAGCGCCTCGCGCAGTGCCAGCGCGATCGCCTGCGCCTCCTCGGCCGGGCTCGCCAGTTCGGCGACCGCCACGCCCGCGAGCCGGCGGTCCTCGGGGCCGAGATCGGTCCATTTGGCGGTAAAGTCGGCGGGCGCCAGCGCGTTGGCGACGGCGCGGCCGCGCGCCGCATTGGCGTCATGACCGCCGCTCGCGCGCCAGACCGCCACCTCGTCGCGGCCTACCCCCATCCGGTCGAGCATCAGCTTCAGGTGAAATTGCGGGTGAGTCTCGATCGCGCGCGCGCGGCGGCCGGTCACCGGATCGGGATCGTGCGGCCCCAACGCATCCCATTCCTCGCGTGGCATCAGCGTGTCGAGCCCGGCGAACACCACCTGCCCGTTCGGCATCGCACTCACGCAGCGCAGCAGCCGCGCGACCGCGGGGGCGCTGTCGGTGATGCCCGCCGCGCACACGAAGCCCCCCGGCGGTCGCCGGCGCCATTGCCGCTCGAGCTGATCGAGCAGCCGCGCCCGACGCACCGCCGCATCGGTGCAGCCCATCGCCGCGAGCTCGGCGGGCCAGCGGTCGAGCACCAGCCCGAACAGTTCGAGCGAGCGCCGCCAATGATCGGAGAGTTCGGGCGCCAGATCGATCGCGCGCAGCCGGGCGGGATCGACCTCCTCGACCAGCAATTGGTCGAGCGTCCGCGCGAGATCGCCGGCGAGCCGCACCGCCTCCGCGGCATCGACTGGCTGCCCGGCGCGCGTGCGCTCCTCGCTCACCATCCGCGCGAGGATCATCCGCCGCCGCATCGGCGCCACCGCGGGCGGCGGGATGTCGTCCTCCGTACCGGCGGGATCGAGCGCGGCGCCCACCGCCTCGCCGATTTCCGGATCGCCGAGCGCCACCAGCCGCGGCAGCAGCAGCGCGCCGCCGCTCGCCCGCACGAACGCCTCTGTCACCGCGCGCACGCCGCGATTGTTGGGCAGCAGCACCAGCCCGCGCGCGAGCGCCAGCCGATCGCTCTCCGCGTCGCGCATCAACCCCGCGACCAGCGCATCGGCGAACGCCCGGTGCGCGGGGATGGTGAACAGGTGGAGCCCCCCCGGTTCAGCCATCGGCGCGCTCAACCATCGGCGAGCATCGCCTCGGTGCGCGGGATCGCGGCGGGCGTGCCGACGTCGAACCACAGGCCCTGGTGCACCTGACCATAGGCGCGACCTTCGGCGATCGCCCGGTCCCAGAAGATGTTGGTCGAGAACGGTCCTTCGGGCCAATCGGCGATCAGGCGGGGATGGACGATCTGCACGCCGGAATAGACGAACGGCGCGGTGCGCCCGGCGACCCGGCGGCCGGTGATCCGGCCATCGGGCGCGAGGTTGAAATCGCCCTGTCCCTTGTGGTTGTGCGCGCGGGCGTAGGGGACCAGCAGCAGCAGCGCGTCCATCGTCGCATCGTCCCAGCGCGACGCGAGCAGGCGGAGCGTGTCGACCGGCCCGTCGATCCACAGATTGTCGCTGTTGATGACCAGCACGGGCGCGTCGCCGAGCAGCGCGCGCGCCTTCACCAGCCCGCCGCCCGTCTCCATCAGCGCGGCGCGCTCGTCGGAAAAGGCGACCGCGATCCCGTCCGCCTGGCTGGCGACATGCGCCTCCAGCGCGTCGGCGAGATAATGGACGTTCACCACCGCGCGCTTCACCTGCGCGGCGCGGAGGCGATCGAACACATGGTCGATCAGCGGCTTGCCCGCCACCACGACGAGCGGTTTGGGCCGCGTCGCGGTCAGCGGGCGCATCCGCTTGCCCAGGCCGGCCGCCATCACCATCGCCGTTTCCGGCACCGTGCCGCCCGGATCGGGGCGGATCATCCGCTGGCGGGTCATGCGCCGATCATCGCCGGATCGCCGCGCAGCTCGGGCGGGACGTGATCGTCGAACCACCGCGCGACGGGCGCCATCACCGGCTCCGACAGATCGCGTTCGAGATACGCCCAGACGCGCGGGCACAGCGCGGCGTAGCGCGGCTTGCCGTCGCGCTTCCACAGCCGGGTGAAGATGCCGAGGATCTTGGCGTTCCGCTGCGCGCCGAGCACATGATACGCGTCGAGAAAATCGTCGCCGACGCCGGTTTCGGCCCGGTAGCGTTCGAGCATCGCCTGTTCGATGTTGGGATCGACGTCGCGCCGCGCATCCTGGAGCAGCGAAACCAGATCATAGGCCGGATGCCCCGCCAGCGCGTCCTGGAAATCCAGCAGGCCGAGCCGCCCGCCCGCCAGCATCAGATTTTCCGAATGATAGTCGCGCAGCACCGTCACCGGCTCGGCTGTCAGCGCATGATCGAGCACCGCGTCCCACGCCGCGTGGTAACCCGCCGCATCGGCATCGCGCCCCACCGCGGGCATGTACCAATCGACGAACAATCCCGCCTCGCGCTGGAGCACCGCGCGGTCATAGGGTGCGAACGGGCCGGCCGGATGGCGGCGCAGTTCGACCAGCACGTCGACCGCCGCCGCATAGAGGCCGGAGGCGTCGTGCGGCGCGGCGTCGGCCGCCTCGCGCAGCCGGGCATCGCCGAAATCCTCGAGCAGCACGAGCCCCTGGGCTGCATCGGCGGCATGGATCGCGGGCGCTGCAAAGCCGCGCTCCGCCAACCAGCCCGCCACCGTAAGGAACGGCCGCGGATCCTCGTGCGGGGGCGGCGCATCCATCAGCACCGCCGCGCGTGCGCCGTGCGTCACGCGGAAATAGCGGCGGAACGACGCGTCGCCCGCCAGCGGCGCGACGGCGCCCCCTCCCCAGCCATGCGCGGCGAGAAAGGCGGCGGCGCCGGGCGGCGGGGTCATGTCGATGGCCATCGCCGCTTCCAGCCCTCCGGCACCGTCACTGTCAAGCGGCGCGCGCCATCGGGCTCCGCCGCCAGCGTCATGACGAGGGCGTCCGGCCAGCGACCTGCGCCGGCGCGCTCCGGCCATTCGACCAAGAGCACCGAATCGCCCAGCGCCTCGTCGAGCCCCAGCTCCTCCATCTCGTCGGGCGATTCGATCCGGTAGAGATCGACATGGAGCACGGGCAGCCGCGTCTCGGGCGGGGTATAGGGCTGGACGATCGCGAAACTGGGGCTCGGCGCCTCGCCCGCCAGACCGAGCGCGGCGAGCAGCCCGCGCGCGAGGCTCGTCTTGCCCGCACCCAGATCGCCCACCAGCGCCACCACGTCGCCCACGCGCACCAGAGGCGCGAGCGTCGCGCCGAACGCCTCCGTCGCCGCCGGATCGGCCAGCCGGATGCCGCTCATCGCCGCGGCAGCCGGACGGTCACCAGCGTGCCCGAGCCGGGCTCGGACACCAGATCGATCGTCCCGCCATGCGCCTCGACGAACTGCTTGGCGAGCGGCAGGCCGAGCCCCAGTGCGCGTTCGCCGATCGGCTTGATGCCGGGTTCCGCGAACCGATCGAACGCATGCGCGACGCTGGCGGCATCCATGCCCGGCCCGTCGTCGGACACCACGATCCGCGCGCCGGTGGCATTGCCGTCGACATGGAGCAGCACCCGCCCGGCCTCGGGCGTGGCGGCCAGCGCATGGCGAAGCAGATGCTCGATCACCTCGCGCAGCCGCGCCGCGTCGCCCTGCAAGCGCCCGGCCGAGCGCGCGACCTCGACGGCGAAATCGAGCCGCCGCCGCTTGGCCGCGGGCAGCACCGTCTCGGCCGCCGCGCGCGCCACCGCGCCCAGATCGACGTCGCTCTTCTCGATGGCCGACCCCTCGGCCTCGGCGCGCGTGAGGTCGAGCACGTCGTCGACCAGCAATCCCAGCCGCTCGACCGATTCGAGGATCGCCTCGACATAGCCATCGGCCTGTTTGGTCATCTTGCCCGCATAGCCACCGTGCAGCATCTCGGCGAAGCCGCCGATCGAGGTGAGCGGGGTGCGCAGTTCATAGCTCATATTGGCGACGAACGCGGTCTTCACCTTGTCGCTCGCCTCCAGCGCGGCGTTGCGGTCGCGCAGCGCCTGTTCCGCGCGGCGGCTGTCGGTGATGTCGAGCATGGTGAACAGCGCGTTGCCGTCGGGCAGCGGCACGGCCGCGAATTCGAAATGCCGCCCGTCGGCGAATGCCACGCGCCCGCCGCGCTGCTGCCGCTCGATCGTCGCCGATCGCACGAGTTCGGGGATCAACGCGGCGCGGTTGGGCGTCGCGAGCTTCCCCGCCACGGCCTCCGCAAAGGCATCGACGCGCGGATGGCCCGCCAGGAACTCCTCCTCGAACCCCCACACGGCGCGTAGCCGGTTGTTCCACAATTGCAGCCGCCCATCCGCGGCGAAGACGCCCAGCGCTTCGAACAGATTGTCGAAGATCGCGGTGCGCACGCGCAGCAGCGTATCGCGCGCGCTCGCCAGCTGCACCTCCTCGGTGCGATCCTCGAAGATCAGCAGCAGCCCGCCATCGGGCAGCGGCTGGGCAACGACGCGGACGTGCGTGCCACCGGGCAGATGCCAATGTTCCTCGGTCGCCTCGTCGGCGGGGACGAACCAGTCGCGCCGCTCGGCGCGCCACGCCGGGAAGTCGCGCACCTCGGGCAGGCGGTTCGCCTCGCGCATCCGTTCCAGCACGCGCTCGAACTCGGGCCGGTCGGACAGCCATTCGCTGCGCATCGCGAACATGCGGCGAAAGGGCTGGTTGCAGAAGACGAGGCCGCGGTCCGCGCCGAATTGCGCGACACCCGCCGACAGCCGGTCGAGCATCGCGCGCTGCGCGTCCGCGAAGCGCTTGGCGCCCGCGCGCGATTGCTCCAGATCCTCGATGTCGACCGCGAAGCCCGCGATCCCGCCGGTCGGCAGCGGCACGTCGAACACGCGAAGCGAGCGCCGCGCGCCGCCGATCGTGGCGGGCAACACCTGGTCGTAGGGCCGCCCGGCGTCGCGCGCCGCCGCCGCCCCGGTCAGCGGGCCGCCGCGGCCCGATCCCTCCACCAGTTCGATCCCGCGCGCGACCACGTCGGCGGCATCCTGGCCGTCCACCGCCTCGACATAGGCCGAATTGACCATCGCCAGCCGCAGGTCGGGCCCGCGATACCACATCGGCAGCGGCGCCGCCTCGATCAGCCCGGTGAGCGCGGCGAACGCGTCGCTCAGCCGCGTCGTCTCGGCGCCCAGCCGCGCGATCTCGCCTTCGCTGTCGGTGGCATCGAACGCCCAGACGAGCACGCCGCCCCCACCGCCGAGATCGGGCGGCGCCCGCTCGCCGCGCAGCGCGATGGTGCGCGACGATTGCAGCGGCCGCACCGACAGGACGAAGCCCCGCCCCGCCCGCGCCGCCGCGCCCACCGCCCGGTCGAGCGCGGCCACGTCCTCGGCCGACAGACCGGCATCACCATCGGCGAAATCGGCGAGCGTCCGCGGGGCGAGTGCGAGGCCCAGCCAGTCCGCCATCCGCTGCGGCATCTCGACCCGGCCATCGCCGCGCACCAGCATCGCCTGCGCGGGCGCGGCGCGCAGCATCGCCGCCAGCCGGACGCTCTCCGCCACCATCGCCGCCGCATCGGAGCGTGCGCGCAGGCCCACGAACAACGCAGCCGCCCCGGCCGCGACCAGCGCGAACAGCACGACGCCGCCGGCGACGATCGCACCGGTGCCGAGCACGATCATCGATGCTGGTCCGGATGAAGCGGGATCATCGCGCGAGTGTTAGCCAACCCGCACGGCATGCGGAAGCATCGCTCCACGAAAAAGGGCCCGGCCTTGCGGCCGAGCCCCTTTTTGCCGACAGGCGTCGGGGCGATCAGTAGCGGTAATGATCGGGCTTGAACGGGCCCTCGACCGGCACGCCGATATAGCCCGCCTGCTTGGGCGTCAGCTTCGACAGGTGCACGCCGAGCTTTTCGAGATGGAGCGCCGCGACCTTCTCGTCGAGGTGCTTCGGCAGGACATAGACTTCGTTCTTGTAGTCCTCGCCCTTGGTCCACAATTCGATCTGCGCGAGCGTCTGGTTGGTGAAGCTGGCCGACATCACGAACGAGGGATGGCCGGTGGCGCAGCCGAGGTTCACCAGACGGCCCTTCGCCAGGATGATGATCTGCTTGCCGTCGGGGAACTTCACCAGATCGGTACCGGGCTTCACCTCGGTCCAGTCATAGTTGCTGAGCGCGGCGATCTGGATCTCCGAATCGAAATGGCCGATGTTGCAGACGATCGACATCGGCTTCATCGCCTTCATGTGATCGGCGGTGATGACGTCGGCATTGCCGGTCGCGGTGCAGAAGATGTCGGCGCGCTTCACCGCCTCGTCCATCGTCACGACCTCGAAGCCCTCCATCGCCGCCTGCAGCGCGCAGATCGGATCGATCTCGGTGACCATCACGCGCGCGCCGCCGTTGCGCAGCGACTGCGCCGAACCCTTGCCGACATCGCCGAAACCGGCGACGCAGGCCACCTTGCCGGCGAGCATCACGTCGGTGGCGCGGCGGATCGCGTCGACCAGCGACTCCTTGCAGCCATAGAGGTTGTCGAACTTCGACTTGGTCACCGAATCGTTCACGTTGATCGCGGGGAACGGCAGCTCGCCCTTCTTGGCGATCTCGTACAAACGGTGGACGCCCGTGGTGGTCTCTTCCGAAACGCCCTTCAGGTTCTTCACCGTCTCGGTCAGGTAGCCGGGGTACTTCGCGACGAACGCCTTCAGCGCGCGCTGGAACTCGACCTCTTCGTCATTCTCGGGCTCGCCGAGCGTGTGGCCCGCCTCGAGCTTGGCACCCCACAGCGCGAACATGGTGGCATCGCCGCCATCGTCGAGGATGATGTTCGCGGTCTGGCCGCCCCCATTGCCGGACTCGTCGGCGCCCCAGTTGAAGATGTCGCCGACATAATCCCAATAGTCGGCCAGGCTCTCGCCCTTGATCGCGAACACCGGAACGCCGGTCGCGGCGATCGCGGCGGCGGCATGATCCTGCGTCGAGAAGATGTTGCAGGTCGCCCAGCGGACGTCGGCGCCGAGCGCGGTGAGCGTCTCGATCAGCACCGCGGTCTGGATCGTCATATGCAGCGAACCGGTGATCCGCGCGCCCTTCAGCGGCTGCGACGCGCCGAATTCCTCGCGCAGCGCCATCAGGCCCGGCATTTCGGTCTCGGCGATGTTGATCTCCGCGCGGCCGAAATCGGCAAGGGCGATATCGGCGACGACGTAATCGGTCTTCGCGGGCGCGAGCGTGGTGGCCACGAGGAAGTCTCCTGAAACGGGCATGATCGGCGGGCCGCGTGCCCGTGCCGGATGGGCGACCCATAGTCTCCGGCCAGCGCTGGATCAACATATAAAGATGTCTTTATATCAGCCGGCGCGCTGGACGGATGAAGTGTCGCGGCTACACTCGCCGCCCATGAAAGCCGTGCTCCCTGCCGCCACCCGCCCCCTGCTCGAAAACCGGTTACCGGGTGATCTGGAGGTGACGTGGTTCGCCATCGCCGAGGAGGCGAAGGCAGGGATCGCGGATGCCGAGATCGCCTGGGTCGACATGAACGACACCGCACAGGTTTCCGCCACGATCCGCGAAGCCGGCCGCGGCCTGCGCTGGCTGTCGACCATCTATGCCGGGCTCGACGCGCTGCCGATCGCGTTCCTGCGCGATCGGAGCGTGACGGTCACCAACGGCGCCGGCATCAACGCCATCGCGGTGGCGGAATATGCGGTGATGGGGGTGCTGGTCGCCGCCAAACGCTTCGACCAGGTGGTGCGCGCGCAGGATCGGCATGAGTGGCTGAAAGTGCCGCCGGGCCGCGTCGAACTGGCCGACACGAAGGCGCTGGTGATCGGCCATGGCACGATCGGGCGGATGATCGGCGAACGGCTGGCGGCGTTCGGCGTGGCGGTGACGGGCGTCACCCGCTCGGGCCGCGACGGCACGCTGACGCCCGATGCCTGGCGCGCGACGCTCGGCGAATGGGACTGGGTGATCCTCGCCGCGCCCTCGACCAACGCGACCCGCGCGATGATCGGCGCCGCGGAGCTGGCCGCGATGAAGCCCGGCGCGTGGCTGGTGAACATCGCGCGCGGCGACATGATCGACGACGACGCGCTGCTGTCGGCGCTGCGATCGGGCGCGATCGGTGGCGCGTTCCTCGATCCCACCAGCCCCGAGCCGCTGCCCGCCGATCATGGCTTGTGGTCGGCGCCGAACACGATCGTGACGATGCACCTTTCCGGGCAAAGCCAGACGAAGATGTTCCCGCGCGCCGCCGAACTTTTCCTGCGAAACCTCGACGCCTATCGTGCTGGCAGGGCGATGGAAAACATGGTCGACCTCGCCGCCGGCTATTGAACCGCGCGGGCGGGGCCCGGCGGAGATTGCGCGAACGGCGCTTTTGGCGCAAGGAAATGCCTCCCTTCATCATCGGACGACGTGACATGGCCGCGAACTGGGCCCCCGACAGCTGGACACGGGCCGAAGCCCGCCAGCTTCCCGACTATCCCGACGCCGCGGCGCTCGACGCCGCCACCGCGACGCTCGCCACCTATCCGCCGCTCGTCTTCGCGGGCGAGGCACGCAATCTGACCGCCGAGCTGGCGCGCGTGGCCGAGGGCAAGGCGTTCCTGTTGCAAGGGGGCGATTGCGCCGAGAGCTTCGCCGAGCACAGCGCGAACAACATCCGCGACACGTTCCGCGTGATCCTCCAGATGTCGGTCGTCCTCACCTATGCCTCCAAGCTGCCGGTGGTGAAGCTCGGCCGGATGGCGGGACAGTTCGCCAAGCCGCGCTCCACCGCCACCGAGACGATCGACGGCGTGGAGCTGCCGAGCTACCGCGGCGACAACGTCAACGATATCGGCTTCACGCCGGAATCGCGCGCGCCCGATCCGCAGCGCATGATCCGCGCCTATTCGCAAAGCGCCGCCACGCTCAACCTGCTGCGCGCCTTCGCCAGCGGCGGCTATGCCAATCTCCACCAGGTCCATCGCTGGACTCACGATTTCATGGGCCGCAGCCCGTGGAGCCGCAAATATGCCGAGACCGCGGACCGGATCGGCGAGGCGCTCGAATTCATGGCGGCGTGCGGGATCGATTACGAAACCGTGCCGCAGCTCGCGCAGACCAGCTTCTACACCAGCCACGAGGCGCTGCTGCTTCCCTATGAGCAGGCGTTGACGCGGCAGGATTCGCTGACCGGCGACTGGTACGACACCTCGGCGCATTTCCTGTGGATCGGCGATCGCACCCGGTTCGAGGGCAGCGCGCATGTCGAATATCTGCGCGGCATCGGCAATCCGATCGGCATCAAATGCGGGCCGAGCCTCGAGCCCGACGCGCTGCTGCGGATGCTCGACACGCTCAATCCGGGCCGCGTGCCCGGGCGGATGACGCTCATCACCCGCTATGGCCATGACAAGATCGAGGCCGCCCTGCCCCGCCTCGTCCGTGCGGTCACGCGCGAGGGGCATCCGGTCGTCTGGTCGTGCGATCCGATGCACGGCAATACGGTGAAAGCGGTGACCGGCTACAAGACGCGGCCGTTCGACCGCATCCTGGCCGAGGTGCGCGGCTTCTTCGCGGTGCACCGCGCCGAGGGCACGCATGCCGGCGGCATCCATGCCGAGATGACGGGGCAGAACGTCACCGAATGCACCGGGGGCGCGGTGGACGTGACCGAGCAGAGCCTGGCGGACCGCTACCACACGCATTGCGATCCACGGCTGAATGCGGGGCAGAGCCTGGAACTGGCGTTCCTGCTCGCCGAGATGCTCAACGCCGAGATGGCGGAACGGCGTAAGGTCGCGGCCTGAGACCGGGCGGCGGGGCGGCGGGTCGGCACGATGCCGCTTGACGCCGCCCGCGCCGCCGCCTAGACGCGCCGCTCACCCGCATACGGCCCCTTCGTCTAGCGGTTAGGACGTCGCCCTCTCACGGCGAAAGCACGAGTTCGATTCTCGTAGGGGTCACCATCCCGGCGCGAGCGCCGGTGATGCCAGCGGTTATTCGGCGAACGTCACTGCGGCGTCAGCGTCGGATATTTGATCCCCAGTTGATCGAGATAGGTCGGGTACTTCGCCGGATCATAGTAATATTTCTCCATCGCGGGCCGCAGTTCCTTCATCGTCTTGGTGTTGAGCCAGATGGCGGGCTTGTCCGCGGGGGTCAGCACCGGATCATAATGATCGGCCTTGAGCTGAACGTCGGTGAAATAGGCCTTGGCGTCGCTGAGGATCCTGGGCGTGGTCATCAGATCGAGCACGGTCATCGCCAGCGCCTTGGCGCCCACCACCACGCCCTTGTGCGCGATCGGCGTGGCCATCGCCATGGCCGAGGTCACGTTGTGGCCGATCGTGTTGGGGATGTTGGAGGGGTAGCGGATGGTGATCGTCGGCACCGTCCACATGATGTCGCCGATATCGTCCGAGCCCCCACCCAGCGACTGCGGCCGGTTCTCGGGCGTGGACAGCGCGGTCACCTTGTCGTGCAGCGGCTCGATCTTGCGGGTGTTGACGGTCTGCACGGCCTTGGCGAAGGCCTGGTCGTCGGCGGACCATTTGGGCATGCCCACCGCCTGGATGTTGGCATAGGCGGCCTCGGCGAGCGGCTTGTTGCCCCAGTCGGGCGCCGCATAGCCGAGCACCTGGCGCGTCACGGTGGTGCCGGTCGCCTTGGCCGCGGCCTCGGCAATCTCGTTGCCGGTATCGTAGAGGCTGCGGACGGCACCGAAGGTGCGATCGCGGAAATAATACCAGACCGAGGCCTTGCCCGGCACCACATTGGGCTGATCGCCGCCATCGGTGATGACATAGTGCGAGCGCTGCGTGACGGGCAGGTGCTCGCGGCGAAAGTTCCAGGCGGTGTCCATGATCTCGACGCCGTCGAGCGCGCTGCGGCCATCCCAGGGATCGCCCGCGGCATGCGCGGTCTTGCCGTGGAAGGTATATTCCACCGACACCATCCCGTTCATGCCGAGATCGCCATAGGCCGTGGTGAAGTCGCTTCCGACATGGTTGAAGATGCAGGCGTCGACGCCGTTGAACAGGCCGGCGCGGACATAATAGGCCTTGGTCGCGAGCAACTCCTCGGCGACGCCTGGCCAGATCATCAGGCGGCCGGGGATGTGGTTCTTCTCCATGACAGCCTTGGTCGCGATCGCGGCGGCGATGACGAGCGGCATGCCCGAATTATGGCCCTCGCCATGCCCCGGCGCGCCCGCCACCAGCGGCTTGATGTTGGGGATGCCCGGCACCTGCGAAACGCCGAGCAGATCGTCGATATCGCTGCCCAGCGCGATCAGCGGCCCGCCCGAACCCCAGGTGGCGGTGAAGGCGGTCGGGATCCCCGCCACGCCGCGCGTGACGGTGAAGCCGTTCTTTTCGAGAATGTCCTCGAGATAGGCCGAGGTGCGCACCTCCTGGAAGCCGGGCTCGGCATAGCTGAACACCTGGTCGACCATCACCTGGATCTGCTTGGTCTGGGCATCGACGCCGGCGGCGACTTCCGCCTTCAGCGCCTTTCCCGCGGCGGCCTGCGCGGCCGGAGCATAGAGCGTCGAGGCCATCAGCGCGGCCAGCAGGGTCTTTCGAAAATGGATCATGAGCAAAGCCTCTGGTTGTGCGGGAGCGATCAGAACCGGAATTTGGTGGAGACGCGGAAAACGCGGCCGACCACGTCGTAGAGCGAGCGGTTGGTCTGCGAATAGGCGGGCACGTTGTTGCCGTCCGGCCCGTTGCCGATCAGCACCGGCGCCCGGTTGAACATGTTGTCGACGACGAAGGTGAGCGCGCCGTCATGGCCGGCCGCCTTGATCCTGACGCTCACCGAGGCATCGAAATAGGTGATGCCGTCGATATGATTGTCGTTGATCGTGCGGTACCGCGTGGTCGAGGTGGGGCAGTTCGACGTGCACTGGACATAGTCGTTGCCGTAGACGCCCGAGCTGAACCCGCGCCCGACCAGATTGAAGGTCAGCGGATCGATTTCGTAGAACGCGCTGACGCGGTAGACCCAGCTCGGCTCGCTATATGTGCCCGACAGGCTGCCGCCGTTCACCCCGGCATAGTCGACCGGGAAGATCCCGTTGTCGATCACGTTGGAGATATAGTGGGTGATCGCGCTGTGGATGCTGAACGCACCCGGCAGCTTAGGCGAGATGGCGGACAGTTCGGTGCGGTAGCTCGCCTCGATGTCGAAGCCCTTTTCGCGCTGGCTGGCGAAGTTGAAGGGCTGGATCGTGATCGCGCTCAGCGCGCCGTTGCCATAGGCGATGTTCGAGCAATAGGCCGTGACGCCGGTATAGCAGAAATCGACGGTGTTCTGCGACGTGATCGATCCGATCGCATCGGTGATCCTGATGTCGTAATAGTCGAACGACGCGGTGAAGCCGGGCAGGAAGCGCGGCGTCATGACCACACCGGCGGTCCAGGTATTGGCCTTTTCCGGCTTGAGGTTGCGATTGCCGACGGTATTCTCGATGAACTGGTAGTTGCCGGCACCGAGCGGGGAATTGGCCGGCAGGATGACGGTGTTGGTCCGCGCGGTCCCGGCCGCGAACAGTTCCTGCAGATTGGGCGCGCGGATGTCGTGGCTGTACGTGCCGCGGAACTTGATGTCGGGCACGGGCGAATAGGTCGCACCTGCTTTCCAAGTCTGCACTGCGCCCGAGGTCGAGTAATCGGTGTAGCGCCCCGCCGCGTTGACGGTGAAGCCCTTGAACAGCGGCGCGTCGATCTCGACGAAGCCTTCCTTGACGTTGTATTCGCCCTTGTTGACCAGATAGTTGCCGTAGAGCCAGCCGCTGTTGAACTGCGGATCGACATGGCCGTCGATCTGCTCCTTGCGCCATTCGCCGCCCAGCGCGATCGCGATCGGGCCGCCGGGCAGGTTGAACAATTCGCCGTTTACGCTGGCGGAGCCGACGTCCTGCTTGATCGTCTCGTCGCGATAGGGCTGCTGGCCGCCATAGATATAGGCGAGCGCCGCCGCGGACGGGCCGCCGGTGCCGAGCCGGTCGATCGGCACGCAGCCATTCGCCGGATTGGTCAGCGTGGAGCGGCAGACGATCTGCCCGCCCGAGAAGACCGCATCCTGCGCCAACGCCATGCGTGCGTTGTTCCAGGTGTTGGTCAGCTCCTCATGCGCCTTGGTGACGCCGTGCTGGTAATAGGCGTCCCATTTCCAGTCGCGCCCGAACAGCGCGAACCGGCCCGTCGCGCCCGCGACATAGCGGAACACCTCGCGGCTGTTGTCGCTGCCGGGCACCGGAAAGCCGGCATTGCTGGTGCCGATGGTGATCGTGCCGAGATTGTTGGCGCGCATCAGCGCGGCGACCTGCGGGTACAGGCTGGTCAGATAGGCATTGTCGCTGCGGATGGAGACGCCCGTGCTGGGTGTCTGCTGGTAGAAGCTCTGCCCCTGATAGCGGTTCCAGGAGAATTGCCCGTAGATCTGGATAGCGTCGGTCAGGTCGAACGCCGTGCGGTCGAACACGCTGATCCGCTCTTCGGTCGGCAACAGCGAGTTGGTGCCGACATGGCCCGCCAGTGTCGTCGCACCGTCGCCGCCGATCATCCACGGGCTGGAGACGGTGTTGGTGGTGCCGTAGTTGAGCTGACCGGTGACACCGGGGCCGAGGAAATAGGTCCCGCGCAGCGGGCCCGAGGCGATCAGGCCGCCGGCGGTATAGGTCGCTGGCGCGAAGCCTGCGCCGACGAGCCGCTGCGGCTGGCCGTTCGTGGCGGTATAAGCCGGGTTGTTGATCTGAAAATAGCCGCTGCCGTTCCAGGCGCGATCGATGGTCGGAACGCCGTCCTGATGGAAATATTCGCCGTTGAGCAGGACGTGGAGCCGATCGTCCAGAAACGACAGCCCGGCGCTCGCGCTGAACGTATAGTTGTGGCCGTCGCCATAGGTCGAGAGCCCCTCGTCCGCCGAGACCTTGAAGCCCTTGAACTTCTTGTCGAGGATGAAGTTGATGACACCGCCGACCGCGTCCGACCCATATTGCGCGGAAGCGCCCCCGGTCACCACTTCGACGCGCTCGATCAGGTCCTGCGGGAAAGTGTTGACGTCGACCACCCCGTTGACCGCGGAGGCGACCGAGCGCTGGCCGTCGAGCAACACCAGGGTGCGCCCCGCGCCCAGGCCGCGCAGATTGACCGAGTTGATTCCGGCGATGCCGTTGGAAAGGCTGCCCGAGCTGTTCGACGAGGTGCTGCCGCCCGCGGTGATCGCGGGAAGCTGGTTGACGAAGTCCGAGATGTTGGCCGGCGCCTGCGCGGCGATATCCGCCGCCCCCAGCACGGTGACCGGGGTGGGAGCGCTATAGCCGTCGCGGACGATGCGGCTGCCGGTCACGGTGATCTCGTTCCCGGGCATCATCGCCTCGTCGGCGGCGGGGGGCGGCGCGATCGGCGGATCCGCCGGCACGACTTGCGCCGGGGCCGCGCTCGACGCCACGGCCGACAAGGGTGGCGCTAAGGTCTGTGCGCCGGCTTGCCCAGCCAGGATCAGCGTCGCGGTGGCGCCGCCCGCAAGCAGAGCGGCCCGCAGGCATGATCGCGGCCGATATCCGCCGATCCAATTCGAGACTATTTCCACAACGAGGCCCCCTTTTGACGACATGCCGTGCCAAGGACGATCCTCTCCCCGATGCGTCGAAACGGACGGACCGAAGTCCGGCTCGAGCGCGACCGCGCATTCGTGCGTTATGTCGCGACTCTTACCGTTCCGCCCACGATCCCGGTTTGCCGGGCACCGATCGGGCTGTTCCCAGGAAAGCGCGCTATAATCTTGCGCGTTCTGCTTTCTTAGTGATGTAATATTGCCCTAAGGGTTGCGCAGCTTCTCGTTAAATTCGTTGCTCATTGGCAAGTGTGGAGGTGGTTTCCTGCGTGAAAGGCTGGATCGTTGCCGAGATCCTGCGCCGGCACGTTCGAGGATCGGGAAAGCCACCGGGCCGGGCTCCCAGGCCCGAATCGCCTACAGGATGCCGGCGAACAGCACCGGCGGTACGATGCGTTTCGCGACATGCCGCATCACGAAACTGCTGCGGATCTTGGCGACATGGGGCAGCGTGGACAATTCGCTGCGATAGACCCGGTCATAATCCTCGAACGACCGGACATGGACGATCATCATGAAGTCGGTGTCGCCCGAGACGAAGCTGCAATAGGTCATCGAGGGGCATTTGACGACGGCGGCCTCGAATTCGTTGAGCACCTCCTCGGCCTGCGAGCGCAGTTCGATGGCGACGTGCACGACGATGCCGATTCCGAGCCGGTTGAGGTCCAGCGTCGCCGAATAGCGGGCGATCGCACCGCGCTCCTCCAGGATCCGCCGCCGCCGGGCGGCCGCCGTGCTCGACAGATGAACGCGCTCGCCGAGCGCCACGTCGGACAGGCGGCCATCTTCGCTGATCTCACGAAGTAGGCGAAAGTCGGTCCGATCCAGGTCGGTCAGGATCATTTCGTTCATAGCCGGCAGCCTCCATGATGGAATTCATCGCTCACCCTGCCGATTTGTTCTGAAAATGTCGGAACACGCAATCCTGGTCGTGATAGGCTCCTCGGCGGGCAAGAGCGAAGAGGGATGGCCATGGCGAGATTGCACACCGTGCTGCGGGGCGGATCGACGATCGTCGTCGCGCTCGGTCTGGCGCTGACCGCAGCACAGCCGTCCTGGGCGGCGCCGGCAGCGCCCGCCGACGGCGCGCTGCTGCCGGTGAAGGTCGAACCCGAGGCCGGGCGGATCTTGCTCACCCTGCCCGCGCCCGCGGCCGATGGCATGTCGGGGCGCTTCCTTTATTCCACCGCGATCAAGACCGGGCTCGGCTCGGCACCGATCCGGATCGATCACGGCATGCTGGGCGACACGCATCTCCTCGCCTTCCGGCGCATGGGCAGGAAGGTGGCGGTGATCTACGAGAACCCGCGTTACAAGGGCACGGGCAATGCCGATACCGAACGGGGCGTGCGCGACAGCTTCCCGTTCAGCACGATCGCGATGCTGGACGCGGTGTCCTCCACGCCCGATGGCGGCGTGACCGTCGATCTGGCGCCGTTCCTCACCAAGGATGTGATGCGGCTCGCCGAGGCGCTGAACACCGAGGGCAAGGGGTTCAAGCTGGTCGACGCGCTCAGCGCCGCCGATCCGGCTTCGGTCAAGATCTTCCCCGACAATATCGAGATGGAGTCGATGCAGACCTTCGCCTCCGATACGCCGGGCAGCGAGGTCGACACGATCGCGCCCGACGGGCGGCAGGTCAGCTTCACCGTCCATCACTCGCTGGTCCGGCTTCCCGCGCCCGGCTTCGTGCCGCGCAGGTTCGACATCCGCTCGGGCACCCACGCGACCCAGGTCTATGATTTCGGCACGCCGCTCGGCGAGGATGTGGTGCAGCAATATGCCAACCATTTCCGCCTGGACAAGATCGACCCCGGCGCGGCGCGCTCGGCGGTCAAGAAGCCGATCGTCTTCTATATCGACAGTGCCGCGCCCGAGCCGATCCGCTCCGCGCTGGCCGAAGGGGTCGCGTGGTGGAACCAGGCATTCGAGGCCGCGGGGTTCATCGATGCCTTCCAGGTAAAGATCCTGCCGCCCGGCGCCGATCCGCAGGACGTCCGCTACAATATCGTCAACTGGGACGAGCGGCAGACGCGGAGCTGGTCCTATGGCGACGGCGTGATCGATCCGCGCACCGGCGAGATCATCAAGGGCAATGTCGTTCTCGAAGGATTGCGGCTGCGGCAGGACATCAACATCTTCGAAGGGCTGCTGGGCAGCGCGCAGGACAACAGCGGCGGCCCCAACGATCCGATCCGCATCTCGCTCGCGCGCATCCGCCAGCTCGGCGCACACGAGGTCGGCCACGCGATCGGCTTCGTCCACAATTTCGCCGGAAGCACGCAGGATCGCAGCTCCGTGATGGATTACCCGTTCGCGCGGATCAAACTCGTCGATGGCAAGCTCGATCTCGGCGACGCCTATGCGGTCGGCATCGGACGGTGGGACAAGTTCACCGTCGACTGGCTGTACGGTCAGCCGAAGCCCGGCGTCGATCCCGACGCCGATGCCGCGCGCAAGGCGGACGCGGCGCAGGCGGCAGGCCTCAGATACATGACCGATATCGACGGGCGCGCGCCCGATCTCGCGGTGCCCGGCGACAATATGTGGACCGATGGCGACGACAAGGCGCCCGATCTCACGCGGATGATGGCGGCGCGCCGGGTGGCGCTCGCCCATTTCGGGCCCGGCGTGCTGCACCGGGGCGAGCCGCTGGCCGATCTGCGGCGCAAATTCGCACCGATCTGGCTGTTCCACCGCTACGAGGTGATCGCGGTCGGCAAAAACATCGGCGGGATCGACTACCGCTATGCGGTCGCAGGCGACGGCAGTCCACCGCCCGCCCCGGCATCCGCCGCCGACCAGAACGCGGCGCTCGACGCGTTGCTGGAAACCCTGTCCGCCAGAGAGCTGACCGTGCCGGGGCCGCTCGCTCTGGCGCTGTCCTCGGGCGTCAACGGCCGGTCGGACCCGCAGTTCGATACCGAGGTTTTCGACACTGCCGGCGCCTCGGCGTTCGATCCGCTCGTCGCCGCCGACGTCGCGGCGCAGGTGACGCTGGATACGCTGCTCGCGCCGTCCCGGCTGACGCGCGTGTACCTCCAGCACGGGCGCGATCCCTCCCTTCCCGGCTTGGGCAGTTTGCTCGACAAGCTGACCGCAGCGGCGATCGACCAGCGCCGCGACGCGGTCGAGCGGCGGGTGGCGCACCGCACGATCCTGACGATGGCCAAGACCCGGCGCGATCCCACCGTTTCGATCGACGTCGCCGCGGTGCTCGATGGCCGGCTGCAAGCGATCGCTGCGCGCTTCGCCGCGGTGAAGGGAAACGGGGAAGACGCCGAATGGTGTCGCGGCATGGCGACCCTGCTCCGCGACGACTCCCGGCTCGCCCGCGAAATCGCCAAGGGCGCGCGGCCCGAGCCGGTCATTCCGCCGGGCATGCCCATCGGCGGCGAAAGCGGGTGGTTCGGCGACTGAGCGCCCGGCATTCTCTAAACGGGTGAGGGATGCGCCATGGAGCATGGCTCGCGCGGACGGACACTGGCGAACGGGCCATGGCATCGGATCGGGGTATCGCCCTTGATTACCATGGCGGGAAACGGCCTCGCTATCATTCCCACTCGATCGTGCCGGGCGGCTTGGACGTATAGTCGTACGTCACCCGGTTGATGCCCTTCACCTCGTTGATGATCCGCGTCGTCACGCGCGGCAGGAAGTCGCCGGGGAAGGCGAAGGCCTCGGCCGTCATGCCGTCGGTAGACGTCACCGCGCGCAAGGCGAGCACGGAATCATAGGTTCGGGCATCGCCCATCACGCCGACGGTACGCACCGGCAGCAGCACCGCGAAGGCCTGCCAGATCGCATCGTAGAGGCCCGCGGCGCGGATTTCCTCCAGATAGATCGCATCGGCCTTGCGCAGGATGTCGCAGCGTTCCTTGGTCACCTCGCCCGGAATGCGGATCGCGAGTCCCGGCCCCGGGAAGGGATGGCGGCCGACGAAAACCTCGGGCAGGCCGAGTTCGCGGCCGAGCAGGCGGACCTCATCCTTGAACAATTCGCGCAGCGGCTCGACCAGCGCCATGTCCATCCGCTCGGGCAGGCCGCCGACATTGTGGTGGCTCTTGATCGTGACCGACGGGCCGCCGGTGAAGCTGACGCTTTCGATCACGTCCGGATAGAGCGTGCCCTGCGCCAGGAACTTGGCGCCGCCGATCGTCTTGGCCTCCGCCTCGAACACATCGATGAAGGTCTTGCCGATGAACTTGCGCTTGGCTTCGGGATCGGTGACGCCGGCGAGCCCAGCCAGGAACGTATCCTCGACGTTCACATGCACCAGCGGGATGTTGTAGGCGCCGCGGAACAGGCTCACCACCTGATCCGCCTCGCCGGCGCGCAACAAGCCGTGGTCGACGAAGACGCAGGTGAGCTGTTCGCCGATCGCTTCGTGGATCAGCACTGCGGCCACCGCCGAATCGACGCCGCCCGAAAGCCCGCAGATCACCTTGCCGTCGCCCACCTGCGCGCGGATCTCCGCGATCTTGGCGTCGCGAAATTCCGCCATCGTCCAGTCGCCGGTCAGCCCGCAGACATGGCGCGCGAAATTGGCGATCAGGCGGCCGCCATCGGGGGTGTGGACCACCTCGGGGTGGAACTGCACGCCGTAGAAGCGCCGCGCCTCGTCCGCCACGATCGCATAGGGCGCGCCCGCCGAAGTCGCGACGGGCGTGAAGCCGGGCGGAATGGCGTCGACCTTGTCGCCATGGCTCATCCACACCTGGTGGCGCTCGCCCTTGGCCCATAGCCCCTCGAACAGCGCGCAATCCTCCGCGATGTCGATGAACGCGCTGCCGAATTCGCCACCGTCGCCCGAGACGATCACGTTGCCGCCAAGCTGCGCCGACATGAGCTGCTGCCCATAGCAGATGCCGAGGATCGGCACGCCCGCTTCGAAGAGACGCTGCGGCGCGCGCGGCGACGTCGCCTCCGTGACGGAGGCAGGGCCGCCCGACAGGATGATGCCCTTGGGCGCCAGGCGATCGAACGCCTCGTCGGCGGACTGGAAGGGCGCGATCTCGCTATAGACGCCCGCCTCGCGGACGCGGCGCGCGATCAGCTGAGTCACCTGGCTGCCGAAATCGACGATGAGGATGGTTTCGCTATGGTCCATCCGCGCCGCATAGCAGACCGGGCCCACAACGAAAGAGGCCGCGCCTCCGGGTGGAAGCGCGGCCTCTGTTCACCACTTGGGGGTTGCGGGTTTACGCGGCCTCGTCATACTGGTCGTCGTCCATTACCGGGCCGGAATCCTGGCCCTTGGCGGACATGTCGCGATCGACGAACTCGATCACCGCCATCGGCGACGCGTCCGATGCGCGAATGCCCGCCTTGATGATGCGCGTATAGCCGCCGTTGCGGCCGGCATAACGCTCGGCCAGCACATCGAACAGCTTCACGAGCTGCGCATCGTCGAGCAGCCGGGCATGGGCCAGACGGCGGTTCGACAGGCCGCCCTTCTTGGCGAGCGTGACGAGCTTCTCGATATACGGGCGAAGCTCCTTCGCCTTGGCGACGGTCGTCGTGATCTGCTCGTGCTTGATGAGCGCGGCGCTCATGTTGCGGAAGAGCGCGATGCGGTGGGCCGAGGTCCGCTGAAGCTTACGGCCGCCTACGCGGTGACGCATGGTCTGTCCTTCGTTCGTCAGGGGGCCGTCTCACGGAACCCCAAGCCGGGTGGCGACGCGGGCCACCCCATCTTATCGTCATCCCGGCCGGAACCGGGACCCATCTCGTGCGGCCGGACCGTGGCGACGCCGCGGCGTCCATCGGGCTGAACGCCCGCCGGCCGGGGTTTCGCCGTCTCGGAGCCAGCATCGCTGGCTCCGTGCGGCTCAGCCCATGATTTCCTGTTCCAGCTTCTTGGCCATTTCCTCGATGTTCTCGGGCGGCCAGCCGGGGATTTCCATCCCCAGCCGAAGCCCCATCGACGACAGCACTTCCTTGATCTCGTTCAGCGACTTGCGACCGAAATTGGGCGTGCGCAGCATCTCGGCCTCGGTCTTGCCGACCAGATCGCCGATATAGATGATGTTGTCGTTCTTGAGGCAATTCGCCGATCGCACCGACAGTTCGAGCTCGTCCACCTTCTTGAGAAGGTAGCGGTTGATCTGCTGGGTGTCGCCCGTGACTTCGCCGGTCTGCGCAGGCGCCGCCTGCCCGATCGGTGCCGCGGTGCGTGCGACGCTCGAATCGTCGAAATGCACGAACAGCGCGAGCTGGTCCTGAAGGATACGACCGGCGTAACCGACGGCATCCTCGGGCGTGATCGTGCCGTCGGTCTCGATGCTCAGCGTCAGCTTGTCGTAATCGAGCTCCTGCCCGACGCGCGTGTTCTCGACCTTGTACGACACCTGCCGAACCGGCGAGTAGAGCGCATCAACCGGGATCAGGCCGATCGGCGCATCCGCCGGACGGTTGGCGACCGCAGCGACATAGCCCTTACCGACATCGGCGGTCAGCTCCATGTTGAGCGTCGCACCCTCGTCGAGGTGGCAGAGCACCAGCTTGGGGTTCATCACCTCGATGTCCCCCGACACCGCGATGTCGCCCGCCGTCACCGTAGTGGGACCGGTGGCCGAAAGCTGGAGGCGCTTGGGCCCCTCGCCCTGCATGCGCAGCGCGATCTGCTTCACGTTCAGGACGATATCCGTCACGTCCTCGCGGACGCCGGCCAGCGACGAGAATTCGTGCAGCACGTTCTCGATGCGGATCGAAGTGACGGCGGCACCCTGAAGCGACGACAGCAATACGCGGCGAAGCGCATTGCCGAGCGTCAGGCCGAAGCCACGCTCGAGCGGCTCCGCGACGAACGTCGCCTTGCGCTTCGCGTCGCCGCCGGACTTGCGTTCCAGGCCGCTCGGCTTCTTCAGTTCCTGCCAGTTCTTTGCGTTGACAGACACATGCTTCCCCTAGGTTGGGGGCCGACGCGACGCGCCGACCACGAAGGAACGGCCCGCGACGACTCGATGGCGCGCGGGCGAAAAATCAGACGCGACGGCGCTTGGAGGGGCGAACGCCGTTGTGCGGGATCGACGTGACGTCGCGGATCGAAGTGATCTGGAAGCCGACCGCCTGAAGCGCGCGGAGCGCCGATTCGCGGCCCGAACCGGGGCCCTTCACTTCGACTTCGAGCGTGCGGACGCCGTGCTCGGCAGCCTTCTTGCCCGCGTCCTCGGCTGCGACCTGCGCCGCATAGGGGGTCGACTTGCGCGAACCCTTGAAGCCCATGGCACCCGCCGACGACCAGGAAATCGCGTTCCCCTGCGCATCGGTGATGGTGATCATGGTGTTGTTGAAGCTGGCGTTGACGTGGGCGACGCCCGACGTGATATTCTTGCGTTCGCGCCGACGAATGCGCTGCGGTGCTTGTGCCATTGATCTGAGATCCTGAACTTGGGTCGTGGTACGGAAACCGGGAGGCGATCAACCTCGAACCTGTCTCCGACGGAGAAGAAGTAGAAATCGTCCCCAGGACGATTTCGTTACTTCTTCTTCCCCGCGATCGGCTTCGCCTTGCCCTTGCGGGTGCGTGCGTTGGTGTGCGTACGCTGGCCGCGAACCGGCAGGCCACGACGATGGCGCAAGCCACGATAGCAAGCGAGATCCATCAGGCGCTTGATGTTCATCGCGGTCATGCGACGGAGATCACCCTCGACGGTGTGATCGGCGTCGATCGTCTCGCGGATCTGCAGCACTTCCTGATCGGTCAGGTCCTGGACGCGCGCGGTTTCGGCGATGCCCAGCTTGGCGGTGATTTCCTTGGCCTTGGTCGAACCGATGCCGTGGATATAGGTCAGCGCGATCACCACGCGCTTGTTGGTGGGCAGATTGACGCCCGCGATACGTGCCATGGAATTTCTTCTCCTGCTCCACGGGGTACGGCATGGCTGCCACGTTCCCCATCTCGACGCGTTGACCCGACACCAAGGCTTCACAAACGCACGAAGCGCGACGAACGCAAACGAGCGCCGCCGGAAACCGGAGTATCGGAGGGATGTGCAGTTAGGGTCGCGCAAACGCCGTGTCAAGCGACGGGTTCCACAAGCGAACCGTCATTCCGGCAAGACGATCCGCGCGACCAGTCCCGGCCGATTGTCCGCCAGTTCGAAGCCACCGCCATGCAATCGCGCGACGGCTTCGATCAACGCCATGCCCAGGCCCGCGCCCGGAGTCGACCGCGCGCTGTCGAGCCGGACGAAGCGCTTCAACGCGCGCGCACGATCCGCCGCGGCGATGCCGGGCCCGCGATCCTCGACCTGGATCGCGATGCCCCGCGCGATCCGTACGATGCGGAGCGTCACCTGCCCGCCCGCGGACGCGTGCTTCAGCGCGTTGTCGACCAGGTTCGTGATCGCCTGGCTCAGCAACTCCCGATGAAGCGGCAGCGGCGCGGGGCGATCGTCGATCGCGGTCACGAAATCGAACCCCGCCTCTTCGGCCACCGGCTCGTAGAGTTCGGCGATCTCCTCCACCAGATCGGCAGGCGCGACCATCGTGAAGCGGTTGCGCGACGCCGACTCGGACCGGCTGATCTCGATCACCATCGTCAGCATTCGCATGACGAGGTCGGTCTCGACCAGCAGTCCGCCGAGCGCCGCCTCGCGCAAGGCCGGATCGGAAATCAGCACCGCCTGTTCGGTCTTGGTGCGCAACCGCGCGAGCGGCGATCGCAGATCGTGCGCCAGGCTGTCGGTCACCACGCGCAATTCGGCCATCACGCCTTCCAGCTTGCCCAGCATCGCGTTCAACCGCACCGACAGTCGATCGAAGGCGTCGCCCCGGCCGCCGACGGTCGCCACGCGGCGCGACAGATCGCCCTCGCGCACCGCCTCCACCACTGCGGCGATCCGGTCGAGCCGCCCCGCCACGTAACGCGCCATCACGAGCCCCGCGATCACCCCGAAGGCCAGCGACAACAGCACCGCCAGCGCCAGCGCCCGCTCGATCGCCTGCTGCTCCGCCGCCACCAGATCGAGGCTGCGCCCGGTCAGCAGCCAGCGTTCGCCGATCGGATAAAGCGTATAGCCTACATCGGTCGTCCGCGGCGTGCCGTCGATATCGGCCACGCGGAACGCGGTCGGCACCCAGGGCACACTGATAACGTCTGGAGCGAAGCCGGCGACGCGGCGGCCGTCCCGATCGATTACCGCCAGCAGCAGCGTGTGGTCGCCCGGCGCGCGCGCCTTCTTGATCGCGTTGGTGACGGCCGCGAGGCCGCCCGCCGCGAACACCGCGCGCATCGCATCGGATTGCTCGGTCGTCTCGCGGCGGACCGTGTCGATCGCCACGTCATGCGTCTGGCGCCAGACGAATCCCATGACCACCAGATTCGACAGCAAGGCGAGCGCGAACCCGAGCAGCGCGATCCGCGCCGTGACCGACAGGCCAATCACCCCTCAGGCGAGAGCCGGTAACCCGCGCCGCGCACCGTGTGCAGGATCGGCGTGGGAAAGCCCTCTTCCAGCTTGCGCCGCAACCGACCAATATGCACGTCGACCACGTTAGAGCCCGGATCGAAGTGATAGTTCCAGATTTTTTCGAGCATCATCGTCCGCGTGACGACCTGGCCCGCATGGCGTGCGAGAAATTCGAGCAGGTTGAATTCGCGTGCGCCCAGCGGAATGGTGCGGCCGGCGCGAACGACGCTGCGCGCGAGCAGGTCGATCTCCAGATCCCCCACGGACAGCCGCGTTTTCTGCGGCTCGGCGGCGGAGCGATCGGAGCGGCGCACCAGCGCCTCGATCCGGGCCGACAGTTCGGCAAAGGAGAAGGGCTTGCAGAGATAATCATCGGCGCCCGCCTTCAACCCGTCGACCCGATCGTCGACGCTGGCGAGCGCGGACAGGATCAAGGTCGGCGTCGGAATGCCCGCCGCGCGTATCGCGCTGACCATCGAGAGCCCGTCTAAGCCTGGCAGCATGCGGTCGGCGATCACGAGATCGAAGATGCCCTCGCTCGCGAGGAACAGGCCGTCGCGCCCATCACGACAGCTCTCGACCGAATAACCCGCCTCGCTGAGCCCCTTGGTCAGATAGGCCGAGGTCGACACATCGTCCTCGACGATCAGGATCTTGCGGGTCACCTTGGCCTTCCCTCCATGCGTTCGTCGGCATCAGACACGAAAAGGCCGGCGGAAAGCAACCTTTCCGCCGGCCCCAACGGCACCCCCGGGAGTGTCGGGCACCGAACTCGTGGATCGTCGAAACGGGCTTCTCGCACAGCGTGCCTGCGCGCGCCGATCGCCCGTATCAAGGTCGCTTGCGCGCTATGTCATGAGTTTCCGTCGGCTCCAGTGAACCGGAGATGACATCATCGTCATTTTACAATTCGGACGATCCGCCCGGATTGAAGAGGCATTCCAGCGGCCTATGCGCCCAGGATCGACTCGATTGCCGCCGTGACATGCGCGATATCGGCCATGCCGTCGACGCGGTGGACAAGGCCGCGTGTCTCGTAGATCGGCAGGATCGGCTGGGTCTTCGCGCGATATTCGGCCATGCGCGTGCGCACCGTTTGAGCATTATCATCGGGCCGGCGCTTGAATTCAGTGGAGGCGCACACGTCGCACACGCCGGCGACGGCGGGCTGTTTGAAGACGTCGTGATAGCCTTCGCCGCAATGCGCACAGGTGTAGCGGCCGACGATCCGCTCGATCAGCGCCGCTTCGTCCACCTCCAGCTCGATGACGTGATCGAGCGTCCGGCCGCGATCCGCCAGCAGGCCATCGAGCGCGTCGGCCTGGGCGGCGGTGCGCGGATAGCCGTCGAAGATCACGCCGGTGCCGACGTCTTCCTGATCGAGCCGTTCGCCGATGATCCCGGAAACGATTGCGTCGGAGACGAGTTCGCCCGCCTCCATCACTGCCTTGGCCTGCAAGCCCACCGGCGTGCCTGCCTTGACCGCCGCGCGCAACATGTCGCCCGTGGAGAGCTGGACCATGCCGCGTTCGGCGACGAGCCGGCTCGCCTGCGTGCCCTTGCCCGCCCCCGGCGGCCCCAGAAGTATGATATTCACGCGCACGCTCTCCCTCGTCCGTGCCGGACCATCAGCGCAGACGACCGCCCTTGAGCTTCGCCTTCTTGATGAGGTCGCCATATTGATGGGCGAGCAGGTGGCTCTGTATCTGGGTCACCGTATCCATCGTCACGTTCACCACGATCAGCAGGCTGGTGCCGCCGAGATAGAACGGGATCTGCAACGCCGACACCAGATATTCGGGCAGCAGGCAGATGATGAGCAGATAGCCCGCGCCGATCACCGTGATCCGCGTCAGCACGTAATCGAAATAATTCTCCGTGTTCTTGCCCGGACGGATGCCGGGGATGAACCCGCCATAGCGCTTCAGATTGTCCGCGGTTTCCTCGGGATTGAACACCACGGCGGTGTAGAAGAACGAGAAGAACACGATGCCCGCGCCGTACAGCAGCATATAGAGCGGCGCGCCGTGCTGGAGATACTGGTTCAGCGTGATGATGATATCACCCCAGCGGCTCGTGCCCGCGACCCGGCTGCCCGCGAACTGCGAGATGGTGAGCGGCATCAGCAGCAGCGACGAGGCGAAGATTGGCGGGATCACGCCCGCGGTGTTGATCTTCAGCGGCAAATGGCTGCGATCGGCCTGCATGCCGCGCTGCGTCTGGCGCTTGGGATATTGGATCAGGATGCGACGCTGCGCGCGCTCCATGAAGCAGATGAAGAGGACGAGTAGCACCACAGCGACGATGATGCCGATCAGCCGGACGGGATCGACCGAGCCCGAGCGCCCGCCCTCCAGCAGGTTGAACAATGTCGTAGGCAGGTTTGCGACGATGCCCGCCATGATGATGAGCGACACGCCGTTGCCGATCCCGCGGCTGGTGATCTGCTCGCCCAGCCACATCAGGAACATCGTGCCGCCGATCAAGCTGACAACGGCGGCGACGCGGAACAGCAGGCCGGGATCGACTACCGCCTGGATGCCCTGGTTCGCCCCCAGCGTCTCGAGGCCGACGGCGATGAAATAGCCCTGGATCGCGGTCAGCAGCACGGTGCCATAACGCGTATATTGGTTGAGCTTCTTGCGCCCCGATTCCCCCTCCTTCTTGATCGCGGCGAGCTGCGGCGACAGCGAGGTCGCGAGCTGCACCACGATCGAAGCGGTGATATAGGGCATCACGCCGAGCGCGATCAGGCTCATCCGCTTCAGCGAACCGCCCGAGAAGGTGTTGAAGAAATCGAGGACGCCGCCGTTCGTCTTCTGGCTCAGCAGGCCGAGCGCGGTCGGATCGACACCCGGAAGCGGCACATAGCTCAGCATGCGGAACACGATGAGCGCACCGATGGTAAACCACAGCCGCTTCTTGAGGTCGGTTGCCTTCGCGAACTTCGAAAGGCTGACGCTTTGCGCCATCTGGTCGGCTGCGGATGCCATGCGTGTCGGTGTCCTGGAAACAAAAACGGCGGGATGCGTTTCAACCGCCCCCGCCGCTCATATAGTCATGCCGTCGGGCTTGTCTAATGCCGCTGCTCGCCGGCCCGCAAAAGCGGGCCGAACCGGTCAGGCCTTGAACGAGGCCTTGTGCGCGGCGCGCTCCTTGTACTTCACGCCCTTCTTGGCGGCGGCCTTCTCGGCGGCGGGCACGACATGGATCACGTCGACCGAACCACCGGCTTTTTCGACCGCCTCGATTGCGCCCTTCGACGCACCGGCGACGGTGAAGCTGAACTTGGCGGTCAGCTCGCCCTTGCCGAGCAGGCGCACGCCGTCCTTGCCGCCGCGTGCCAGGCCAGCGGCCTTCAGCGCGTCGTGATCGAGCGTGGCGCCGGCCTCGAGCTTGCCCGAATCGACTGCCTTCTGGATCGCGCCCAGATTCACCTCGGCATAATCCTTGGCGAAGATGTTGTTGAAGCCACGCTTGGGCAGACGCATGTGGAGCGGCATCTGACCGCCCTCGAAGCCGGCGATGGACACGCCCTCGCGGCTCTTCTGGCCCTTCTGGCCGCGGCCGCCGGTCTTGCCCTTGCCCGAGCCGATGCCGCGCCCGACGCGCATCTTGGACTTGCGGGCACCCTGGTTGTCGCGGAGTTCGTTCAGTTTCATGATCTATGCACTCGCTTTCGCTTGTTACGCGCTGGATAAAAGAAGGGGGCCCATAGCCCCCTTCCCCGTGTTTGTCACCGGGATCGGCGAAGGCTCAGCCCTCGACCGACACCATATGCTGCACCTTGCGGATCATCCCGCGAACCTCGGGGCTGTCTTCCAGCTCCCGCGTCTTGTGCATCTTGTTGAGGCCGAGGCCGATCAGCGTCGCGCGCTGGTCGGCCTTGCGGCGGATGGGGGACCCGGTCTGGGTGATCTTGATCGTCGCCATGTCAGTTACTCCGCGATGGCCGCCGCATCCGCCTCGGCGGTCTGCGAACCACCGCGGCCGAGCAGGTCGGCGATCTTCTTGCCACGACGCAGCGCAACGGCCTTGGGCGAAGTCTGGTCGCCCAGCGCCTCGAACGTCGCACGGATCATGTTGTAGGGGTTCGACGTACCAACCGACTTGGTCACCACGTCAGCCACGCCCAGCGATTCGAACACGGCGCGCATCGGGCCGCCGGCGATGATGCCCGTGCCCTGCGGCGCCGAGCGAAGCGTCACGCGACCCGCGCCGAAATGGCCGTTGCCGTCGTGATGCAGCGTGCGGCCTTCCTTCAGCGGAACGCGAACCATCTTCTTCTTGGCGGCAGCCGTCGCCTTGGAAATGGCCTCGGGCACTTCGCGCGCCTTGCCATGACCGAAGCCGACCCGCCCCTTGCCGTCGCCCACGACGACCAGCGCCGCGAAGCCGAAGCGCTTGCCGCCCTTCACCGTCTTGGAAACACGGTTGATGTGGACGAGCTTCTCGATCAGCTCTTCGCCGCCATCGTCCTGACCGGGGCCACCACGGCCGCGATTGTCACGACCGCCGCGACCACCGTCACGACCGCCACGGTTGCCGCCGGGGCCACCGCCCCGGTTGCCGCCGGGGCCACCACGGCCACCACCGCCCGGACCGCCACGGCCGCGGCCACCGCCGCCCTGACCCTGATAACCGCCACCAGCGGGAGCGCCGGTGTTAGCGCCGGCATCACCGGCGGGAGCCTCGACCGCGGCAGGATTGCCGGGCTGCGACTGGATATCGTTGGTATCGGCCATTCTTAGAACTCCAATCCGGCTTCGCGCGCAGCGTCAGCCAGAGCCTTCACGCGACCGTGGTAGAGAAAGCCACCGCGATCGAACACGACCTGGGTCACGCCCGCCGCCTTGGCCGCCTCGGCGACACGCTTGCCGACCTCGGTCGCGGCTGCGATATTGGCGCCGGTCGTGCCGCGCACGTCCTTCTCCAGCGTCGAAGCCGAGGCCACGGTCGTGCCGGCGACGTCGTCGATCACCTGCGCGTAAATGTGCTTGCCCGAGCGATGCACCGACAGGCGCGGACGCGTACCGGCGCGCGCACGAAGCGCGGTGCGGTTGCGGCGACGCCGCTTGGCGAAAAGAGACAGTCCCTTGGTCATCACTTCTTCTTCCCTTCCTTGCGGAAGATGAACTCGCCGTCGTACTTGATGCCCTTGCCCTTGTAAGGCTCGGGCTTGCGCCAGCGACGGATCTCGGCGGCCAGCTGGCCGACCTTCTGCTTGTCCGAGCCGCTGATCTCGACGGTGGTGTTGTCCGGCGTCTTCACCTCGAGGCCCTCAGGCACGTCGATGTTGACGTCATGGCTGTAGCCGAGCTGCAGCTTCAGGTTGCGGCCCTGCGCGGCGGCACGATAGCCGACGCCGGTGATGAGCAGCTTCTTGGTGAAGCCGTCCGTCACGCCCGTCACCAGGTTCTGCACCAGCGTGCGCTGCATGCCCCAGAAGGCACGTGCCTGCTTGCCGTCGTTGGCGGGCTGCACCGAAATGCCGCCATCCTCGATCGTGTAGGTGATCTCGTCGCGCATCGCGAGCTGAAGCGTGCCCTTGGGGCCCTTCACGCTCAGCGTGCCATTGGCGATGTTCGCGGTGACGCCGGCCGGAACCGGCACCGCCTTCTTACCGATGCGGCTCATCAGAACACCTCCGCGAGGACTTCGCCGCCGACATTCTGCTCACGCGCTTCGGCATCCGAAAGCACGCCGCGGGGCGTCGAGACGATAGTGATGCCCAGGCCGTTCATGATGCGCGGCAGCTCCTGCGAGCCGCTGTACACCCGGCGACCGGGCTTGGAGACGCGCGCGACATGCTTGATCGCGGGCTGACCCTCGAAATATTTCAGCTCGATGCGGATGCCGGCCGCGGGGCCCATCTGCTCTTCGCTGTAACCACGGATATAGCCTTCGCGCTGCAGCACGTCGAGCACGCGGACGCGCAGCTTCGACGCGGGCGTCAGGACGCTGTCCTTCTTCGCGCGCTGGCCGTTGCGGATGCGGGTGAGCAGGTCACCCAGGGGATCGGTCACTGCCATGATGCTTCCTTACCAGCTCGACTTCGTGACGCCGGGGATCAGGCCCTTGTTGGCCAGATCGCGCAGCTGGATACGGCACAGCCGGAACTTGCGGTAATAGGCGCGCGGGCGCCCGGTCAGCTCGCAGCGGTTGCGGATCCGCGTGGGATTCGCGTTGCGCGGCAATTCCGCCATCTTGAGGCGCGCGATCAGGCGCTCGCCCTCGTCGAGCGTGGTGTCCGCCGCCATGGCCTTCAGCTTCGCGTATTTGGGCGCGTACTGCTTGACCATCGCCTTGCGGCGCTCGTTCTTGTTCACCGAACTCAGTTTCGCCATCGACTTAAGTTCTTTCTTTCCTATGGCCGCCACCCCGGCCGGGGGCCGTGGTGGCGGGGATTGTTCAGGCCGCCTTCTTTTCCTCGGCGCCCTCTTCGATCGGGAAGGGGAAGCCGAACAGACGGAGCAGCTCGCGCGCCTCGTCGTCCGTCTTCGCCGTCGTCGTCACGATCACGTCCATGCCGCGGACCTTGTCGATCCGGTCATAGTTGATCTCCGGGAACACGATCTGCTCCTTGAGGCCGCAGGCATAGTTGCCGCGACCGTCGAAGCTCTTGGGGTTCAGCCCGCGGAAATCACGCACGCGGGGCAGTGCGATCGTGATGAAACGGTCGAGAAACTCGTACATCCGCTCGCGGCGAAGGGTGACCTTCACGCCGATCGGCATGCCCTCGCGCAGCTTGAACTGCGCGATCGATTTCTTGGCCTTCGTCACGACTGGCTTCTGCCCGGCGATCAGCTCCATCTCGGACGCCGCCTGGTCGACCTTCTTCTTGTCCTGGGTGGCTTCCCCGACGCCCATGTTCAAGACGATCTTGTCGAGGCGGGGAACCTCCATGACGTTCTTGTAGCCGAACTTCTCGGTCATCGCTTTGGCGATCGAGTCGTCGTACATCGCCTTCATGCGGGGCTTGTAATCAGCCATCGATCTTATCCCCCGTCTTGACGGCGACGCGAACCTTCTTGCCGTCCTGCGTTTCGAAGCGGACGCGCGTCGGCTTGCCGTCGGCGGTCACGTGCGCGACCTTCGAGATGTGAAGCGGCGCTTCCTTGCGGACCAGGCCACCCTCGGGGGCCCCTTGCGTCGGCTTGGTATGGCGAACGGCGATGTTGACGCCCTCGACCACGACCTTGCCGTCCTTGGGCATCGACACGGTCACGTTGCCGGTCTTGCCCTTGTCCTTGCCGGACAGGACGACGACACGGTCGCCCTTCTTGATACGAGCGGCGGCCATTACAGCACCTCCGGCGCGAGCGAGATGATCTTCATGTGCTTCTTGCCGCGCAGTTCGCGCACCACGGGTCCGAAGATACGGGTGCCGATCGGCTCCTCGTTCTTGTTGACCAGGACGGCGGCGTTGCCGTCGAAGCGAATGACCGAGCCATCGGCGCGGCGGATGTCCTTGGCGGTGCGGACGATGACGGCGCGATGCACGTCACCCTTCTTCACCTTGCCGCGGGGCTGC
Source organism: Sphingomonas sp. GC_Shp_6 (assembly GCF_026540835.1). Taxonomy (NCBI): domain Bacteria; kingdom Pseudomonadati; phylum Pseudomonadota; class Alphaproteobacteria; order Sphingomonadales; family Sphingomonadaceae; genus Sphingomonas; species Sphingomonas sp. GC_Shp_6. The sequence goes on along the minus strand of NZ_JALNUO010000011.1, from coordinate 51,986 downwards.
GCTTCCTTGATGCTGACGACAATAATGTCGCCAACGCTTGCCGTCCGGCGCTTGGAACCGCCAAGCACCTTGATGCACTGCACCCGCTTCGCGCCGCTATTGTCAGCGACGTCGAGATTGGATTGCATCTGGATCATCGATCCGTATCCCTTCTCTCATCTGGGGCCGATTTCTGACCGGCACCCGCCTCAAAAAATCACCCCGCCGCGGACGAACCGCAGCGGGGGGAGCGGCCCTTTAGCCACTCCGCGCAATCGACGCAAGAGGGCGGGTGCGAACACCCTGCCCTCCCGATCCGGCTTCAGCCCTCGGCCGAAGCCCGTTCCGGCGTCGCGTGGGTGTTCACCCGCTCGATCACCTTCCACGTCTTCAGCTTGGAGATCGGCGCGGTCTCTTCGATCCGCACCGTCTCGCCCTGCTTGAATTCGTTGCCCTCGTCATGGGCATGATACTTCTTCGAACGGCGGATGATCTTGCCGTAAAGCGCATGGCGAACCTTGCGCTCGACGTTCACAACCACCGTCTTGTCGGTCTTGTCCGAGACGATCACCCCGGTAAGCACGCGCTTCGGCATGTCTCTCGTCCTTACTTGGCAGCGTCAGCGCTGGTGCGCTGAGCCTGCAATGTCTTGATGCGCGCGATGTCGCGGCGGACTTCACGAACGCGACTCGGCTTTTCGAGCTGGTTCGTGGCGGCCTGGAAGCGCAGGTTGAACTGCTCGCGCTTCAGCTGGCCAAGCGACTCCGACAGCTGGTCGTCGCTCTTCGTCTTCATGTCGTCAATACGAGCCATGATGTCACTCGCCTCCCAGATGCGAGGTGTCGCCGAGACGGGCGATCACCTTTACCTTGATCGGCAGCTTCATCGCCGCCCGCTCGAACGCCTCCGCGGCGATCTTGCCCTCGACGCCGTCGAGCTCGAACAGAATCCGGCCCGGCTTCACGCGAGCGGCCCAGAACTCCGGGGAACCCTTGCCCTTGCCCATGCGGACTTCGGCCGGCTTCGACGAGACCGGAACGTCCGGGAAGATCCGGATCCACAAACGCCCCTGGCGCTTGATGTGGCGCGTGATCGCGCGGCGGGCCGCCTCGATCTGACGTGCGGTGATCCGGTCCGGCTCCATCGCCTTCAGCCCGTAGGAGCCGAAGTTCAGGCTGGTGCCGCCCTTGGCGTCGCCGTGAATGCGTCCTTTGAACGCCTTACGGAACTTGGTCTTTTTTGGTTGTAGCATGTCTGTTCCTGCCCCTTAGCGGCGCCAGTTAGCGACGGTCGTCGCGCGGCGGACGCACGCCGGAGGTCTGTGCCTCCATCATGAGCCGGTCCTGCGACATCGGGTCATGGCCGAGGATCTCGCCCTTGAAGACCCAGACCTTGACGCCGCAAACCCCATAGGAGGTGTGCGCGGTGGCTTCGGCATAATCGATGTTCGCACGCAACGTGTGCAGCGGCACCCGGCCCTCGCGATAGCTCTCGGAGCGGGCGATTTCCGCACCGCCGAGACGCCCCCCGCAAGCGACGCGGATGCCCTCGGCACCGAGGCGCAGCGCGGACTGGACCGCACGCTTCATCGCACGGCGGAACGCGATACGGCGCTCCAGCTGATCCGCGATGCCCTGCGCGACGAGCTTGGCATCGACCTCCGGCTTGCGAATCTCGACGATGTTCAGCGACACGGTCGAAGCCGTCATCTTGCCGATCGTCGAGCGCAGCTTCTCGATGTCCGCACCCTTCTTGCCGATGATGACACCGGGGCGCGCGGCGAAGATCGAGATGCGCGCCAGCTTGGCCGGACGCTCGATCACCACCTTGGAGATCGCGGCCTGCGGCAGCGACTTCATGATGAACTGGCGGATCTTCAGATCCTCCAGCAGCAGGCGGCCATAATCGGCGCCCTCGGCGAACCAGCGGCTGTCCCAGGTGCGGTTGATCTGCAGCCGAAGCCCGATCGGATTGCTCTTCTGACCCATTACGCTTCCTCTTCCTGCTCGCGCACGACGATGCGGACGCGGCTGAACGGCTTCAGGATGCGCGTCGACTTGCCGCGGCCGCGGGTCGCGAAGCGCTTCATGACGATGCCCTTGCCTACCGAGGCCTCGGCGACGACGAGCGCGTCGACGTCGAGATTGTGGTTGTTCTCCGCGTTGGCGATCGCCGAGGCGAGCACCTTGCGCACGTCAACGGCCATGGCCTTGGTCGAGAACTGGAGAATGTTCAGCGCATCGCCGACCGGCTTGTTGCGGATCATTGCCGCGACCAGGTTCAGCTTCTGCGCCGAACCGCGGATCTGCGTGCCCACCGACAAGGCTTCCTTGTCGCCGACCTTGCGCGGGCTTGCTTGCTTGCTCATCAGCGCTTGCCCTTCTTGTCGGCGGCGTGGCCGGGGAAGTAGCGCGTGGGCGCGAACTCGCCGAGCTTCATTCCCACCATGTCCTCGTTGACCGAGACCGGCACGAACTTGCGACCGTTATAGACGTTGAACGTGAGCCCGACGAAGGTCGGCAGGATCGTCGAGCGGCGCGACCAGGTCTTGATCGGCGCGCGCGCGTTGGTGTCCTGCGCGGTTTCTGCCTTCTTGAGCAGGTGGAGGTCCACGAACGGACCCTTCCAGACGGAACGAGCCATTCGTTTAGCCCTTCTTCTTCGCGTGACGCGACCGGATGATCATCTTGTCGGTCGACTTGTTGTGACGGGTGCGCGCACCCTTCGTCGGCTTGCCCCACGGCGTGACCGGATGACGGCCGCCCGAGGTGCGGCCTTCACCACCGCCATGCGGATGGTCGACCGGGTTCTTGGCGACGCCGCGCGTCAGCGGACGGATGCCCATCCAGCGCGAACGTCCCGCCTTGCCGAGGTTCTGGTTCTGGTTGTCGGGGTTCGACACCGCGCCCACCGTCGCCATGCACTCGCTGTGGATGTAGCGCTGCTCGCCCGAGTTGAGGCGGACGATCACCATACCGCGATCGCGGCCCACGACCTGCACATAGGTGCCGGCCGAACGCGCGATCTGGCCGCCCTTCATCGGCTTCATCTCCACATTGTGGACGATGGTGCCGACGGGCATCTGGCCCAGCTCCATGGCGTTGCCCGGCTTCACGTCGGTCTTCTTGCCGGCGATAACCTTGTCGCCGACGGCAAGCCGCTGCGGCGCGATGATATAGGCCTGCTCGCCGTCGGTGTAGCTGACGAGCGCGATGAACGCGGTGCGGTTGGGATCATATTCCAGCCGCTCGACGGTGCCTTCGCTGTCCCACTTGCGACGTTTGAAGTCGATATAGCGGTAGCGCTGCTTGTGGCCGCCCGCGATGCCGCGGCTGGTCACATGGCCCTTGTTGTTGCGGCCACCGGTCTTGCGCTTGCCTTCGGTCAGCGCCTTGACGGGCTTGCCCTTCCACAGCGACGACTTGTCGATGAGGATGAGGCCGCGGCGCGCCGGGCTGGTCGGATTGTAATGCTTGAGTGCCATGACCCTCAGATCCCCGTCGTAACGTCGATGGACTGGCCGTCCTTGAGCGTGACGATCGCCTTCTTCATGTCGGAGCGCGTGTAGTTTGCGCCCTTCCACTTCTTCGTCTTGCCCTTTTGGACGATCGTGTTCACGCCCGTCACGGTGACGTCGAAGAGAGCCTCGACGGCAGCCTTGATCTGCGGCTTGGTCGCGTCGTTGTGGACGCGGAACACGACGGCGTTGTGCTCGCTGAGCAACGTCGCCTTCTCGGTGATGTGCGGCGCGACGATCACGTCATAATGACGGACGTCGATCGCCTTTTGCGGCTTAGCCATGGAAGCGGGCCTCCAGCTTCTCGACCGCGGCGCGCGTCAGCACCAGCGTGTCATGCTTCAGAATGTCGTACACATTGGCACCGGCCGCCGGCATCACGTTGATCGTGTGCAGGTTGCCCGCGGCTAGCGCGAAGCTCGTGTCGACCATGTCGCCGTCGATGACGAGCGCGGTCTTGCCGAAGCCAAGCTGTGCCCAATCCGCCATCAGCGTCTTGGTCTTGTTCTCGGCGACGCCCAGGCTATCCATGACAACCAGCGTGCCGGCCTTCGCATGGCTGCTGAGCGCCATCTTCAGACCAAGCGCACGAACCTTCTTATTCAGCGACGGATTGAAATCGCGGACACGCGCGCCGTGCGCCTTACCACCGCCGATGAAGATCGGGGCGCGGCGATCGCCGTGACGGGCGGTACCGCCACCCTTCTGCCGACCGAAACGCTTGCCGGTCCGTGCGACGTCGGAACGCTCGCGCGTGCCGCGGGCCGTCTCGCGGCGCTTTTCGAGCTGCCAGGTGACGACGCGGTGCAGGATGTCGGCGCGCGGATCGAGGCCGAAGACCTCGTCGTTGAGCTCGATCTCGGTGCCGTTGCCGCCCGAGAAGGACTTGGATTGGATCTTCACGACGATCAGCCCTCCTGGCCGGTGGTGGGGCCGTTGTCGGCCGGGGGGATACTGCCCGGGTCGACCATGCCGGCGCCCGCAGCGTCGGCAGCGGCGACGCCGGCCTCGACCTCTTCGGCGCTCGGCAGCGGCGCGAGCTCATGAACCGCGTCACCTTCGACAGCGGCGATCACATGCTCTTCATTGGCGTGGCGCGGATCGCGAAGGCCGGCGGGGAACGGCGCGTCGGCGTGACGCGCGACCTTCACCGCATCCTTGACGATCAGCCAACCGCCCTTGGAGCCGGGAACCGAGCCCTTGACGAACAACAGGCCGCGCTCGACGTCGGTCGAGACTATCTCGAGATTCTGCTGGGTACGGTTCTTGTCGCCCATATGACCGGCCATCTTCTTGTTCTTGAAGACCTTGCCGGGATCCTGGCGCTGACCGGTCGAACCGAGCGAACGGTGCGATACCGACACGCCGTGCGTCGCGCGCAGACCGCCGAAGCCCCAACGCTTCATGCCACCCTGGAAGCCCTTGCCCTGCGTCCGGCCCTGAATGTCGACGAGCTGGCCGGCGACATAATGCGCCGCCGAAATCTCGGCACCGACCGCGAGCAGGCCGTCCGCGTCGACGCGGAATTCGGCCATGATCGCCTTGGGCTCGACTTCGGCCTTGCCGAAATGGCCGCGCTGCGGCTTGGAAAGGTTCTTAGCTTTGGCGCTGCCTGCGCCAAGCTGAACGGCGGTATAGCCGTCACGATCTTCTTCGCGAACGGAGACGACCTGCACGCCATCGAGTTGCAGAACGGTGACCGGCACGTGCCGACCGTCGTCCTGGAACAGGCGGGTCATCCCCATCTTCTTCGCGATCACGCCGGTGCGCATGATCCACACTCCTCACAGAGGCACATCGCGGGATTGCGACATGCGTGCCGGGCGCCACCGGACCGATCCGATGATGCCCGTCCAGCCCGGAAATGCGAAGCGTGCCCCCGTCCCGGGCTGGTTGCCTCCAAGTTCCCGGACACCGGGAAGTTCAGAAACATGACGGGAGACGCTGCCCCGGCGAAGAGCGCCGGCGGTATCTCTAAAATGCCACAGCGCCGCGGGACCGGAGTCGACCGCAGCGCGTCGCAGCCCTTTAGGCGAGCTTGATCTCGACGTCAACGCCCGCGGCGAGGTCGAGCTTCATGAGCGCGTCCACGGTCTGCGGGGTCGGCTGGACGATGTCGAGCATGCGCTTGTAGGTACGGACCTCGAACTGCTCGCGCGACTTCTTGTCGATGTGCGGGCCACGGTTGACCGTGAACTTCTCGATGCGCGTGGGCAGCGGGATCGGACCGCGGATAAGGGCACCCGTGCGACGGGCGGTGTCGGCGATGTCGCCGGTCGCCTGATCGAGCACGCGATGATCGAACGCCTTCAGACGAATGCGGATGTTGCTGTCCATGGATCCCTACCGATGCGAAAGAGCGGGCGCCTCCCCGATCGGCGATGCCGACGACGAAGGAGCCAGAAACTCGTGATGCTTACATTAAAAGCGAAGGGTCGACACCGGTTGCCCGATGCCGACCCCCCGACAGGCTTGCGCCTATATTACTTGGAAATGCCGCTGACAACCCCTGCGCCGACGGTACGACCGCCTTCGCGGATCGTGAAGCGCTGGCCCACGTCCATGGCGATCGGCGCGATCAGCTTGATGCCGAGTGCGACGTTGTCGCCCGGCATCACCATCTCGGTGCCCTCGGGCAGCTCGACCGTGCCGGTGACGTCCGTGGTGCGGAAGTAGAACTGCGGACGATAGTTGGCGAAGAACGGCGTGTGACGGCCACCCTCGTCCTTCGACAGCACGTACACTTCCGACTGGAAGTCGGTGTGCGGCTTGATCGTGCCGGGCTTGCAGAGCACTTGGCCACGCTCGACCTCGTCACGGGCAACGCCGCGGATCAGTGCGCCGACGTTATCGCCGGCCTGGCCCTGATCGAGCAGCTTGCGGAACATCTCGACGCCCGTGACCGTGGTCTTGCGGACGGTCGGGTGGATACCGACGATCTCGACTTCCTCGCCGACCTTGACGATGCCGGTTTCGACGCGGCCGGTGACGACCGTGCCGCGACCCGAGATCGAGAACACGTCCTCGATCGGCATCATGAACGGCTTGTCGAGCGGACGCTCGGGCTGGGGGATGTACTCGTCGACCTGCTTCATCAGCTCGAGCACGGCTTCCTTGCCGAACGTGTCGTTCGAACCCGAGAGCGCGCAGGTGGCCGAACCCTTGACGATCGGAATATCGTCGCCCGGGAAGTCGTACGAGCTGAGCAGCTCGCGGATTTCCAGCTCGACCAGCTCGAGGATTTCCTCGTCGTCGACCAGATCGACCTTGTTCATGAACACGACCATCGCGGGCACGCCGACCTGGCGGGCGAGGAGGATGTGCTCGCGGGTCTGCGGCATCGGGCCATCGGTGGCCGACACGACCAGGATCGCGCCGTCCATCTGCGCGGCGCCGGTGATCATGTTCTTCACGTAATCGGCGTGGCCCGGGCAATCGACGTGCGCATAGTGGCGCGCGGTCGTCTCATACTCGACGTGTGCGGTCGAGATCGTGATGCCGCGCTCGCGCTCTTCCGGCGCCTTGTCGATGTTAGCGAAATCGACGGCGGTGCCGCCGGTCGTCTCGGCCAGCACCTTGGTGATAGCGGCCGTCAGCGAGGTCTTGCCATGATCGACGTGGCCGATCGTGCCGATGTTGAGGTGCGGCTTGTTCCGCTCGAATTTTGCCTTGGCCATGATGTCCTACCTTCTGAGTCGAATGTCGGTGCCGCTTAGGGGCTCACGCGAACGCGGCCCAATAGCGGGTGATGATGGGGAACGCCAGCCCTTCGCGATTTTGCCGTGAAGGGCGGCTTTGGACGGATCGGGACCGAGTCGCCTCGGCCCCGATCGCCCTGAGCTTACGCCAGCTTCGCCTTGACCTCGTCCGCCACGTTCTGCGGAACTTCGTCGTAATGCGAGAACTGCATCGAGTATTGCGCGCGCCCCTGGGTGAACGAGCGAAGCGAGTTCACATAGCCGAACATGTTGGCCAGCGGCACCATCGCCTCGACCGTCTGCGCGTTACCGCGGCTGTCAGTACCCTGGATCTGGCCGCGGCGGCTGTTCATGTCGCCGATGACGTCGCCCAGATAATCCTCCGGAGTGACGACCTCGACCTTCATGACGGGCTCGAGCAGCGTGATGCCCGACTTCTGCGCCACTTCACGCATCGCGCCACGCGCACAGATTTCGAACGCCAGCGCAGACGAGTCGACGTCGTGGTACGCGCCGTCATACAGCACGATCTCGAAGTCGATGATCGGGAAGCCGACCAGCGAACCGGTCGCCGCAGTTTCGCGGAAGCCCTTCTCGATCGCAGGCAGATACTCCTTGGGAATATTGCCGCCCTTGATCTCATCCTTGAAGATGATGCCCGAACCGCGCTCGCCCGGCGTGACCTTGACCTTCACGCGGCCGAACTGGCCCGTGCCGCCCGACTGCTTCTTGTGGGTGTAGTCGACGTCCACAGGCTTCTTCAGATACTCGCGATACGCCACCTGCGGCGCGCCGACATTCGCCTCGACCTTGAATTCGCGCTTCATGCGGTCGACCAGGATCTCGAGGTGGAGCTCGCCCATCCCCTTGATGATGGTCTGACCGGATTCGGCATCCGACGACACGCGAAACGACGGATCCTCGCGGGCGAGACGATTGAGCGCGACGCCCATCTTCTCCTGGTCGGCCTTGGTCTTGGGCTCGACCGAGAGCTCGATCACGGGCTCCGGGAATTCCATGCGCTCGAGGATGATCGGCGCGTTCATCGCGCAAAGCGTGTCGCCCGTGGTCGTGTCCTTGAGACCCGCCAGCGCGACGATGTCGCCGGCGAATGCCTCCTGGATGTCCTCGCGGCTGTTCGCATGCATCAGCAGCATGCGACCGACCTTTTCCTTCTTGTCCTTGACCGAGTTGGTCACCTGGCTCGCCGTCTCCAGCTTGCCCGAATAGATGCGCGCAAAGGTCAGCGTGCCGACGAAGGGATCGTTCATGATCTTGAACGCCAGCGCCGAGAACGGCACGTCGTCCGACGAGGGACGCTCGTCCGGCGTGACGCCGTCGAGCTTCAGACCCTGGATCGCGGGAACGTCGAGCGGGCTCGGGAGATAGTCGACCACGGCGTCGAGCAGGGGCTGGACGCCCTTGTTCTTGAACGCGGAGCCGCACACCACCGGCACGAACGCCATGCTGAGCGTAGCCTTGCGGATCAGCTTCTTCAGGTCCGCGACGCTCGGCTCATTGCCTTCGAGATAGGCCTCCATCAGGGCATCGTCCTGCTCGACGGCCATTTCGATCAGGTCGCTGCGATACTTGGCGGCCTTGTCGGCCATGTCCGCCGGGATGTCCTGGAATTCGAACTTCGCGCCGAGGCTCTCTTCGAGCCAGATGATCGCACGATTCTCGACGAGATCGACGAGACCCTTGAAGCCGCCCTCGATGCCGATCGGCAGATACAGCACCGCCGGCCGCGCGCCCAGGCGCTCGATGATCGAATTCACGCAAAAGTAGAAATCGGCACCGGTGCGATCGAGCTTGTTGATAAAGCACATCCGCGGAACGCCATACTTGTCGGCCTGACGCCACACCGTCTCCGACTGGGGCTCGACGCCGGCGACGCCGTCGAAACAGGCGACCGCACCATCGAGCACGCGCAGCGATCGCTCGACCTCGATCGTAAAATCGACGTGTCCGGGCGTGTCGATGATGTTGATAAGGTGCTCTTCGCCCTTACCCTCTTCGGCGCGCCACTTGCAGGTGGTCGCAGCCGACGTGATGGTGATCCCGCGCTCCTGCTCCTGCTCCATCCAGTCCATCGTCGCGGTGCCTTCGTGCACTTCGCCGATCTTGTAGGACTTGCCGGTGTAATACAGGATTCGCTCGGTCGTCGTCGTCTTGCCGGCATCGATATGTGCCATGATGCCGATATTGCGGTAACGGTCGAGCGGATGGCTGCGGGCCATGATCGTGCTTCCTTGAAGATATGGGGAGCAGGCCTGACGGCCGGCTCCCCAATATATAGGTGGTTAAGCTACCGGTGAAAAGCCACCAGCGGCCCGGTTACCAGCGGTAGTGCGAGAAGGCGCGGTTCGCTTCCGCCATGCGGTGCGTGTCTTCGCGCTTCTTCACCGCGTTGCCGCGGTTGTTGGCGGCGTCCATCAGCTCGCCCGACAGCCGTGCGGCCATCGTGTTCTCGCTGCGGGCACGCGCCGCCGAGATCAGCCAGCGGATCGCCAGCGCCTGAGCGCGCTCGGGACGCACCTCGACGGGCACCTGATAGGTGGCACCGCCGACGCGACGCGAGCGGACCTCGATGCCGGGCTTGATGTTGTTCAGCGCGTCGTGGAACACGCCGAGCGGCTCGCGCTTGGCGCGGGTCTCGACGGTTTCCATCGCACCATAGACGATCAGTTCGGCGACCGACTTCTTGCCGTCATACATGACGGAGTTCATGAACTTGGAGAGAACCTCATCACCAAAACGGGGATCAGGCAGGATTTCCCGCTTTTCGGGACGACGACGACGAGCCATGCTGGGCTAACCTTTCAAATCAGCTGGAAGAACGGGAGCGGCTTACTTGGGCCGCTTCGCACCGTACTTGGAACGCGACTGGCGCCGGTCCTTCACACCCTGTGTATCGAGCACACCGCGCAGGACGTGGTAGCGGACGCCGGGAAGATCGCGGACACGGCCGCCACGGATCAGGACCACCGAGTGCTCCTGAAGATTGTGGCCCTCGCCCGGGATGTAGCTGATGACTTCGCGCTGGTTCGTCAGGCGGACCTTGGCCACCTTGCGCAGCGCCGAGTTCGGCTTCTTCGGCGTCGTCGTATAGACACGGGTGCAAACGCCGCGCTTCTGCGGGTTCTGCTCCATCGCAGGGACCTTGGACTTGGCCTTCTGCGGTTCGCGGCCCTTGCGGACCAGCTGGTTGATCGTCGGCATTGAAGCCTTCACCTTTCCATTGGTTACTTTGCTGGAGCCACGCGGCGCCTGAGAATACAAAAAGGACCATCGGGCGTCGTTCGACTCCCTCAAGCCCTGGAATGCATCCAGCAATGTTCATGCATGTCTGGCGGGAACGGTCCCGTCGAACAGGGCGCGCCTATACGCATGCCGTCCCGATCGGTCAACTGGCGCGGCATCGGCTTAACCGCCTCGCAACCCGGCGGCGTGCAGAGGGATCGCCATGCGCATCCCCTATCCTCTTCCGCTGCCGATCACCGCTTCGAAGCGCGGCTGGACGATCGCATGCGCGATGGGTGGCGAGCGCGGCATAACGCGCCAGCCTGACACCCTGTCCACCATGGCCATACCGCTCGGGGCGCTGATCGCCATAAGCGGCTTTGTGGCAACCGGCGCGCGATCGCCGGCGATCGGCCTCTGGCCCCTCGCCGCACAGGCGCCGGACGGTGGCCGAAGCGTGTTCGCGCTGCTGGTCGCCCTGCTGGCGGGAACGCTCGCCTGGCTGACCGCGACCATCGTCGCGAAGCCCGCGTCGCCACCCGATTCGCGCTATGCACTGCGCGCCAGTCTGGCCTTGGCGCTGCTTGCGCCCGCGATGGCGCCCCTCCTTGTCCTGCCCATCGGGATCGCGATTGTCGAGCGGCGACCCGCGCTGGGCATGGCGGTCGTCGCGGCGCTCGTTCTCGCGATCGGGGACCGACCCGTCTACGCCACGCTGGCGTTGATCGCGGCAGGTGCGACGCTCATTCCGCCCCCCGCACCGGTCGCGGCCAACGACAATGGCCGGATACGCCCCCTGCCCTACCGTCCCTGGCGCCCCTTCAACACGCCGAGCAGCGCGGCATCGAACCGCGCGGGATCCTCGACCTGAGGCGCATGGCCCAGTCCGTCGAGCGGCATGACGACGGCGTTCTTCATCTGCCGCGCCGCATCGGGCGCGATCAACGGGATGGCCAGTAGGAAACGCCGGAGCGTCGGCGGCGTCTGCGCGCGCCCGAACGCGGTGCGGTCGAGCGTTCCGATCAGCAACGTGGTGGGCGGCGCGATCCGGCCGAGCTCGTGCGCGACCGGCTGCGTCTTCACCATCTCGCTGGTTTTCGCCTGGGCCAGCGCCACCATGTCGCGTCCGGCACCCGCATACATGCCGGCCAGCATCCACACCCAGCGATCATAGGCCGGCTTCCAGGTGCCGTGATAGTAATTCTCCTGCTGATACGCCTTGATGGAGGCATAGCTCGTCCGGCGCTCGCCCGCCCAGAGCGTGTCGACATCGACATAGGGCAGCCCCTCTTCCGAACGGTCCTTCAGCCCGAGCGGGTTGACGAGCACGAGTCGCTCGACCGCATCCGGAAAGAGGATGGCGTAGCGCATCGCGAGCATGCCGCCGAACGAATGGCCGACGATCGTGGCGCGCGTTACCCCCCGCGATTCGAGCAGCCGGTGGGTAAGCGTCGCCAGCAGTTCGAAGCTGTATTGCGCCGCCCGCGGCTTGGACGATTTGCAGAAGCCCAGCTGGTCGGGCACGATCACCCGGTAGCCCGCATCGGTGAGCGAGCGGACGCTATGCTCCCAGGTGGCGCCGCAGAAATTCTTGCCGTGCAGCAGCACGACGGTGCGGCCGTTCGGCCGTGCCGCCGCCACGTCCATGAACGCCATCTGCACTGGCGCCCCCACCACGTCGACGGTCATCGTCTGGACGGGCCAGGGATAGGTGAAACGCTCCAGCATCGGGCCGAAATCGGGGCTCGCGGCCGGGGTGTCGGCGCCGGCCAGCAGGGCGGCCAGGGGAAGCGCCAGGACGGCGAGCAAGAAAGAACGTGGCATGATCGCCCGATGATCGATTCGCAGGCGAAACGCTAGTCTTTCATATTGCCCGCGGCATCGTCCGGCGTTATGGGCAGCCCCGCACAGGGGTGTAGCTCAGTTGGTTAGAGCGTCGGTCTCCAAAACCGAAGGCCCTCGGTTCGAGTCCGAGCTCCCCTGCCACCGCCGCTGCCGGCGCTCCGCACCCCCTTGCCTTCCCTGGCGTGCGAAGCTAGATGCGCAAACCATCCGATAGCGAGGACGGCCTAGCGCCTCCGCCCAAGAGGGCGGCGGGGCGGGGTTCCATGCTCGATATCCTCATCCGTTTGGCGGGCTCACAGACACGTGGCGAAGACGACACCCCTCGAATTCATCCAGCAGGTTCGCGCCGAAACCGCGAAGGTCGTCTGGCCGACGCGGCGCGAGACGGTGATGACCGGCGTGATGGTTGTCGTGATGACGACGATCCTGGCCGTGTTCTTCCTCGGTGTGGACACGATCTTCGAAGCGATCGTCGCCGCGCTGCTCAAGCTGGCCCAGTAGAAAAGGTTCCCATGGCGCGCTGGTACATCATTCACGCCTATTCGGGTTTCGAAGGCAAGGTTCGCGACCAGATCATGGCCGACGCGACGCGGCTCGGCCTCGACCAGCTGGTCGAGCAGATCGAAGTGCCCACCGAAACGATCACCGAGGCCCGTCGCGGCAAGAAGATCGCGGTCGAGCGCAAGTTCATGCCGGGCTATGTCCTCGCCAAGCTGAACATGAACGACGATGTCTATCACCTAGTAAAGAACACGCCCAAGGTGACGGGCTTTCTCGGCAGCATGGGCAAGCCACAGGCGATCAGCGAAGCCGAAGCCGCGCGGATGCTGAATTCCAAGGAAGAGGCGGCCGCCGCACCCAAGCACAAGGTGAAGGTGGATTACGAGATCGGCGACGCCGTGAAGGTGCTCGACGGCCCGTTCGCGAGCTTCAACGGCACCGTGGAGGAACTTGATTTCGACCGCAGCCGCGTGAAGGTTTCGGTCAGCATCTTCGGTCGTGCCACCCCGGTCGAGCTCGAATTCGAGCAGGTCGAGCGCAGCAAGTAAGGCGCGGCCTGAGCGGTCAGGTCAGCAGGCGTACCCCCAATCAAACGGCGGGCGGCTTTACAGCCGCTCGCCGTTCAGCTATCGGCCGCCGCTCCCCAAGCAGACGCTGACGGAAAAACATCGCGGGAGGGCGTGCCGTCGGCGTGCCCGTTCGAACCGCTCGACTTGATCGGGGCATCGCCCCTCGAAAGAGAGTGACATGGCAAAGAAGATTACGGGTTACATCAACCTCCAGGTGCCGGCCGGCGACGCCAAGCCCGCACCGCCGATCGGCCCCGCACTGGGTCAGCGCGGCGTGAACATCATGGAGTTCTGCAAGGCGTTCAACGCGAGCACCACCGAGCTGACCAAGGGAACGCCGATCCCCACGCGGATCACGGTCTATGCCGATCGCAGCTTTTCGTTCGAGACGAAGTCGCCGCCGGCCTCGTTCCTCATCAAGCAGGCCGCCGGCCTGAAGTCGGGCTCCAAGGAGCCGGGCAAGGTGTCGGCGGGCACGATCGCGCGCAGCAAGCTGAGCGAGATCGCCCAGGCCAAGATGAAGGACCTGAACGCCAACGATATCGAGGCCGCGACCAAGATCATCGAAGGCAGCGCCCGCGCGATGGGCCTCGAAGTGACGGAGGGCTGATCCCATGGCCAAGCTGACCAAGAAGCAGAAGACGATCACCGTGGACTCGCTGAAGCTTCACGGCGTCGACGAGGCGATCGCGCTGGCGCGTTCGGGCGCCACGTCGAAGTTCGACGAGACGATCGAAGTGGCGCTGAACCTAGGCGTCGATCCCCGCCATGCGGACCAGATGGTGCGCGGCGTGGTCAACCTGCCCAAGGGCACCGGCAAGACCGTCCGCGTCGGCGTGTTCGCCCGCGGCGCGAAGGCGGAGGAGGCGCTGGCCGCCGGTGCCGACGTCGTGGGGGCCGAGGACCTGATGGAGACCATCCAGGGTGGCACGATCGATTTCGACCGCTGCATCGCGACGCCCGACATGATGGGCATCGTCGGGCGTCTCGGCAAGGTGCTGGGCCCCAAGGGCCTGATGCCGAACCCGAAGCTCGGCACGGTGACGATGAACGTCGCGCAGGCGGTCAAGGACGCCAAGGGCGGCCAGATCGAATATCGCGTCGAGAAGGCCGGCATCATCCATTCGGGCATCGGCAAGGCGAGCTTCCCGGCCGAGGATCTGCGCGCGAATTTCGACGCGCTGGTCGATGCGGTGGTGAAGGCCAAGCCGTCGGGCGCGAAGGGCAAATATGTCCGCAAGGTCGCGATCTCGTCGACGATGGGCGCGGGCATCAAGGTCGACACGACCGAGGTCGCCGGCGCCTAAGCCGCGACGATCGACAGGATCGACGAATGAGGGCCGGGAGCGATCCCGGCCCTTTTTCGTAAGTTACGCCGCCACCTTCACGCAAAATTAGCCACTGCGATCTACCGGTCTCCGCAGGGAGACGTGTGATGGCATCGGCAGCACAGCGATCGGGCAAGCCGCGGCGCGGCTGGCGCAGCATCGTACCCGCGCACGACGGCGCCACGATCATCGAATTCGCGCTGGTGGTGACACCCTTTTTCGCGGTTCTGATGGCCATTCTCCAGACCAGCCTGATCTATTTCAGCCAGGAGGCGCTCGAGACGAGCGTCGAAGCCGCCGCACGCAGCGTCGTCACCGGAAAGGCGCAGGCCGCCGACGCGACCGGTTCCAGCAGCGGCATGAGCCCAGCGCAGCTCCAGACCCGGTTCCGCAACGCCGCATGCGCGACGCTGCCCGGCTATATGTCGTGCGCCAAGCTGCTGGTTGACGTGCGCAGCGCGACCAGCTGGAACGCCATGGACACCAGTATGCCGACGATCACGTTCGATGCGAACGGCAACCCCAACAACACGCTCAGCTACAGCCTCGGCAGCCAGGGCGCCGTCGTGCTCGTGCGGCTCATGTATCTCTGGCCGATCCAGGCGGCGCCGATGCAGCTGGGGCTCGTCAACGTGGGCAACGGCCAGCGACTGATCGTCGCCACCTCGGTCGCCAAGACGGAGAGCTATTCGTGACGTCGCGCAAGCTCGCCACAGACACGCGCGGCCTCGCGCTCATCGAATTCGCGATCGTCCTGCCGATCCTGCTGACGCTTTATCTCGGTGGGTTCCAGCTGGGCGATGGCATCGCATGCAGCCGCAAGATCACTATCGCAACGCGCGCGATCGCCGATCTGATCGCACAGAACCAATCGGGCTCGACGACCGCCAGCGAAGTGGACAGCAACCTGTCCGCCGCGACGCAGGTGCTCGCCCCCTACGCGGCCAGCAATGCGGTCATCCGGATCACCGAGGTCGGCACCGACTATAATCTGAGGACAACGGTCCAGTGGAGCCGGGCGGCCAACGGCACGGCCTACAAACCCGGTTCCGTCGCCACGATCCCGCTCGCGATGCGGATACCGGGCACATACTTCCTGTTCGCCGAAACCTCCTATGCCTACACGCCGTCGGTCAATTTCGGTTTCGTCAACGCCATGAACCTGTCGGATTCGCTGTACATGCTGCCGCGCAATTCCAACAGCATCACTTGCCCGGATTGCTGAAGATGACGATCATGCGCCCGCTCCTCCATCTGGCGAAGCGGCTGCGGCACGATCGCCGCGGCAACGTCTTCATGATCTTCGCCTTCGCGCTCATCCCGCTGACGTTCGCCACGGGCATGGGCATCGATTACGCCCGCGCGATGAAATCGCAGACCAAGCTCAACGCGGTCGCCGATGCCGCTGCGCTGGTGGCGGTCAGCAAGACGGTGATGAGCTTGGATGACAACAGCGCCGCGGGTTACGCCACCCAGATGTTCCAGATCCAGAGCCAGAGCGTTCTCAACAACGGCTCGGTCAAGCTGACAAGCCTGTCGACCAGCGCACCGACGGATTCGACCGGCCGTCGCACCGCGACCGTCAGCTATGTCGCCACGTCGTCGAACATCTTCGCCAATATTCTGGGCTTGCCGTTGCTGACCATCCACGGCACCTCCCAGACCACCAACGCCACCGCGCCCAACATCGATTTCTACATGCTGCTCGACGTATCAGGATCGATGGCGCTTCCCACCACGACGGCCGGGCTGAGTAAGGTGGGCGCGAGCAACGGCAACGGATGCCAGTTCGCCTGCCATTCGACGAACGATCTGAAGGGGAAGGATGCGAACGGCAACATGCAGGATCTGTATGGCGTGGCCAAATCCTACGGCCTCACACTGCGCATCGACGACGAAGGCACCGCCGTCTCGAAGCTGACGGCGGATGCGCAGAGCACGTCGAGCAAAAACGGCGCGAACTACCGGATGGCGATCCATTCGTTTCATGGCGCCGGCGGATTTTCGATGATTCAGTCGCTCACGGCCAATCTGTCCTTGGCCGCGACCACGACGACCAACCTGAAGCCGAGCAATTACTACAGCAACGGTTGCCCGACCCAAGCCTGCAAGAACACCGATGTCGGCTATAACGATCAGGACACGGGCAGCAGCGACGCCTTCGACCAGATGAACAAAGTCATCAACCCGTCGCCGGGAACGGGGCTGAACGGCGCTCAACCCCAAGCCATCATGTTCCTCATCACGGACGGCATGCGTGACGAGTCCCGCCCCGGCGGCCGTCCGGAAATCGGGTTCGACACTGCCAAGTGCACCACGATCAAGAGCCGGGGAATTCGGATCGCGGTTCTCTATACCGAATATCTTCCCCAGGCGCTGGCCAACGACAGCTGGTCGCAGGCCAACGTCGCGCCCTATCTCAACCAGATCGAACCCGCGCTTCAGGCCTGCGCGTCGCCCGGGCTCTATACCAAGGTGTCGACCGATCAGGATATCTACACCGCGCTCGACACGCTGTTCCAGAACGCCGTCGCGACCGCCCGAATTTCGGGGTGATGCGGCGCCGGGCAGCCGCCTCCAATCAGCGCTCGAGCAAGACCGCGTGGGAGCGCGCGGCAACCGCATCCTGCATCCGCGGCGGGACATCGAGCCAGAAGGGCGCGAGCTTGGACGAATCCACGCGCTCCACGCCCACCGCGAATGCCTGCACCGTCTGGCCGAGGCCCCCGTGTCCCGCCGCATAGATCACGTTCAACGCGGCGAGGGGGATGAACATGGGGCGACCGTTCGCGCTCAGCGCCTCGATCGCGTCGCGCGGCAGCGCCATGACGATCCGAAGCCGACGCTCCTCGCCTGGGGCCAGGGCGAAGGTCGGCGCGGTCGGACGTGCGATCGGCTCGGCCGCAAACCCGCTCACCGCCGCCTCTTGCCCCGAGGATGCACTGAGCAACTGGGCCCTCAGGCGGATATCGGTGGCGGGAGCGTCGCCCCGGTTCGTCACGGTCACCTCGCAGTCGACGGTCGCGCTCAGCATGTTGAGCCCCGCGCGCGTCGGCCGCAACGCAAGCGCGAGCCTGCCGCGCGGGACGATCGGCGTGAGCGGCGCCACGGCCACCGCATCCGAGCCGCCCTCACCGGTTTCCGCCTTCGCCCCGCGGCGCCGCGACCACAGCCCCGCCCCGCCTAGCGCAACCGCCAGCGCGCCGACACCGGCCAGCCATGGCCATGGCCATGCCACCTGCTGCGGTGACGCAGGCGGTAGCGGCGTGATGCCCGGCGTCGGCATTGGCGTCGGCGTCGCGACGGCAGCAGGCTGTGCTGCCGCGGCGGACGACGGCGTCGGAACCGGTGCCGGCGTGGACGTCGGGGGGACATCGGGGGTCGGGGTGGCACGCGGCGTCGGCGTGGCACGGGGGGATGGCGCGGCACGGGGGGATGGCGCGGGCTTGGGCGTGGCGGTCGCCCGCCGCTGAGGCGTTGGCGTGATCGCCGGCAGCGACAAGGGCGATGCGAGCGGCACCGGCGTCGCATAGGGCGTCGGGCTCGCCTGGGGTTGGGACGGCGTGAGGCTGAAATTGCCGAGATTGGGTATGGTCCGCACGACGTCCTGCGCGCCGGCCCGTCCGCCAAGTGCCGCCAACGCCACGGCGAGGATTGGCGCGGCCGATACCGCACGGCGCCTCTCGAATGTCATGATCGCGAATTCCCTGATGATCGTTTCTGCGGCCACGGCGCGACCAGTGGTGCAAGCCGGGTTGCGACGAGCCGCGCCGTGGCGGCGGTGAAGCACGCACGGGGCGCTACCAGCAGATGCCCGCGTTTGACAGCCGGCAACACGGCACCTATATCGCTGGCTCGCCACAGCATCCGGGAAATGAGCGGCCGTCGCGCAGCCGATCGATCGAATGGGATGCCGGGGTTTCCGGACGCCGAACGCCGCCGCATCCCGTATGCGAGCGGCTTTTCGGCGTCTTCGCACGCCCCGCCCCGGAGGTCTCCGGGCAGAGATTAGACGGCTGACGAGGCAAAACGATCCTATGGCTACCAAGGCAATCGAAAGCGGGACCGCGCGGCGCCCCGAGCAGAGCACGGCCAAGCGCCGCATCCGCAAGGTGTTCGGCAACATCCACGAAGTCGTGCAGATGCCGAACCTGATCGAGGTCCAGCGCGAGAGCTACGAACAGTTTCTCCGCTCCGACAAGTCGATCGGCCATGTCTCGGGCCTCGAAAAGACGCTGCGCAGCGTGTTCCCGATCCAAGATTTCGCCGGCACCGCCTATCTCGACTTCGACGATTACGTGCTCGAGCCGCCGAAGTTCGATGTCGAGGAATGCCGTCAGCGTGGCATCACCTACGCCGCGCCGATGCGCGTCACCCTGCGCCTGACCGCGTTCGAGGTTGATCCGGATACCGAGGCCAAGTCGGTCATCGATATCAAGGAGCAGGACGTCTACATGGGCGACATGCCGCTCATGACCGAGAACGGCACGTTCTTCATCAACGGCACCGAGCGCGTGATCGTCAGCCAGATGCACCGCTCGCCGGGCGTGTTATTCGATCACGATCGCGGCAAGACCCACGCGTCGGGCAAGTATCTCTTCGCCGCGCGCGTCATCCCCTATCGCGGTTCGTGGCTCGATTTCGAGTTCGACGCCAAGGACATCGTCAACGTCCGCATCGACCGCAAGCGCAAGCTGCCGGTGACGGCGCTGCTCTATGCGCTCGGCATGACGGGCGAGGATATCCTCAACGAATTCTACAACCGCGTCACCTATGTGCGCGGCCAGGGCGGCTGGATCATCCCGTTCGCCGCCGAAAACTGGCGCGGTGTGAAGCCGCTGTTCGACATCGTCGATGCGAAGTCGGGCGAGGTCGTGTTCGCGGCCGGCCAGAAGATCAGCCCGCGCGCCGCCAACAAGTCGGCCAAGGACGGGCTGACCGACCTGTTGATCCCGACCGAGGAGATCTATGGTCGCTATTCGGCCTATGACCTCATCAACGAGCAGACCGGCGAGATCTATGTCGAGGCCGGCGACGAGATCGGCCAGGAGAATCTCGAACTGCTTGACAAGGCCGGGATCGACCGGATCGAGCTGCTCGACATCGACCACGTTTCGACCGGTGCATGGATCCGCAACACGCTGAAGGTGGACAAGGCCGAGGAGCGCGAGCAGGCGCTCTCCGACATCTACCGCGTGATGCGCCCCGGCGAGCCGCCGACGCTCGAGACGGCCGAGGCGCTGTTCGCCGGCCTGTTCTTCGATCCGGACCGCTACGACCTTTCGGCGGTGGGCCGCGTGAAGCTCAACATGCGCCTCGACCTCGATGCCGAGGATACGGTGACGACGCTTCGCACCGAAGATATCCTTGCGGTGGTGAAGACGCTCGTCGGCCTGAAGGACGGCAAGGGCGAGATCGACGACATCGACAATCTCGGCAACCGCCGCGTGCGTTCGGTGGGCGAGCTGCTGGAGAACCAGTATCGCGTCGGGCTGCTGCGCATGGAGCGCGCCGTGAAGGAGCGTATGTCGTCGGTCGACGTGTCCACCGTGATGCCGAACGATCTCATCAACGCGAAGCCGGCAGTTGCCGCGGTTCGTGAGTTCTTCGGCTCGTCGCAGCTCTCGCAGTTCATGGACCAGACCAATCCGCTGTCCGAAGTGACGCACAAGCGTCGCGTTTCGGCGCTCGGGCCGGGCGGTCTGACGCGTGAGCGTGCGGGCTTCGAGGTGCGCGACGTGCATCCGACGCATTATGGCCGCATCTGCCCGATCGAAACGCCGGAAGGTCCGAACATCGGTCTCATCAACTCGCTGGCCTCGTTCAGCCGCGTCAACAAATATGGCTTCATCGAGACGCCGTACCGCAAGGTCGTGGACCACAAGGTCACCGACGACGTGGTGTATCTGTCGGCGATGGAAGAGGCCAAGCACACGATCGCGCAGGCCAACGCTGAGCTGACCGCCGATGGCGGCTTTGCCGAGGAACTGGTTTCGTCGCGTCAGGCGGGCGAATTCCTGATGGCGCTGCCCGACAACATCACGCTGATGGACGTTTCGCCCAAGCAGCTCGTCTCGGTCGCCGCATCGCTCATTCCGTTCCTGGAAAACGATGACGCCAACCGCGCGCTGATGGGTTCGAACATGCAGCGTCAGGCGGTGCCGCTCGTCCAGGCCGAGGCGCCGTTCGTCGGCACGGGCATGGAAGAAACGGTGGCGCGCGATTCGGGTGCGGCGATCGGCGCCAAGCGCGCCGGCATCGTCGACCAGGTCGATGCCGCGCGCATCGTGATCCGCGCCACCGGCGAGGTCGATGCGGGCAAGTCGGGCGTGGACATCTACACGCTGATGAAGTTCCAGCGTTCGAACCAGTCGACCTGCATCAACCAGCGCCCGCTGGTGAAGGTGGGTGACGTGGTCGCGGCCGGCGACATCATCGCCGATGGTCCCTCGACCGAGTTCGGCGAGCTGGCGCTGGGGCGCAACGCGCTCGTCGCGTTCATGCCGTGGAACGGCTACAACTACGAGGACTCGATCCTCATCAGCGAGCGGATCGTGAAGGACGACGTGTTCACGTCGATCCATATCGACGAGTTCGAGGTGATGGCCCGCGACACCAAGCTCGGGCCGGAGGACATCACGCGCGATATCCCGAACGTCGGCGAGGAGGCACTGCGCAACCTCGACGAGGCGGGCATCGTCTATGTGGGTGCTGAGGTCGAGCCGGGCGACATTCTCGCCGGCAAGATCACGCCCAAGGGCGAATCGCCGATGACGCCGGAGGAAAAGCTCCTCCGCGCGATCTTCGGTGAAAAGGCCTCGGACGTTCGCGACACCTCGCTGCGCCTGCCGCCGGGCGTTGCCGGAACGGTGGTGGACGTGCGCGTCTTCAATCGCCACGGCATCGACAAGGACGAACGCGCGATGGCGATCGAGCGCGAGGAGATCGAGCGCCTGAAGAAGGACTCGGACGACGAGCGCACCATCCTCAATCGGGCGACCTGGAGCCGCCTGCGCGAGATGCTGCTCGACCAGACCGCGACCGCGGCGCCCAAGGGCGTAAAGAAGGGCGTCGTGATCGATATGGACCTGCTGGAGAGCGTGGACCGCCATGACTGGTGGAAGTTCGCGGTCGCCGACGACAAGGTCCAGAGCGATCTGGAAGCGGTGAAGCAGCAATATGATGATGCCGCCAAGCTCATCACCGACAAGTTCCACGATCGGCGCGAGAAGCTGGAGCGTGGCGACGAGCTGCCGCCCGGCGTGCTGAAGATGGTCAAGGTGTTCGTCGCGGTGAAGCGCAAGCTGCAGCCGGGCGACAAGATGGCCGGCCGTCATGGCAACAAGGGCGTCATCAGCCGCATCCTGCCGGCGGAGGACATGCCGTTCCTCGCCGACGGTACGCCGGTCGATCTGGTGCTCAATCCGCTGGGCGTGCCATCGCGCATGAACGTCGGGCAGATCTTCGAGACGCATCTGGGCTGGGCCGCACGTGGTCTGGGCCAGCAGCTCGCGGCCCAGCTCGAGGATTGGCGCGAGGCGAACCCCGACGCCAAGCCGGGTGCGATGCCCGATGCGGTGAAGGATCGCCTCAAGACGATCTACGGCGACAACTACACCGCCGAGATCGACGCGCGCGACGGCGACGAGATCGTCGAACTGGCCGAGAACCTGAAGCGCGGCGTGCCGATGGGCACACCTGTGTTCGACGGTGCACGCGAGGCCGACGTGTCCGACATGCTGGAACTGGCGGGTCTCGACACGTCGGGCCAGTCGGATCTGTTCGACGGGCGCACCGGCGACATGTTCGATCGCAAGGTGACGGTGGGCATCATCTATATGCTGAAGCTCCACCATCTCGTGGACGACAAGATCCACGCGCGTTCGATCGGGCCGTACAGCCTCGTCACGCAGCAGCCGCTGGGTGGTAAGGCGCAGTTCGGTGGGCAGCGTTTCGGCGAAATGGAGGTCTGGGCCTTGCAGGCGTATGGCGCCGCCTACACCTTGCAGGAGATGCTGACGGTGAAGTCGGACGACGTGGTCGGCCGCACCAAGGTCTACGAGGCGATCGTCAAGGGCGACGACACGTTCGAGGCCGGCATCCCCGAGAGCTTCAACGTGCTCGTCAAGGAAATGCGCTCGCTGGGCCTGAACGTCGAGCTGACGACCGCCGAACTCGGCTATGACAGCGACGGCATCCAGATCGCGGCGGAATGAGGGAACGGGGGCGGTCGGATGGCCGCCCCCTGCCCCCGCGCGCACGGAATTTACCCCTAGAGGGAATTGAAACATGAACGAGATGACGCCCTTCGCCAATCCGGTGGCCAAGCCGGAAACCTTCGACCAGATCCAGATCGGCATCGCATCGCCGGACAAGATCCGCAGCTGGTCGTTCGGCGAGATCAAGAAGCCCGAGACCATCAACTATCGCACGTTCAAGCCCGAGCGCGACGGCCTGTTCTGCGCGCGCATCTTCGGTCCGATCAAGGATTACGAGTGCCTGTGCGGCAAGTACAAGCGCATGAAGTACAAGGGCATCGTCTGCGAGAAGTGCGGCGTCGAGGTCACCGTCTCGAAGGTGCGCCGCGAGCGGATGGGTCACATCGAGCTCGCCGCCCCCGTCGCGCACATCTGGTTCCTGAAGTCGCTGCCCTCGCGCATCGGCCTGCTGCTCGACATGCAGTTGAAGCAGCTCGAGCGCGTGCTGTATTTCGAGGCGTATATCGTCATCGAGCCGGGCATCACCGCGCTCGAGAAATATCAGCTCATGACCGAGGACGAGCTCCTCGACGCGCAGGACGAATATGGTGAGGACGCCTTCACCGCCGGGATCGGCGCCGAGGCCGTGCGCATCATGCTCCAGGATCTCGACCTGGAGGGCGAGCGCACGCAGCTGCTCGAAGAGCTGGCGACGACCAAGTCGGAGCTGAAGCCCAAGAAGATCATCAAGCGGCTGAAGGTCGTCGAGAGCTTCATCGATTCGGGCAACCGCCCCGAGTGGATGATCCTCGAGGTCGTGCCGGTCATCCCGCCCGAGCTGCGCCCGCTGGTGCCGCTGGACGGTGGCCGGTTCGCGACGTCGGATCTGAACGACCTGTACCGCCGCGTCATCAACCGCAACAACCGCCTGAAGCGGCTGATGGAGCTGCGCGCGCCGGACATCATCGTCCGCAACGAAAAGCGCATGCTGCAGGAAGCGGTGGACGCGCTGTTCGACAATGGTCGCCGCGGCCGCACGATCACGGGCGCCAACAAGCGTCCGCTGAAGTCGCTGTCCGACATGCTGAAGGGCAAGCAGGGCCGCTTCCGCCAGAATCTGCTCGGCAAGCGCGTCGACTATTCGGGTCGTTCGGTCATCGTGACCGGACCGGAGCTCAAGCTGCACCAGTGCGGCCTGCCGAAGAAGATGGCGCTCGAGCTGTTCAAGCCGTTCATCTACGCGCGCCTCGACGCCAAGGGTCTGAGCATGACGCTCAAGCAGGCGAAGAAGTGGGTCGAGAAGGAACGCAAGGAAGTCTGGGACATCCTGGACGAGGTGATCCGCGAGCATCCCGTGATGCTGAACCGTGCGCCGACGCTCCACCGTCTCGGCATCCAGGCGTTCGAGCCGGTGCTGATCGAGGGCAAGGCGATCCAGCTTCACCCGCTGGTCTGCTCGGCGTTCAACGCCGACTTCGACGGCGACCAGATGGCCGTTCACGTGCCCCTGAGCCTCGAGGCGCAGCTGGAAGCGCGCGTCCTGATGATGTCGACCAACAACATCCTGTCGCCCGCCAACGGCAAGCCGATCATCGTGCCGTCGCAGGACATGGTGCTGGGCCTGTATTATCTGTCGATGATGAAGGAAGGCGAGCCTGGCGAGGGCATGCTGATCTCCGACATGTCGGAGGTGCATCAGGCGCTCGAGGCGAAGGCGGTGACGCTGCATACCAAGATCGTCAGCCGCGTTCCGCAGACCGACGAGAAGGGCAACCAGTATCTGAAACGGTTCGAGACGACGCCGGGCCGCATGCTGCTCGGCGAGACGCTCCCGAAATCGTCGAAGGTGCCGTTCGACACCGTCAACCGCCTGCTCACCAAGAAGGACGTGGGCGACGTGATCGACGAGGTCTATCGCCACACTGGCCAGAAGGAGACCGTGCTGTTCGCCGACGCGATCATGTCGCTCGGCTTCCGTCACGCGTTCAAGGCGGGCATTTCGTTCGGCAAGGACGACATGATTATTCCGGACGCCAAGATCGCGCTCGTCGACGAGACGCGCGACCAGGTGAAGGATTATGAGCAGCAATATCAGGACGGGCTCATCACCCAGCAGGAAAAGTACAACAAGGTGATCGACGCCTGGAGCCGTTGCGGCGACCAGGTGGCGAACGCGATGATGAACGAGATCAAGGCGGTCAAGAAATACGACGACGGCCCCAACAAGGGTCGCGAGAAGCCGATCAACTCGATCTACATGATGGCGCATTCGGGTGCGCGTGGCTCGCAGGCGCAGATAAAGCAGCTTGCCGGCATGCGCGGCCTGATGGCCAAGCCGTCGGGCGAGATCATCGAGACGCCGATCATCTCGAACTTCAAGGAAGGCCTGACCGTCCTCGAATATTTCAACTCGACGCATGGTGCCCGCAAGGGCCTGGCGGATACGGCGCTCAAGACGGCGAACTCGGGTTACCTGACCCGCCGTCTGGTCGACGTTTCGCAGGATTGCACGATCGTCGAGCTGGATTGCGGCACGACGCGCGCGCTGGAGATGAAGGCGATCGTCCAGGGGGGCAGCACCATCGCCTCGCTCGGCGAGCGCATCCTGGGCCGCACCACGGCGGAGGACATTCTCGATCCCAAGACCAACGCGGTCGTCATCAAGTCGGGCACGCTGCTCGACGAGCCGATGATCGTGACGATCGAGGCGCTGAACACGCAGGCCGTCAAGATCCGCTCGCCTTTGGTGTGCGAATCGAAGATCGGCGTGTGCGGCAAGTGCTACGGGCGCGATCTCGCCCGCGGCACGCCGGTGAACATCGGCGAGGCGGTCGGCGTCATCGCGGCGCAGTCGATCGGCGAGCCGGGCACGCAGCTCACGATGCGCACCTTCCACATCGGCGGTGCGGCGCAGCTCAACGAGCAGTCGAACCTGGAAGCGCCGGTCGACGGCACGGTCCAGTTCCGCGATCTGCGTATCATCGAGGACCAGCGCGGTCGTCGCGTGGTGCTCAGCCGCTCGGGCGAGATCGCGATCGTCGACATGGACGGCCGCGAACTCTCGACGCACCGCATCCCGTACGGCGCCTATGTGCTGATGGACGACGGCCATATCCTGGCCAAGGGCGACCGGATGGCCGAGTGGGATCCGTTCACCATGCCGGTCATCACCGAGAATCCGGGTACGGTGAAGTTCGTCGATCTGATCGAGGGCAAGACGCTCACCGAGCAGACCGACGAGGCCACCGGCATCGCCCAGCGCGTCGTGACCGAATATCGTGCGGCGACCAAGTCGAAGGAGGATCTGCGTCCGCGCATCACCCTGCTCGACGACG
Source organism: Sphingomonas sp. GC_Shp_6 (assembly GCF_026540835.1). Taxonomy (NCBI): domain Bacteria; kingdom Pseudomonadati; phylum Pseudomonadota; class Alphaproteobacteria; order Sphingomonadales; family Sphingomonadaceae; genus Sphingomonas; species Sphingomonas sp. GC_Shp_6. The sequence goes on along the minus strand of NZ_JALNUO010000011.1, from coordinate 25,773 downwards.
CGTCGGGCGAAGCGGGTCGCTACATGTTGGCCGCCGGCGCCACGCTCTCGGTCGAGGACGGCGCACAGGTGCAGGGCGGCGACGTGATTGCTCGCGTCAGCCGGGAATCGGCCAAGACGCGCGACATCACGGGCGGTCTGCCGCGCGTCGCCGAATTGTTCGAAGCGCGCATCCCCAAGGACTCGGCAATCATCGCCAAGGTTTCGGGCCGCGTCGTGTTCGGCAAGGACTATAAGGCGAAGCGCAAGATCGGCATCCAGCCCGAGGATGGCGGCGAGGTCGTCGAGTATCTCGTGCCCAAGTCGAAGGTGATCGACGTTCAGGAAGGCGACTACGTCAAGCGTGGCGATAACCTGATCGGCGGCAGCCCCGATCCGCACGACATTCTGGAGACCATGGGCGTCGAGCCGCTGGCGGAATATCTGGTGAGCGAAATCCAGGAGGTCTATCGTCTTCAGGGCGTGAAGATCAACGACAAGCACATCGAGACGATCGTCCGTCAGATGCTCCAGAAGGTCGAGATCACCGATGGCGGCGACACCACGCTGCTGAAGGGCGAGCAGGTCGACCGCGAGGAGATGGACGCCACGAACGAGAAGCTGGAGAAGAACCAGACGCCGGCCCAGGGCAAGCCGGTCCTGCTCGGCATCACCAAGGCGTCGCTGCAGACCCGCAGCTTCATCTCGGCGGCTTCGTTCCAGGAGACGACGCGCGTTCTCACCGAGGCTTCGGTGCAGGGCAAGATCGACTCGCTGAACGGCCTGAAGGAGAATGTCATCGTCGGCCGGCTCATCCCGGCGGGCACGGGTGCGGGCATGAACCGCCTCCGCGTCGCCGCCTCCAGCCGCGATGCCGCACTCCGCGTGCAGCAGCGCCGCATGGCCGAAGTGTCGCTGGTGGCACCCGCCAGCGCCAAGGAAGAGCATGACGCCGAGCTGGCCCGCTCGGCCCGTGACAGCGAAGGCACCGGCAGCGATCCGCTCGCCGAGGTCGTCACCTCGGGCACCGGCACCGATGCGGATGCCGGCGAGTATCTGAACGACTGATCCGCCGGGCACTGCGGTGCCAGGATCTAGAAGCCGCCGCCCGGGATGCCGGGCGGCGGCTTTTTGTTTGCGGCTCCGCTACTCGGAAAACCAATCGCCTGATATGTTCATATTGCTAATCAATAATCCTCTTGCCGTTTATCGATAAACTGCCATTCTGAAGCGACAGGAGGCAGGCATGCGGAAGCGGTCGCGGCTGACAGGAACGTTCGGCACCATCATCGGCATCTTGCGTGTCGCCAACATCGCGGTTCTAGGCATCGCGATCCTCGCTCTCACGGCTACGTTCGTGTGGGCGATTCCGCTGCTGGAGCATCTGCGGGGGCAATATGGCCCCACCGGTCACGCCGCGCTGCTCTACATCCGCGTTCTGATGATCAGCTCTGCACCGCTCGCATTTATCGCCGAGCGGCTGTTCCGCGCGCTTGCCGATGTGATCGGAACGCTGCGCCGGGGCGAGCCGTTCGCGGCGGCCAATGCCGGCAGGCTGCGAATCATCGGCTGGGCGCTTCTCGCGCTCCAGATAGTCGATGCAATGCTGGGTCTGACGATTTGGTGGGCGAAATCGGAGCATATGCGCGTGCTCGACTGGACGCCGTCATTGACCGGCTGGCTCGGCGTGCTCGTTGCGTTTGTGCTTGCGCAGGTATTTGCGCAGGGCGCCGCCCTGCGCGCCGATCTGGAGGGCACCATCTGATGCCGGTGCGCATCCATCTCGATGCACGGCTTTATGATCGACGCATGACACTGACCGAGCTCAGCGAGGCAGTGGACATCACCCTGGCGAACCTGTCGATCCTGAAAACGGGCAAGGCAAAGGCGATCCGCTTCTCGACACTGGAAGCGATCTGCCTGGCGCTCGACTGCCAGCCGGGCGACATTCTGGCCGTCGAGGCCGAAGCGGGGGACGAGCCATGATGACCATCATCCGCAGCGCGGCGGGAGGAAGCGCAAGACGCATCGCCCTCGCCTATCGCCTTGGCGGCCGAGCGCTGGTTTTTGCGCCCATGCTCGTCTTCCCGGCGATCGTCACCGAGCTTGTGCAGCATGCCGCGGAGATTCATCTCGGCATGTTCGTGTCGTTGGCCGCCTTTCGCGGATTGGCGATGGATCCGACACGGTGGGCGTTCGGCTATGCAAAGGTCGCTGGCTTCCTGCTTACGACGCTGCTGGTGGCGCGTTTCTGGGCGGTGGATGGCGTGATGGCGCGCATACCGCGGATCAGTGGTCGTGCCGGTGGGCGGCTGGTGCTCGGGATACTCGCTTCGTTCGCGATCGCCGCGGCCGACCACGGACTGGCTCGCCAAGGCGGCCCGATCGCGGTGGCGGCAAGCATCGTCGATTTCCTGATCTCCACCGCGCTGACGCTCTACCTCATGGGTGCGCTGCTCGACGACGAGCGCATTACCCTTCGCTGGAGCTTCACGGCGGGATGGCCGAAGGCCGTCATGATGACCTTGCTTGCCGTTACCGTCTTCGTCCCATGCCAGCTTCTGCACCTGCTCGATCATCGGCTCGCGATCGGATCACCCCTGGCAGTCGTCATACCGATCATGATCTGGGACGCGCTGTTCGTTGGCCTGTTCGCGGCGCTCGTCGGATCGGCGGCGTTCGTCGGATTTCGCTACGGGCCGAGTTGGCGCGGCTGGGATCGCAAGCCCTGACGGATCAACCCATCCGTTGGTCCGCCGCCTCCATCGCCCGGGCGATCGTTTCCAGCCGGCCGGCCTTGATACGGAGTTCGTTGAACGCCGGGGGCGAGTGGCGGACCCGTTTGGAAAGCGTGCCCGCGCCGATCATGCGAAGCGTGCGACCGGCGCGCTCGACGGGAACGTCGAAGGGATCATGGACGTGGCCCGACAGGACCGCATCGGCGCCGGCTTTGGCCAGCGCGATCAACGCGGCGTCGCCATGCCGGGTGCGCGCGGAGCCCTTGGTCGGCCCCTCGATCAGGGGGTGATGCGCGGCGACGAGGATCAGGTTGCCGCTCGGCGCCGCCGCGATCAACGCCAGCGTGCGGCGCAGCGCGCCCGGGCTCACGCGGCCCTTCGACCAGTTCCACCGCCACTGCGCGCGCGCGATGGTCGTGAGCGGCACGATCGTCACGCCCGGTAATTCGAGCGGCCGCTCGATCATCCGCTCCACGGCGTGGTAACGCTGATAGGGAGAGAAAAGCCGGCGGAACGGATCCCAATAATAGGGGATGTCGTGATTGCCGATCTCGAGCGTGACCGGCACGCCCAGCCCGCGCAGCCACGCCCCCCCCGCCTCGAACTCGCGCTTGGTCGCGCGCATCGTCAGGTCACCGGTCATGATGACCGCATCGGGACGCTCCGCCGCGACCAGCCCGTCGAACCAGGCGATCGCGGCAGGATCCTCCGCGCCGAAATGAACGTCGCTGACGTGGAACAGTCGAATCACGCGAGTTCGGCCAACCGGCCCGGCTCGTGCATCGGGCAGCCGTTGAACGACCCGCGGAAGTTCGCGGAGAACTTGTAGGTATCCTTGCGAACGCGGTTGACGCCGCCGAGCGGCCGATGCTCGGCGATGCCATGCCACACGCTGTACGAAAGCGCGTCGTCGGTATGTTCGGTGACGCCATGCTCCCACGACAATTGCGGCTCCACCACCAAAGTCGCGACGGTCACGAAGGGGCCCGCCTTCTGGTCCCATTCCTTGGAAGCATCCTCGATCGGCATGGCGTCGAGATCGGTGGCAAGCTGCACGCGCAACTCCCAGGTGCCGCCCTGCTCGATCAGATCCTCGCGCACCGCCTCGCGGATCGCATCGGGCTTGCCGCTCGCATCGATGGTGGTGTCGGTGAGGCTGGTCAGCCCTTCGGACACCGGGAAGAGCGCGAATTTGGCGATGTTGTCACCATAGCGGAACGGCGTCTGCGAATAATAGGTCTGGCCGAGCGGGTGGACCTGCGGGGCGCCGCCCAATTGCCGGATCGTCGCCGATTCCACGCCGACGCTGCTCAACACCGCATCGAACGCGCGCAGCACGCCCGAGAGCGCCTTTTTCGCACCCTCGGCCCGATCCGTTGTCTTGGACAGCAGCGTCAGGTTCTTGAGAAAGGCTTTGGGTTCGGGCGCGGCGAAAACGGGACCGTTGACCATGATGAAATCCTGCGTCGTGTCGCCCTCCGATCCCGGCAGGCGCTCGCCCTGAACGTCGAGGATCTTGAGTGCGAGACCGCGCGGCAACGCGATACTGTCATCGAGAATGTCGCCGGGATTGGTCGAGATGCGCAGGATGGCCTCGTGGCTGCCGGGTTTCGCGAACATGCCTTGCGCGAGTGCCGCGGGCAGCCCCTCCGCGATGGTCAGCGTGCCGCGCGCGATGCCGTGCGCCTTCGCGTGCACGGCACGCACCGCGTGATCGTAATCCTGCGAGGTGGTCTCCAAGATCGATCGAAACTGTTCCTCCAGTTGCCGGATCGTCTCCGCCTCGTCGGAAGGAATGGTTTCGACGTCGCTCGAATAAAGAACGGGCGTCGAGTGGTTAACGGGCTGGTTGGACATCCGGGGCTCCTTTGGCGACCTCCATCCAACCCTAGGGCGGCGCTTGAGTTCCGTTACCGCAACCTGTTGATCTGCCGCGGATCGCGTGCAATGGCAGGACCAACCGACCAACGACGGACCCATATGCACCTCTCTGCCTCGGCCGTCGACCTCACCGCGTGCGACCGCGAACCCATCCACATTCCGGGCTCGATCCAGCCGCACGGGCTTCTGCTCGTCGTGGACGCCGCCACCTTGGCGGTCGTTGCCGGTGCCGGCGCCATCGAAGCGCGGCTCGCCGGGGAATGGCTGGGCCGGCCGCTCGACGCGCTGGTCGGTCCGGCCGTCATGGCGACCATCGCCGCGGCGGAAGGCGACCGAATCACCGGCCACGCCATCGTCGAAGGCACGACCGAGCGTTTCGCGGTGACGATCCACCGCGCGGGAGACCGGTGGCTCATCGAGCTGGAGCCCGTTATCGGCGAGCCGGCAAGCGCCGCCACGGTGCTCGGCTGGCTGGATGCCGCCGCCGCCGGGTTCGAACGCGCGGACGATCTGCAGACGCTGTGCGAACGCGCCGCAATCGCGTTTCGCAGCCTGACCGGATTCGATCGTGTCATGGTATACCGGTTCCTCGACGACGAGGCCGGACGCGTCCTGGCCGAGGATCGTGCACCGCATCTGCACGGCTTTCTCCACCATCATTTCCCGGCGACCGACATTCCGGCGCAGGCGCGCGCGCTGTATGTGCGCAACCGGACGCGCGCCATTCCCGATATCGACTATACGCCCGCACCGATCCGTCCGGAGGGTTTCGCCGATCTCGATCTGGGTGACGCGGCGCTGCGCAGCGTCTCGCCGATCCATATCCAGTATCTGCGCAACATGGGGGTGAAGGCCTCCGCGTCGATCTCGATCGTGAAGGACGGGCTGTTGTGGGGGCTGATCGCCTGCCACCACCATAGTCCGCGAATGCTGCCGCCCGATATGCGGACCACCGCCGCGACGCTGGCGGGCGGGCTCGCACGCCAGATTCGCGCGAAGGAAGAGGCCGAAACCTATCGCGAGCGGCTGCGCCTCCATGCCGACGAAACGCTGCTGACGGCGCGGCTCGCGGTCGATCTGCCGCTGCGCGACATCGTGCAGGGCATGAGCGACGATCTGTGCCGGATGTTCACCGCTGACGGAGTCGCGTTCGTACAAGGCGGCACCATCGACCGTTATGGCAGTTGCCCCGATACGGACGTGGTGGACGACATCGCCTGCTGGCTGCGCGCCCGCGGCACCGGCGAGCCGCTCGCCACGCACGAGCTGTCCGCACTGATGCCCGCCATGACCGAATGGCGCACGCAGGCGAGCGGGCTGCTGGCGATGCCGCTGCCCGAGGGCGGTGCGACCCTGCTGTGGTTTCGTGCCGAGCTAGTCGAAGAGGTGGAATGGGCCGGAAACCCGCACAAGGCGGTCACCCTGACGCCCGGCGAGACGCTGTCGCCCCGCGCCTCCTTCGACAGCTGGACGCAGACCGTGCGCGGCCGATCGCAGCGCTGGACGCTGGAAGAGGTGGCCGCTGCCCAACGCCTGCGCCGCGCCTTCGCCGACGCCTATCGCAACCGCCGCCTGCTCGCGCTCAACCGCGATCTGCAGCGTGCGCTGGCCGAAAAGGACGCGCTGATCGCGCAGAAGGACATCCTGATGAAGGAGGTCAACCACCGCGTCCAGAACAGCCTTCAGCTCGTCTCCGCGTTCCTGCGCCTGCAATCCAAGGCGGCGGGGCCGGGCGAGGCGGCGGATCACTTGGCCGAAGCACAGGCGCGGCTCTCGGCCGTGGCGCTGGTCCATCGCCGACTCTACCGCGACGACGAGGTCCAGACGGTCGATCTCTCGCGGTACGTGGACGAGCTGGTGGGCGACATGAAGGGATCGCTCGGCGCCGAATGGGCCGGGAACATCCGCCTCGACCTCGCGCCCGTGCTGATGCCGACCGATCGCGCGGTGAATATCGGGCTGATCCTGACCGAACTGGTCATCAACGCGACCAAATATGCCTATGACGGCGCGAGCGGCCCCCTGACGATCGCGGTGCAGCAGCATCGCACCCGGATGCGCCTGATCGTCGCCGATCACGGGCGCGGCAAGACCGGAACGGGGCAAGGCTTCGGCAGCCGGATGATGAACGCGATGGTGGAGCGGCTGTCCGGAACGATCGATTTCGCCGACAATGCGCCGGGGCTGCGCGTGATCCTGACGGTGCCGATCGAGGAACCCAGCCGCTAACGCCCGGGCCGCGTCGTGCCGTCATCGGGCGCGACGCCGGCCGCCGCCGCATAGAGCGCGAAGGTCGCGCGTGCGCCCGCGACGGCGGCGGCGATCGCGTCCTCGCGCAGGACCGCGGCATCGATCGCGGCAAGCAGCACCCGCCACGCGCCCGTGCCATGCCGGGCAGACAGATAGGCGGCCGGCAGCCCCTGCCCCACCCGACCGGCCAGCATGATCCCGCCCAGCCGCGACCCTTCCGCGACATAGAGCGCGCCCCAAGCAGCGGCCGGACCGATCGCGAACGGCAGCGGCGGCGGCATCGGCACGCCCAGCGCGGCGAGATCGTCGGCAAGCAGCGCAGTACGCGCGGGGGTGGCAGGCAAGCCCGCGATCCCTGCCAGCGCCGCTTCCACCGCCGGCAGCGCGCGCGCATGGGCGATCAGGAACGCGGTGTAATCGCGCCGGTCGGCCAGATCGAAGCCGCCGAAAGCGGCATCGACGATGTCGTGGTCGGGGGCAGTGGAAGCGCGAAGTTTCTGGACGGCGGTCATCGATTGCACGCCTGCAATCCGACGGTAACCTTGTCCAGCCAAGATGGAACTTGACGCCCCCCCATGCGCTATGCTGCAACGCACAAAATGCCGGAGATCTCCATGTCCGCCCAAGCGCCCGCCAATCCCAGTGCGCTCCTTCTCGAAGCCATCGCGCTGCGCAAGTGCGTCGAGGCGACCTATAACCGGATGGTCGTGAAGCTGGCCCCGCACATCCTCTACACGCGCCACGACGAGCTCTATGTCGATGCGGTGACGCTCGAACGCGACGGCCAGCCGCCGCGCGAGAAGAAGATCGGGACGTTCAAGCTCGATGGCCTGCGCGCGCTGGGCTTTGCCGGCAATCCGTTCCATCCGGAGCCGATCTTCGATCCGGCCGCCGAGAAATATCGCGGCGTGACCTTGTTCGCCGTGGACGCCGCCCCCGCCAACGCCTGACAGCCCTCTCTCCACCCAGTAGAAACCGGGTGGAGAGACGGTGCCACCTCCGCATCAGTCCGCCGCTACGGGCCCTTGTGGGGGCGAAGCGCGCCGGGTGAACCAGACGATCGCCACCAGCACCAGGCACAGCCAAGCCGAGAGGCGGAACAGATCGGTCGAGGCGAGCAGATACGCCTGCCCCACCATCTGCCGCGTGATCGCGCCGGCGGCCTGCACGTCCGTCATTCCCATCCGCATCAACTGATCGCGCGCGGCCTGGAACGGCGCGCCGGTCGACACCGCTTCCGACAGGCGGCTCTGGTGCAGCGTCTCGCGCCGGTCCCAGGCCGTGGTGATGAGCGACGCGGCGAAGCTGCCTGCGGTGATACGCGCGAAGTTCGAGATGCCCGTCGCCGATGGCAGACGCTCCGCCGGAATGCGGTCGAGCGAAATGGTGAGCATCGCGAGGAAGAAGGTGCTCATCGCGATCCCCTGCACCATCATCGGCAGCGCCAGATCGTAGAAGCTCGCATAGGTGGTGTAGCCCGAGCGCAGATAATAGGAATAGGCGAACGAGGCGAACGCCACCGTCGCCAGGATCCGCGCATCGATCTTGCCCGACAGCCGCGCGACGAAGGGTGTAAGCAACACCGCCACCGCCCCGCTGGGTGCCGCGACGAGCCCGGCCCAGGTCGCGGTATAGCCCATCTGCGTCTGCAGCCAGAGCGGCAGCAGCAGCGTGTTGGCGAAGAACACCGCATAGCCGAGGCAGAAGGCGATGGTGCCGATCGCGAAGTTGCGGCTCTTGAACAGTGACAGGTTCACCGCGGGGCTGGCATCGGTCAGTTCCCAGATCAGCCATGCGACGAAGCCGATCGCGGCGACGACCGCGAAGATCACGATGCGCTGCGACTGGAACCAGTCGTCGTTCTTGCCGAGATCGAGCACGCATTGCAGCGCGAACACCCACATGACGAGCAGGATCAGCCCCATCCGGTCGATCGGCAGCACGCGAAGCGGCGTCTCGCGCGATTTCAGGCCGCGCCAGCATATGAACGCGCAGAAGATCCCGACCGGCACGTTGATGAGGAAGATCCAGCTCCAGTGATAATTGTCGGAGATATAGCCACCGAGGATCGGCCCCATGATCGGCGCGACCAGCGTCGTCATCGACCAGATGCCGAGCGCGGTGGAGCGTTTATGCGGCGGAAAGATCGCGATCAGCAGCGCCTGGCTGCCTGGGATCATCGGCCCCGACACGCCGCCCTGGATCACGCGGAACAGGATCAGCGAAGGCAGATTCCACGCGATCCCGCATAGGAACGACGCGATCGTGAACAACAACACCGAGGTGCAGAAGGTGCGCACCACGCCGAACCGCCCCATCAGCCAACCCGTGAGCGGCACCGCGACACCGTTCGCCACCGCAAAGGCGGTGACGATCCAGGTGGAATTGTCGCTGCTGACGCCCAGATTGCCCGCGATTGTCGGCAACGACACGTTGGCGATCGTGGTGTCGAGCACCTGCATGAAGGTGCCGAGCGCCAGCGCGAACGCGATCAACGCGAGCGAGGCGCCTTGCAGCGGCGCCGGCATCGCGGGAGGATTGGGGGCGGACATCGATCGCTCCGTCCGCGTCACCGGTTCGCCGCGATGATCTGGCGGATGCGCGCCTCGACCGCGGGGTCGGTCTGGTCGCTCGCGAGCCCCTTATAGGCAGCCTGCGCCGGCGCGCCGATCCGCGCGCCCGAGGCGTCGGTCGTGTCCACGGTCGCATTCACCGACAGGCCGACGCGCAGCGGGTTGCGGCGTAATTCGCCCTTGTCGAGCCCGATCCGCACCGGAACGCGCTGGACGATCTTGATCCAGTTGCCGCTGGCATTCTGCGCCGGCAGCAGCGCGAAGGCGTTGCCGCTGCCAGCGCCCAGCCCGATCACCCGGCCATGATAGGCGATACCGCTGCCATACATGTCGGCCACCACGGTCGCCGGTTGGCCGATGCGCAAATCCTTCAGCTGCGTTTCGCGGAAATTGGCATCGACCCACACCCGGTCGAGCGGCACGACCGCCATCAGCGGCGTTCCCGCCGCGACCTGCTGGCCGAGCTGCACAGTGCGCTGCGCCACCACGCCGTCAATCGGCGCGACGATGTGCATGTGGCTGAGCGTGATCGCGGAGCGGCGATAGGCGGCGATCGCGGCGAGCACGGCGGGGTTGGTCGAAACGGTGGTGCCCTGCACGCCGGTTTGCGACTGCGCCTGCTGACTGAGCGCGAGATCGAGCGTGGCGCGCGCCACCTTCACCGCATCCTCGGCATGCGCCAGTTCCTCGCCCGAGATCGCACCCTGCACGGCGGCACCGCGGCGACGGGCCAGATCGTCGCGTGTGCGCGCCAGCTCGGCACGCGCCTGCACGACGGCCGCGCCGGTCTGGTTGAGCTTCGAGAAGTCGGACCGGGTCGATCGCACCGCACGCGCCAGCTCAGCCTCGGCCGCAGCCAGGTTCACATTGGCGGTCGCGGCGTCGAGGTCGAGCAGCGGCTGTCCCGCCTTCACCGCCTGCGTGTTGTCGGCGTGGATCGCGGTCACCTGCCCCGCATCGCGCGCGGTAATCGCCACCACGTCGCCCGCGACATAGGCGTCGTCCGTCTCCTGTTCGGGGGTTGCGAGCAGCAGGTGGAATACCGCCCAGACGATCGCGCCGATCACCACCACGGCACCCAGCAGCAGCAATCCGTTGCGCCGCGCGCGCGGCTTGGCGGCCGGCGGCAGCGGAGCGGATGTTTCGGTATCGGTCATCGCGGGGTTTCCTGTCGATTGTCATAGCCGCCACCCAGCGCCATCACGAGCGCCACGCGGGCGTCGGCGGCATCGGCGGCGAGATCGGCATCGTCCTGTTGGGCAGCGAGCGTGCGGACGTCGTTGTCGACGAGGTCGAGCTTGGAATCGAGACCGCTCGACACGCGGATCGCGTTCAGCCGGCCGGTGGCGGAGAAGCCGCGCACGACCTCGCGCGAGCGCTGACGTTCGGCGTCCAGCGCACCGATCCGCGCGCTCGCATCCGCCGCCTCGCGCACCGCGCGCACGACTCGCTCGTTGTAATCGGCGATGGCCAGATCGACCAAGGCGGTCGCGCCCGCCAATTGCGCCTTTAGCCGGCCATTGTCGAAGATCGGCAGATGCACCGCCGCGCCGCCGCCCGCGGTCACCGCATCGCCGGTCAGCACGTTGCCGATGCCGATCGCCTGCAGACCCGCCAGCGCCATCAGGTTGACGTTGGGATAAAAGGCCTTGCGCGCCACCTCGCGCCCCTTGGCGGCGGCATCGATCCGCGCCAGCGCGGCGGCGATGTCGGCGCGCCTTGCGAGCAGATCCGCGGGCAACGTCGCGGGAAGCGCCATCGGCGCGTCGAGCCGCATCCGGGTCGCCGCGATGGTGGCGGGATAATCCGCCCCCCGTCCGGCGAGTGCGGCCAGCGCGTTCTTCGCCAGCGCTTGGCTCGCCTGCGCCTGCACCAGCGCCAGCCGCGCCTGTGCCAGCAAGGTGCGCGCCGCCTCGGTCTCCAGCCCGCTCGCCAGCCGGTTGCGCACGCGCACGTCGACCAGCCGCAGCGAATTCGCCCGCGCCCCGATGGTGGCCTGCGCGATCGCCGCCTGCCGTTCGGCGCGTGCCAGCTCGACATAGGCCTGGACCACCGATCCGGCGAGCGCCAGCCGCGCCGCGGTCGCGTCGAGCACCGCCGCCCGGGTGGAATCGCGCGCGGCCTCGATCGCGTCGCGCTGCCGGCCGAACAGATCGAGCGTCCAGTCGAGATTGAACTGGTCCTGCGAGATGAAGCGGGTCGTGCCGGCAAAGGGCGGCGGGATCTCGTATTTGCCCGACAGCCGCGCATATTGCTGGCTCGCATCGAACGTCGCATTCGGGCCGTTATCGGACCGGCGCGACGCGAGCGTGGCGCTCGCCTGGCGCACGCGGGCCAGTGCGGTCGCGAGCGTGGGATTGCCCGCGAGGGCATCGTCCACCACCCGATCGAGCTGCGGATCGTCATAGACACGCCACCACTGGGCATCGATCGCGGGCGCGGGCGCCCCCACCAAGCCGAGCGCGGTAGCAGGCGTCGGTGCGAGCGCGGGCTTGGAAGCCGGGATCGCGCAGCCGCCGAGCAACAGCGCGACGAGGAGGATCTTCAGGCGCATGGAGCCTCCGTCGTTTCGAGCGTGGTACGCAGGCGCTGGAGCAACGTCAGCAACATCGCCGCCTCCTCCTTTTCCCAATCGATCAGCCATCCATTCCAGCATTCGGCGACAGTGGCGCGACACTCCTTCGCCACCGCCTGACCCGCCTGGGTGAGCACCAGCTTCACGACGCGCCGGTCTTCGAGACTACGGCGTCGCTCGACCCACCCCTTCTCCTCCAGGACGTCGAGCAGCCGGGTGGTCGCGCCACTGTCGTGTGCGATGGCCCGCGCCAATTCGGCGCAGGTCATCTCGCGCCCCCACCAGATCGCGACCAGCGCAGACCATTGCAGGTATGTCGTTCCCGCCGCTGCGAACACCGGCTCCAGCCGCTGGGCCGCCAGTTGCTGGATGCGTTTGGTCAGGTAACCGACCGATGTCTCGGGGGTGAAGCCATCGGATTCGTAAAAAGGCATTTCGTTGCTTTGGCAATCATTGTCCCAGCAGTCAATATGCGACCAGGATCCAGCGCCCGTTGGTCGCGGGGAACACCGGCGCAACGTGATCGTTGGCCTGCCAGAACGATCAGGAGACGATGACATGAAGACCGCACCCCTTCTCGCATCCGCGCTGGGTTTCCTCGCCATCACCGCCGCACCCGCGCTTGCCGAGGGTAAGGCGGATCGCGCCCGCGCCGCGATCGCCGAAGCGTCGGGCAAGCTCGACGCGTCCGCCAAGGTGGGCACGGGCGGCGACGCGCCGCGCCTCCAGGCCCAGGCGCAGGCCGCGCTGCGCACCGCGCAGGAATCGCTCGCGAGCGGCCACAAGGAAGACGCCATCGCGCAGGCGAACCATGCCTCCGAACTCGCCGACATGGCGCTGAACGAAGCGCAGCGGAACCGCACCATGGCCGAACGCGCCCAACGCACACAGGCCAATAGCGTCGCCGTCAGCGCGCAAGCCGATGCCGCCGCCGCGAACGCGCGCGCCGATCAGGCCGAGCAGGCCGCCGCGGCCGCCGCCGCCGATGCCGCCGCCGCGCGCGCGGCGCCCCCCGTCGTCGTCGCCGCACCGCCGGCGCCGTCCACGACGGTGACGACGGAGACGACCAAATCCACGGCCGCGACCGCCACCACCACCAAGCCGGCCGTGCGCCGCGTCGTTCACCGCGTCACCCACGCCAAGCCGCGCGTCGCCACCACCGAGAAGACGACCACCACCGTCACCACCAACTGAGCCAAGCCGCCGCCGCCCGATCTGGGCGGCGGCGCGCTTACAACCGCGCGGTCACCTGGGCCGATACGGCTCGCTGCGGGAACGGGTGGAACAGGAAATACCGGTCGTTCCCGACATTATCGACGCCCAGCGCAAAGCTGTAGCGCGCCGTGGCGCGGATCACCGCGCGTAGATCGACCACGCAATAGCGGTAGAAGCCGCCATAGGTGTTCCCGATCGCATCGCTGTTGTCGAGCGTGCCGTAATTGCGGCTGGCATAGCGCACCGCCGCCGTCAGCGACACCGCGGAGGCCGGGCGCCACGTCGCGACCCCACTCGCCTTCCACCGCGGCACGGAGGGAAGCAGATGCCCCACCGCCGCCGGAAACGCCGCGTCCGCGCGCGTGATCGCATCGGCATAGGTCGCGCTGCCCGACAGATCGACGCCCGCCAGCGGCCAGTTCGTGCGCGCGAACGCCACCTCCACGCCCCGCGCGCGCGTTCGGTCGACATTCTGCACATAGGCGTAGAGCGTCCCCGATCCCGCAACCAGCGGCGCGGATTGCGAGATCAGCGCATCCGCCACGGTTTCGGCGAATAGCGACACCCGTGCGCTGCCATGCGCATCGACGCGTTCGATGGCGAGTTCCTCCGACAGCGCGCGCTCGGGCCGCAAATTCGGATCGGGCACGCTCAGCACCGCACCCGTCGACACCGTCTGGTACAGCTCGCCGACCGTGGGAAAGCGATAGGCCTCGCCGAACGACGCGCGCACGCTCCAGTGCGGGTCGATCGCATAGGCCAGCGCCGCCTTGGGCGAGAAGCCGCGCGCACGACGTTCGGGCTGCACCACCGCGAGCGCTGGCGTCAGCGCGAAATTATAGCCGTCATAGGCACGCCACCATTCGTAGCGCCCACCCAGGGTGAGCGTCAGCGGCGGTGCGAGCGTCCACGCATCCTGCGCCCATAGCGCCCGGGTTTGCGTCCGCCCGCGCGAGGCGAGGTCGATCGGCCCCTCGCCGCCCCCCAGCCAGTCGGTTGTCCGGTATCGGTCGCTTTCCACCACGAAGCGATCGTCATGCGCGCCGCCGCTCAGCACATGGCCGCCGCCCACCCGCCACGTCACGTTCGTGTCGATCGTGTACCAGCCGGTGCCCTCCATCCGCGTGATCGTTCCCGCGCCACCCGCCGACGCACCGGGCAAGGTGGTGGCAGGGCTGCGCAGCGCGTCATGCGCATATTCGTACAGCGTGCCGATCACCGCCCAGTCGAATGCCTGCCCCGTGCTCCGGGCCGAAAGAGCATGCGACCAATGGCGCTCGTCATACCGATACACCCCGCCCGCAAACGCGCTCGCTGCGACCGTGTAGGGATAGCCCGCGATGGTCAGACTGCCGGCATAGACGGGAAGCCCCGATGCGGCGCCCGTCAGATATGTCTCCGCCGTCGCGTCGGTGTCGTTCAGGAACAGGCCGCCCACATAGGTCAGCCGCAGCTTGGCGGTCACGTCGAGCGCGGCCTTGAGCTTGAAATTGCCTTGCTGCTGATGCTCGATGCCAGAGGCGCCGAGCACGCGGATCGCGGCGCCGGTGCGGTTGGCTGCGTCATATCCGCCGGTCGTGGCGCCCCCCCCAGACCCCGCCGCCGCCGGGCGCGTGGCGGTCACATAGGTGAGCGGCTGGCCGTTGCTGGTCGTCTCCACCGCGCTGGCAAAGAGCGACAACGGCCCAAAGCGATCGCCGAGCGTCGCGCCGATCTGGCCGCTCGGCAGCGTCGCTTGCGTGCCATATTGGTCATAGGTCTGCACCGTCGTGCCGGCGGTGAGCGTCCCCTCCAGCCGATCGGGCAGCCGCGTGGTGATGTTGACCACCGCCCCGATCGCGTTGCCGGGATAGGCCGCGGCGAACGGGCCGTAGAGCACGTCGATCCGCGCGATCTCCTCGGGGCTTACCAGGCCCCAGCGCGGGCTCGCCGTGCCGTTGTTGTTGCCGATCAACGCCGACAGCAGCGCCCCGTCGGCATAGACGAGGCTGCGCGCGCTGGAGCCGAGCCCCGAGGTGCGCGTGGCAAGCGGCGCCTGCGTATCGCCGATATGCCGTTTGCGGACGACGAGGCTCGGCATGTATTTAAGCGTATCTTCGACATTGGTGGCGTTGACAGTCTCGGCGATCATATCGGCATCGATGCTCGCACGCGTCGGCGCGGGAGCCTCCGCCTGCCGGCGGGCGATCACCAGCACATCGCCGGGCTTCGGTGCGGCCTCTTGGGCATGGGCGGCGGCCGACGTCGCGCACGCCACGAGTGCGAGCGTGGACGCCCGCGAAGACAGGCGGATCATGGGAACAACCTTGGATCGGCGCGAAGCGGGTCGCGCGGGGAAGCGGGCGGGCGAGGTTCAGCCCCCCGCCGGCGGCCCCTGCGACGGCGGTCGCCAGCGGATGGCGTCACGCCTCGGCCAGCGCGCCAGCGGACGCAACCCCGCCGCGAGCACGGCCACCACCACCGCCACGACCCACGCCGCATCCGCGCCGGCGATCGACGGCAAGGACAGCCCCGCGAACGGACAGGCAGTGTCGGTCTTGCCGGGCGATTCCCGACCATGCCCGTGATGCATGGCCGCCATTGCCACCGGCACCGCGCCGGCGGCCGGGCACGGCATGATCGCCACGCCCGACGCGGTCGCCACCGGCATGAACCCCAAAGGCACCGCCAGCCGCACCGTAAGCGCCATCAGCACCACCAGCGCAGCGCCAAAGCGGTGACCGCGAAGAAAAAGCCGAACCGCCCCCATCCCCCCCGCTAACGCGCGGCGGCCGGGCTGTCACGGCAGGAATTGGGGGAGTGTGGAGCGGGTGAAGGGAATACGCCGTTGCCGGAATTGGCTGGTGGCGGAGGCTTGATCGGCCAGAGAAGACTGGATGTTCCGCTTACACGTGGTGGAAAACGGTACGGCCGCTTCCGGAAGTCGAGCGTATTGCGTTGCCGTTCGTCCAGGCTCGGGTGATCCGCGGCTTCACACACAGGCCAGCGTAGTCGGACGGCTTGAGGGTTGCCCCATCAGATATGATGTGAGACACCGTAGCAGGGTCGACCCAGCCAACCCGAGAAATCTCGGCGACCATTGAGCAGATCGACGGGGCGTTGTCGTCCGAGCAGGTCCCAAGGCCATCGTAGAAGCGCTGCCTGGTGCGTTGATCGACGGCGTCTGGAAGACGCGGACCGTCGAGCGACGCAAGCTGGCGAGACCGTCACCGATTATCTTGAAGCGAAGAGAATTCGGGATCGCAGCCCATGTGCAACGACGGGTGATAGTCGCTGCGGAGCTTCGCCGTTTACTTGGAACACCGCACTCAGGTAATCACACATGCGTCGCGCCAGCGCCGCGAGCGGTCACGCGGCGTAAGATCAACGCCGCAGATCTGGCGCAGAGGACCGGCCCACCCGCGGATGCGATCCGATCGGCGATGACCATTCACATGCCGAATTCGGCCGCCGGGGGCATCCGCTTTCGGCTCCACGACCGCTCTAACAGACACCCCCTGCCTTGACTCGATTACACCGGCCCGCGGCATCAGAACGAAGCAATCAGGCTGCCCATCAGGCTGTGATACGTCGTCCGCTTTCCAAACTCTCCGCCGTAGCTGATCCGAGCCGAGAAGCCGTGGCCGAGCGAACCGGTGAGGTTGGCATCCACCGTCCCGGTGTCGCGGTCGAGGAACGCGCGCGTGACAAACGGACTCACGTTCGTCGGCGCACCGACGAAGACGGCGCTGACGCCGACATCGTCGAACCGGTGCATGTAGCCGCCCCGCACCGCCAGCCGCATCGGCGTGCCGTACACCGAGAAGGCATGCGACACATCGAGGCTGGGACGGACGAAGGCCAGACCTTCGACCCCGACGTCACCGACCGCAAGCGAAAGCGGACCGGCACCCTGTTCGACGATCCGCTGCTGATCCCAATAGGCGTAACCGCCCTCGACACCCGGGCGCACCGTCACCGCGCCGAGATCGAAGCGGTAGCCGACGTCGCCGCCGAGCTGACCGAAATCGAACCGTTGCTGTGCAGAGGCCACCGTGGGAGCCGCCGCGATCGCAGCCGGCGCGGCTACCGGTCGCGTGGTGGAAACGCTGGCGTGACCGAGCGTGCCGTACACCGCGACATCGAGCGCCTGGCCGCGATAGCCGAGCGAAAGGCCGAGCTGGTAGCGGTCGCCCTTGCCCCGGCCACCGCCGTCCTCGATCGCGGCCTGGACGGTTTCGTAGGACCCACCGACGCCGAAATGCAATCCGCCGCCACCCAGCACATGTTCGATACCGCCCTGAATATGCGTGCCCATGTCACGATAAGCGGCATTGTCGAACGTCGTACTCTGGCGGAAGCGGTCCCCACCGGCCGAGAGCCACATGCAACCGCCCCGCGCATCGAGGATGCCGCTGCTTGCGCAATCGGACAGCCGCCCTGCGAACCGCTCGCCACTGTAGCTGGCCGAGGCGATCTGGTCCGCGTAGACCTCGCCCCCGAAGCTGTCGTAGATCCGACCCAGCGTCGCCGTGTCGCGCGTGTAGAACAGTTGCGTGACGACCGGGGCCAGCACGTCGCTCGACCCGGCCGCCTGGATGCGGTTGACGTAATCGCCCACCGCGGTCCGATTGCGGTTGAGCGGACGGCCGACACCGGCGAAATCGACATTGGCGCGCAGCAACAACTGCTGGCCCGCGGTTTCCAGCCCGAACGCCGCGACGGCCGAGGTCGGCACGTCGAGCGCCAGACCCCCGTTGGTGACGCCGCCTGCGGCATCGACCAGCACGCTGGTCCGGTTGCCGGCCTGGATCAAGGGGACGTTTGCGACGACCGTCGACACGCGGCCGGCCAGCCGCGCGCTCCCGGTCGCATTCACCCGATCGGTGAACTGCGCCTGGCGTGCCGGTGCGAAGTCGAGATCGGTGAGGTAGCTGCCGCACGTCGACTGATTGAGGCTGCCGCCCAGCGCGACGGTCTGGAGCCGACCGACGTCGCCCGGCGTTAACCGCCCGGCGTTGTCGAGCACGCCCGCGGCACCCAGCGCGACGGTGTCGAAAGGCACGAAGGTCGCGCCCACGGCGTTGTTGAAGCGATTGACCTCGCCCGCCACGGCGCCGCCAGTTCCGACTAGACGGACGTTGCCATAAACCAGGCCGGCGTTGTTCACCGTATCGTTGCCGCTGGTGCCGGTGATCGCCAGATTCGATACCGCCGACACCGATCCGGCGATTGCCAGCACGTTGTTTGCGCCACCGTCAAAAGCCACGCCGACACCGCTGCCGCTGCCGCCACGGACCGTTCCGGTCGAGCCGACGGTGATGTCGCCCGCTCCGTTCGCGCCCACGCTCTGCGCCAGCACCGCGGTCGATCCTGCGCCGGTGGCGAACACGTCGCCGCCGAGGTTCAGCGTCACCGCGCCGCCGCGCCCCTGGCCACCAGCGGTGCCGGCGAACAACCCATCGACGAAGCCGCCACCGCCACCGATCGACTGGGCGACCACGCCATAGGCGCCGTCACCGGTCACGACTACGTCGCCGGTCTGGGTGAAGGCGACCGCGCCGCCATCGCCGCTGTTGCCGCTGCGCAGCGCAAGCCCTGCGAAGCCGGCACCCAATGCGGCACCCCCGCCTCCGCCGATCGACTGGAGCAACACCCCATGCGAACGCACGCCGGTGGTGCGGATCAGACCGGCGTTGGTGATCGTCACGCTGCCCCCGGATCCACTGACGCCCGCCGCGCCGCCAAGCGACGTTGCCGCCGTTCCGATATCGGCTAGGCGCACGTCGCCGCCACCGCCACCGATGGATTGGGCGAACAGGCCGGCGCTATAATCGCCGTTGGTCTGCACGCCGGCATAGGTCCCGGCGATCGCCCCGCCGTCGGCGCCGCTGCCACCGTTGCCGCCGAGCGCCACCGTGGCGATCGAACCGAGCGAAGCGCCGCTCGCCAGCCGTACGCCGGCCGAGCCGCCGCCGCCGCCGATCGACTGGAGGATCGCACCCGGCGCGATCAGCCCTTGGGTGGCGATCAAGCCGCGCTGCGTCACGGAGACGACGCCGCCCGGCGAGCTTGCGGTGCCGGTGCCGCCAAGAGCGATGTCGATCGCTCCCGGCGTCGCCTTCGTCGTGTCGAGCAACGCGCTGGTCCGGCCGCCGCCACCGCCGATCGACTGGACGAGCTGGCCCGGCGTATCGCTGCCGATCGCCGTCACCTGCCCGGTCAGCGCGATCACCGCCGCGGCGCCCGCATTGTTACTGCCGCCGTTACCGCCCTGTCGGATCGTCACGTCGGATGCCAATTGCGGCGTGGATGTCGCCATCGCCCGCAACACCGCCGATTGCAGTACCGGCGCCCCCGCCGACGCGGTGCTGGCGGTCTGAGCCGACGAGTCGCTCGCCTTGGGCATGAAGGCCAGGTTGAGATAGGCGGTGCCGCCGCCGCCACCGATCGACTGCACGCCCGAACCGCTGCCGCCGGCGCCCGCCACGGCCTGGTTGCCGACCACGTTGACCGTGATCGGTGCCGCCGCATCGTCCTGCGCCGCGTCCGCTCCCAGGCTGGAGTCGAACTTCGAGCGCAACGCCGCCGTCAGACTCTGCGGCAAACCCGGCAGGTCCGTGATCCCCGACAGATCGAGCGACAACGTACCGCCACCGCCGCCGATCGCCTGGACGAAGGTCGCACTCTTGTTGTCGCCCAAGACGACGATCGAACCCCGCTGGTCGAGCGTCACCACGCCGGCCTTGCCGCCCTTGCCGCCGCCGACCGCGCCGAGCAGGCCGTTGATGCCGTTGCCTGCCAGCCCGGCCGCACTGGTGCTGGCGTTGATTGCGACATTGGCGTTGCCGCCGCCACCGCCGACCGACTGAGCGAAGACGCCGTACGATCCCTTGCCCGTCGCGGTGATCGTGCCGGTGTTACTGACCGTGACGTTGCCCGCCTGGCCGCCGTCGCCGCCGACCCCGCCCACCGCGATCACCTGATTCGACTTGAACTGATCGGTGCTGGTGCTGCTGAAGCCGCCGACGAACGCGACGCCGCCATTGCCGCCGCCACCGCCGACCGACTGCGCGAACACGCCATGCGCGTCGCTGCCGGTGGTGGCGATGGTGCCGGCGTTGACGACGCTGACGTTGCCCGCGGCGTTGCCGGAGCCGCCCTGGCCGCCGACGGTGAGCCCGACGATCGTGCTGTCCGCGTTCGTCGAACCCTGGCCGGTGAAGGACAAGACCGACGACCCGCGACCGCCGCCGCCGCCGATCGACTGCGCCAGGATGCCGTGCGCACCGCTGCCGCTGGTAACGATCGAGGCGCCCTCGGCGTTGACGACGCTGACGTCCGACGACGTGCCGCCGATCCCGCCCGCGCCGCCGATGTTGAACTTCACCGCGCGGCTCGCGCTGCCGCCGCTGAGGCCGGCGGCAAGGTCGAGCACCACGCCGGCCGATCCGCCGCCGCCGCCGATGCTGGTGGCGACGATGCCGATCGCGTTGGTGCCGGTGGTCGCGATAGCCCCGGTGTTGCGCACATCCACGGTCGCCGCGCGCGCGCCGGTCCCGCCGCTGCCGCCGACGTTGATGTCCATCGCGCTGTTTTCGCTTGGCCCCTGCAAGCGAACGTTGACCACTGCGCCGCCGGACCCGCCGCCACCGCCGATGCTTTCCGCGCGGATACCATAGGCGTTGGCGCCCGACGTGGTGAGCAGCGCGGCATTGCTGACCGCGACCTTGTCCGCCTCGGCCCCCGCACCACCGGTGCCCCCGACCACCAGGTTGACGCTGGTCTGATCGGCATCCTTGCCGGCCGTCAGCTTGTTGATGCCGACCAACGACACCATCCCGCCGACGCCGCCGCCGCCGCCGACCGATTGCGCCAGGATCGCCTCGGCATCGTTACCGATCGTCGTGATCGCGCCGGTGTTTGCGACCGACACTGCCGCCGATCGGGCGCCGACGCCGCCGGCTCCGCCCAGGATGGCGTTGATCGATGTGGTCGCGTCGCTGGCCGAGCCCGAAGCGCTGCCGCCGATGCCGCCGCCGCCGCCGATCGACTGCGCCAGGATGCCGCGCGCATTCGCGCCGCTCGTGCTGATTGCCGCCGCGCTGGTGACGTCGACGGTCGATGCGACCGCACCAGACCCGCCAGCTATGCCGATCGAAAGGGACGCGTTGCTTTGTTTTTTCGACTCGCCGGACCCTTCCGTCGCCTGCACGCCGATCGTCGTGCTCGAACTGGCGCCCCCACCGCCGCCGATCGATTGGGCGAGGATGCCATAGCCATTGTTGCCGGCGGTCTGGATCGACCCGCTCGCGCCGACCTTCACCGCACCGGCCGCGCCGCCGGTCCCGCCGCTCCGACCGATCGAGATGCTGAGGACATTGGCCGCACCGCTGGCGATCGCCATGCTGGTGCTGGTGTTGCCGCCGCCGCCGCCGATCGATTGCGCACGGATGCCTGCAGAGTCGGCGCCGCTCACCTGCAAGACGCCGGCCTGATCGACCGTCACCGAGCTGGCGACACCGCCGCCGGCAGGGTCGCCGCCGACGGCCAGCGCCAGTGCACTGGCGTCCTTGAAGCGTCCTGCGCCGATCGAATAATTCGCGTTGCCCCCGCCGCCGCCGATCGATTGCGCCAGGATCGCGTCGGATCGGTCGCCGGTGGTGACGATCGTGCCGTTCTGATTGACGGCGACGGTATCGCCGTCACCCGCCGATCCGCCACTGCCCCCGACCGCGATCGTCGCGGCCAGCGTTCGGTCCTCACCGGGCTTGGCCGCCGCCGTTTGCGACAGGGCAACCGCCAGGTTGGCACCGGCCAGACCGCCGCCGCCGCCGATCGACTGCGCGACAAGGCCGGAGGCATCGTCGCCACGCATCGTGATCGCCGCCGCATCCGCGATGAGCACGCCGCCCGCCCCGATGCTGTAGCCACGCGTTACCGACACCGATGCGGCATTGCCTGCCGCGCCACCGCTGCCGCCGATACCGATCGATGCGACGCTGCCGTTGGGGCTCAGCGCCAGGCCGCCGTTGAAGCCGCCGACACCGCCGCCGCCGCCGACCGACTGCGCCAGGATACCCGCCGTAGCCGTCGCCACCACCGGTGCCGCGGTCAGGCCCAGTGCGGCAAGCGCGCCCGCCGTGTCCGGATCGGGCGTCGCAAGGCTGGCTGCCGGAGTGTTGGTGTTGACGTCGATCCGGCCGCGGCTCGCCACCGAAACGCTGCCCGCATCCGCGCCGGTGCCGCCATTGCCGCCGACCCCGATCGCGATCGTCGGGGCGGTCGCCTCGTCCGACCGGCTGCCCGCCAGCGTCGCGTTCAGCCCGCCGCGGCCACCACCGCCGCCGATCGACTGCGCCAGGATGCCGACGGTGCTGCCACCCTCGACGCCGATGACGCCCGCCTGGTCGACGACCACGCTGCCCGCGGTATTCCCGGCGCCACCGAAGCCGCCGACGCCCATCGCGAAGTTCGGCGCCTTGGCGGTCTTTCCGAAGGTGATCCCTTCCGATACGTTGATGCCGCCATTGCCGCCGCCGCCGCCGATTGACTGCGCGACCAGCCCGGCGGTGCCCGAGCCTGCCGCATACAAGTCAGACCGCGCGGTGACGTCCACCGTCTGCGCCTTGCCCCCCGCGCCGCCGAAGCCGCCAAAGCCGAGTGTCAGGTTGCCGTCCGCGGCGATCCCGCCGGAGACGTTGATGCCGCCATTGCCGCCGCCGCCGCCGATCGACTGCGCAATCAGTGCGCTATGATCCCGTCCGTTGGCGACGATCATGCCCTGACCACCGTCCGCGCCCGCGACTCGGGCCGTCACCGTCCCGGCATCGCCGCCGCTGCCGCCGAAGCCGCCGATCCCCAGTGTCGCCGCACCGGCCGTGCCATCGCCGGTGGTGATTGCGACCGAGCCGGCGATATTGATCCCGCCCTGGCCGCCGCCGCCACCGATCGACTGCGCGACGAAGCCGTTGCCGCCGATGCCGGGGGAAATATTGAAACCGGGCTGGCCCGTGTCGCGTGCCATGGTGGCGACGCCGATGCCGGTGCCGATATCGCCCGTCATCGTCGCGTCGACCGCGCCTGCGCGACCGCCGTCGCCGCCGAATCCACCGACGCCGATGGCCACCGATCCGGCCTTGCCGGTCGTCGTGACCGCGATGCTGCCGGTGACGGCGAGGCCGCCGTTGCCGCCGCCGCCGCCGATCGACTGTGCCGTGATGCCATCCGATCCGGAGCCCTGCGTGACCGTGTCGCCGTCGCGCCGCAGCGTGACGTCGCCAGCCATACCGCCGCCGCCGCCGAAACCACCGACGCCGATCGCGAGCGTGCCCGCGGCCTTTGTGGCATAGGTCAGGCCTGCCGCGACCGTCAGGCCTCCATTGCCGCCGCCGCCGCCGATGGACTGCGCCGCGACGCCGGCCGACTGGGTCGACACCGTCTCGACGCGGCCCGTGACATCGGCCGATACCGCGCCGGACATGCCGCCGGTGCCCCCGAAGCCACCGACGCCCACTGCCGCCGTCAGGCCGGTTCCCTGCGTCAGGGAAACCGCACCGGCCACCGAGAATCCGCCATTGCCGCCGCCGCCGCCCAGCGACTGGGCGAGAACCGCGGTGGACGCCTCGCCGGTCGAGCGCGCGACCAGCGCGTCGCGCCCGGTGGCGCTGCTAGCGACCAGCCCGACCGCCCCGCCATTGCCGCCGCCGCCACCGAAGCCGCCGACGCCGAACGCTCCCGCTCCAGCGCCGGTGTTCGCCAGCGACACGCTGCCCGCGATCGCGAAGCCGCCATTGCCGCCGCCGCCGCCCAGCGATTGCACGAGGATCGCGTTGCTCTGCTCTCCAGCGGTGATCGTCGTGCCGGTGATCCGGGCAAGGACGTCGCCGCCATCGCTCGCGCCGCCGCCGAAACCGCCCACGCCCAGGCTGAGCGCCCCTGCGCCCTTCGACGCGCCTGCCACGCTGCCCGCGATCGCGAAACCACCGTTGCCGCCGCCGCCGCCGACCGACTGCGCCAGCACGCCCGTGCTGCGCAAGCCGCCGGTATTGGTGCTCCCGGCGAGCGTCAGGTTGACCGCACCCGCCTTGCCGCCGTCACCACCGAAGCCCCCGATGCCGAAGCCCACCGCGAGCGCGCCGCTGCCCGCGAAGGATGCCGCTCCGCCGACCGCGAAGCCGCCGTTGCCGCCGCCGCCGCCGATCGATTGCGCGGTGACGCCGGTCGCATCGCGTCCGGCGGTGCCGGTGTCGCCTTGGACCGTGAGGTCGACGCGGCCCGCAAGGCCGCCGCCGCCGCCGAAGCCGCCGATACCGATGCCGACCGCGCCCGATCCGGTCCCTGCGCCGCTGATCGCACCGGCGACGGCAAAGCCGCCATCCCCGCCGCCGCCGCCGACCGACTGCGCCAGGATGCCGCCGCTGCCCGCACCCGTCGTCATCGTCGCGCCGGTGACAGAGGCCAGTACGTCGCTCGCCGCGCCACCGTTACCGCCGAATCCGCCCAGGCCGACACCGACCGCCAGCGCGCCGGTGCCCGCGGCCGACAGGCCCGCGCCGACCGTGAAGCCGCCCGTGCCGCCACCGCCGCCGACCGACTGGACGGTGATCGCGGTGCTCTGCGCACCCGATGTCTGCGTGATGCCGGAGAGCGTCAGCCGGGCCGCGGCGCCGCCGCCGCCCGCACCGCCGAAGCCGCCGACGCCAACGCCGACCGCACCGCCGCCGGTGCCCCCGCCCGACAGGGCGCCGCCAACCGAGAAGCCGCCGCTGCCGCCGCCGCCACCGACCGACTGGACCAGCACACCGCGACTCTGGTCCTTCAAGGTGGCCGTGTCGCCGGTGATCGCCGCCGTGGCGAGGCCGGCTGCCCCGCCGCCGCCGCCGAAGCCGCCGACACCGACGCCCAGCGCGCCAGCGCCGGTTCCAGCGCCCGACAAGGCGCCGCCGATCGCAAAACCGCCCGCGCCGCCGCCACCGCCGACCGACTGGACGACGACCGCATCGCTCTGCAATCCCTGCGTCACCGTACTGCCGCGCAGTATCAGGTCGGCCACCGTGGCGAGGCCACCCCCGCCGCCGACGCCGCCGACACCCACGCCCACCGCGAGCACCCCGGTGCCCGCACCCGACAGCGCGCCGCCGATCGCAAACCCGCCAGCGCCGCCGCCGCCGCCCGCTGACTGCACCAGGATGCCGCGGCTGATGTCGCCTGCTGTGACGGTGTCGCCGGTGATCGTCGCCATGGCGTCCGCTGCCGCGCCGCCGCCGCCGCCGACACCGCCGATGCCCACGCCGACCGCCCCCGCACCGGTCCCGGCGCCCGACAGGGCGCCACCCACGGCGAACCCGCCCGCGCCGCCACCGCCGCCGACCGACTGGACCGTGATCGCGTCGCTCAATCTCGCCTGCGTGCGCGTCGCGCCCGTCAGGGTCAGATCGGCCAGCGCCGCGTGGCCACCGCCGCCGCCACTGCCGCCGACACCGACGCCCACCGCCAGCGCGCCAGCGCCGGTGCCCGAGACCGCGCCGCCCGCCGCGAAGCCGCCCGCGCCGCCGCCGCCGCCGGTCGATTGGACCAGCACC
>NZ_JALNUO010000010.1:0-132071 GCF_026540835.1 Sphingomonas sp. GC_Shp_6 | reverse complement strand
ACGGACGCTTGAACCTACCCTCTTTTCTGAGAGCGTTTCCAGCGCCAGATTTTCGTGACCGCGTTGGCGTTCCGTGTGGCCCGCCGTCGCTGTGAGAACTCCTCTAAGGGGACCTTGGAGAACCGTCAAACGCTTTTTTGCAGATTTCTTGCAGATCCGTGGCAATCCTGCGGAATCGCTTGGGTTTACCGCTTGTGAAGGCGCTCGGTGCATGGGGTAGAGCGATGGAGATGACCGCCCTTTCCCCGGATCCCACCACCGAATCGTTGGCATCGCGCATCCGCCGCGCGGTGATCTGGCGATCGGGCAGCCAGATTCTCGCCCAGACGGTGCAATGGGCCGCCACCTTCCTCGTCATCCGCATTCTCGGGCCTGCCGATTACGGCCTCGTCGCGATGACCCAGGTGGTGCTCGCGCTGCTCAACATGCTGAACGGCTATGGGCTGGCGAGCGGGCTGGTGCAGCAGGCCGAGGTGACCGAGCGTCAGATCCGCCAGCTCTTCGGGATGCTGATCGTCCTGAACGGCGGGCTCGCGCTCGCTCAGGTGGCGCTCGCCCCGCTCGCCGCCGCCTATTACCGCCAGCCCGAGGTGACCGTGCTGCTGCGCGTGCAAGCGCTCGTCTATCTGACGACGCCGTTCATCGCGCTTCCCCTGGCATTGCTGTCCCGCCGGATGGACTTTCGCCACCAGGCGCGCGCCAACATCGCCGCCTCGATCGCCAGCGCCACCGCGGCGTTGGGGGGCGCATCGGCGGGGCTCGGGGTATGGACGCTGGTGCTCGCGCCGTTGACGCTGTTCACCGTGCGCGCGGCGATGCTCACCTGGAGCGCGCGCGCGCTGATCTGGCCGAGCTTCGACTTTCGCGGCGCGGGCAGCCTCGCGCGCTATGGCGGCGTGGTCGCGGCGGGGCAGCTCTTCTGGTTCGCGCAGAGCCAGGCCGATGTGTTCATTGCCGGACGCCGCTTCGCGCCGGCGACGCTCGGCATCTACACGACCGCCCTGTTTCTCGCGCAGATCTTCGTGTCCAAATTCGTGCCGCCGCTCAACGAGGTCGCGTTCTCCGCCTATGCGCGGATGCGCCACGAGGCCGAAGACGATGGCGCCGTGGCGCGCGCGTTCGTCCGTGCGGTGGGGATCGTGATGATCGCGGCGCTGCCCTTCTATCTCGGGCTGTTCGTCACCGCCGAGCCGCTGGTGCTGACCGTGCTGGGGCCCAAATGGGCGGCCGTTGCGCCCGTGGTGCGGCTGCTCGCGCTCGCCATGCCGTTCATGACGTTGCTGGTGCTGTTCACCCCGGCCTGCGATGCGCGCGGCCGGCCGGGCGTGGGTGTCGGCAACGGCGCTTGGGGCGCGGCGATCCTGACGATCGCGTTCCTGATCGGCGTTCGCGGCGGGCCGACCGGGATGGCGACCGCGTGGATCGTCGCCTATCCCCTCTATCTCGGCATCAGCGCGCACCGCGCGCTGCCGGTGATCGGCGCGCGCGCGCGCGACGTGGCGCGCGCGATCCTGCCACCGCTGCTCGCGTCGACGGGCATGGCGCTGATCGTGTCTCTGGTCGACCGCGTGCTGCCCGCGATGGTGCCGGCCGCCCGGCTTGGCGTGCTCGCGGGCACGGGGCTGGTGGCCTATGGCGCGTGGCTGATGCTCTTCGCGCGGCCCACGCTGCTGGCATTGATCGCCATGGTCCGCCGCGCACCGCCCGCTCACCCAGCCGCCTGAACCCGGACGCGGGCATCAGGCCGACTGGATATAGTCGCGCATCGCCGCGGCGTCCGCCTCGATCCGGTCGATCCGGTATTTGACGAGGTCGCCGATCGAAACGAAGCCGACCAGCGCGCCCTTCTCGACCACGGGCAGATGGCGGATGCGGCGGCGCGTCATCAGCGACAGCGCGCCGATGACGGGCTCGGACGGCGCGACGGTGACGGCCGGCGCGGTCATCATGTCGGCCACCCGGCGGTCGAGCGCCGCGCCGCCCTCCGCCTGCAGCCCGTGGATCACGTCGCGTTCGGAGAAGATGCCGACGACCTGGTCGCCCCGCATCACCGGCACCGCGCCGATCCGGCGTTCGGCGAGCAGCGCCACCGCCTCGTGGACGCGCGCATCCGGGCTCAGCGTCACCACGTCATGCACATCGGATTTCAGGATCGCCGCGATCGTCATCTTCGCCTCTCCTCCTCAGCGTGTTCCCCGCCTCGCCGGAGTGAAGCATGTTTTGCCGCGCGCGCCTAGCGCCGACGCCGAAACGAGAAGGACCGGCGCCGCGGGTGCGGCACCGGTCCTCTGCACATCACGCGGGGGCCGCGATCATTCCGCGGCGGACGCCTCCACGCGCGGGGTGCGGCGACGGCGCGGCTTGGGCGCTTCCGCCTCGGGCGTGTCGGTGTCGTTGGCGACCGCGGAGATCCCAAGCGACGGCGGCAGGCGATCCGCCTCGAACGTCGCAGCCTCCTCGACCGGCGCGACCTCGCGGCGGGGACGACCCCGCCGGCGCGGCGCCTCGGCCTGCGGCTCAGAGGCCGGCGGCGACGCTTCGACCGGCGCGGCCGTCACGAAGGTGGGCGAGGGCGCATCCTGCACGTCCTGCGACGGGGTGCCCTCGCGCGGCTGGGTCTCGGTCTGCTCGAACCGGTCGCGGCGCGGGCGGCGTTCGGTCTGCGGCTGGTCGCCGTCGCGGGGGCGCCGGTCGCCCTCGGCCTGGTTGCGCGCCGGGCGATCGGCGTTGCGCTGCGACTGTTCGCCCTGGCGCTGGCCGTCGCCGCGCGATTGGCCGTCCTGGCGGTTGCCGTCGCCGCGGGCTTCGTAGCGCTGCCCGTCGTTGCGCTGGCCGTCGTTGCGCGGATTGTCGCCGCGCTGACCGTCACTGCGCTGGCCATCGCCGCGCTGGCTGTCGTTGCGTCCACCGTCCTGGCGGTTGCCGTCGCGCATGGCGCTCTGTTCGCCCGCGCGGATCGGCTCGCCTTCCTGGCCGAACTCGTCCTCGCCCTCGCCGTCATAGCCATCGTCGAACGCTTCGTTCTGCTGGCGGCGCGGCTGGCTTTCCTCGAAGCGGCTGCGCTGCTCGCTCAGCACGCGGAAATAATGGTCCGCAAACTGGAGGTAATATTCGATATTGACCCGGTCGCCCGAAAGCTGCGCGTCGCGGGCGAGATTCTTGTACTTTTCGAGCAATTGCGCCGCGTTGCCGCGCGCCCGGCTGTCGATCCGGTTGCCGCCGTCGCCGCGACCGGGATTGCCGCCCTGACGCGGGTTGCCCCCGCCGCCACCGCCACCCGCACCGTTATTGCCCCCGCGACCGCGACGGCGGCCGGCTTGCCTGTTGTTGATCAAGCTTGTGTCCTCAAGTTTCCGACCCGTATGCGGCGCGAACCCGTCCTGGGCCCGATCCGTTCGGGCGATGCGCGTTCCCGGCCTCGGTGCCGGGGTCTGCGGCACGTCGGGCCTGCCACGGCCGCCGGATGAGGCAGCGTCATGACGAAGGGTGAAGGACGGCGCCCGAAATCAACCACATGTGCCGATGTCGCGAGCCCCTCACCCCCCAATAGCGGCACGAGGGCAGGCCCGACAAGTGAAATATCGTCACGGTTCGCGTTAATTCACGTACAGACCAGCGCGCGGGGAAGCCCGGCATAATCGTGCACCAGCACCGGCGTCAGATCCTGCGCGGCGACGAGCGCGGATACCGCATCCGTCTGAGTCGCCCCGATTTCCAGGATCGCGACGCCGCCGGGCGCGATCAGCCGGGGGAGTTGCGGCGCGATCGTGCGATAGGCGTCGAGCCCATCGGCGCCGGCGAAGAGCGCCAACCCCGGTTCGTGGCCGCGAACCTCCTCCGGCAGCGCCTCCGCGGTGCCGATATAAGGCGGGTTGGCGAGCACCAGATCGAACGGACCCGCGATCGCCGCGGCCCAGTCGCCCTGCACGAACCGCGCATCCGCGCCGAGCGCCGCGGCATTGGCGCGCGCATAGCCGAGCGCTTGGGCCGACCGATCCACCCCCAACCCGCGCACCGGCCACAGATCGAGCGCGGCGAGCAGCAGCGTGCCGGGCCCGGTGCCGAGATCGAGCACGCTGCGCGGCGCGCGGCCGGCGAAATGGCGCTGCGCCGCCTCGATCAGCACCTCGCTGTCCGCGCGTGGCACCAGCACGCCGGGGCCGACCGCGAGATCGATCGTCCAGAAGCCGCGCGTGCCGAGGATATAGGCGATCGGCTCGTGCGCCACCCGGCGTTCGACCAGCGCGGCGAAGCCCGCGGGTGCGCGATCGTCGAGCCGCCCCAGCAGCAGCGCGTCGCGCGCGATCCCCATCGCGTGCGCCATCAGCAATTCGGCATCGAGGCGCGGCGTGGCGGAAAAGGCGAAGCGCGCCGCCGCCGCCGCGATCGCGTGGCGCGCGGTGGAGGACGCGCCGGTCATCGCCGGAGTCGGGCCGCGACGCAACAATGCCGCGTCGTCGGTCGGGGCGGGCCCCGCCAACCGCGCCTGTGCGAGTCTAGCCGCAAGGTGCGGCCGGCCGCCCTACGCATCCAGTTGCGCCAGCCGCTCCGCTTCGTCCTCGGCGATCAGCGCGCCCACCAGCTCGTCCATCTCTCCCGCCATGATCTCCGGCAGGCGGTGGAGCGTCAGGTTGATCCGGTGATCGGTCACGCGCCCTTGCGGGAAATTATAGGTGCGGATCCGCTCCGACCGGTCGCCGGAGCCCACCATCGCCTTGCGCGCGCCCGCCCGATCGGCATGAAGCCGCTCGCGTTCCAGCTCGTAGAGGCGCGTGCGCAGCACCTTCAGCGCCTTGGCCTTGTTCTTGTGCTGCGATTTCTCGTCCTGCTGGATCACCGTCAGGCCGGTCGGGATATGAACGATGCGCACCGCCGAATCGGTGGTGTTGACCGATTGGCCGCCCGGACCCGAGGAACGATAGATGTCGATGCGCAGATCCTTGTCGTCGATCTTCACATCCACCTCTTCCGCCTCGGGCAGCACGGCCACCGTCGCCGCCGAGGTGTGGATCCGCCCCCCCGCCTCGGTCGCGGGGACGCGCTGGACGCGGTGGACGCCGGATTCGAACTTCAGCCGCGCGAACACCCCCTGTCCGGTCACGCTCGCCACCGCTTCCTTGAAGCCGCCCGCATCGGAGGCGGAGGCGGAGATCAGCTCGACGCGCCAGCCCCGCGATTCGGCGTAACGCTGGTACATGCGGAACAGGTCGCCCGCGAACAGCGCCGCTTCGTCGCCGCCGGTGCCCGCGCGCACCTCGAGCATCGCCGAACGCTCGTCGGCGGCATCGCGCGGCAGCAGCGCGAGCGCGAGGCGGCGATCGGCAGTGTCCAGCGCTTCCCGATTCTCGTGCAGCTCCTCGGCGGCCATCGCGCGCAGCTCGTCATCGGCGTCCTGCGCCATATAGGCGAGGCTCTCGGCCTCGGCGCGCAATCGCCGTACCTCGCTCGCCGCCTGCGCGACCGGCTCCAGCTCGGCATATTCCTTCGACACCTGCACGAACCGGTCGCCCGCGAGATCGCCCGTCGCCATCAGCGCCTGCAACTCGTCGCGCCGCGCCTCGATCTGGCGGATCCGGTCGGGGGAGATGGTGGTCATGCGATGCCCCTACCCTTCGGCGCGGAACGGGCGCGCCTCAACGCAGCGCCTCCGCCAGATCGCCGAACGCCACCTCGGCCTGCGTGCCGGCGCCGAGCGTCTTCACCGCCGCGGCACCCTTGGCGATCTCGTCGTCCCCGACGATCACCGCGAACCGCGCGCCGAGCGCATCGGCCTTGGCAAGGCGGCGCTTCATATTGCCTTTATAGGCCATCTCGATCGACAGGCCGGCCCGCCGCAGATCGGCCACCAGACCGGTCGCATGGCGTTCCGCCGCCGGCCCCATCGGCACGAACACCGCATCGATCGATGGCTGGTTCGGCTCCGCCACCAGCATCGCCAGCCGCTCGACGCCCGCCGCCCAGCCCACGCCCGGCGTCTCGGGGCCCCCCAGGCTCCCGATCAGCCCGTCATAGCGCCCGCCTGCCAGCACGGTCCCCTGCGCGCCCAGCCGATCGGTGACGAACTCGAACGCGGTGTGGCGGTAATAATCGAGGCCGCGCACCAGCCGAGCGTTGCGTTCCCAGGCGACGCCCGCCGCATCGAGACCCGTCGTCACCGCATCGAAGAAGCCACGTGCCTCAGGCGTCAGATAGGCGTCGATATCGGGCGCGGCATCGGCGATCGGCCGGTCGCGCGGATCCTTGGAATCGAGGATGCGCATCGGGTTCTTCGCAAGCCGCGTCAGGCTGTCCTCCGACAACGCATCCCGGTGCGCCTCGAAATGCGCGACCAGCGCCGCGCGCCACGCTTCGCGCGTTTCCGCATCGCCCAGCGTGTTGAGCTGCAAGGTCACGCCCGCGATGCCGAGTTCGCGCAGCAGCTGGTCCGCCATCACCAGCAATTCCACGTCCGCGGCGGGCTCGGCGGCGCCGATCACCTCGGCATCGATCTGGTGGAACTGGCGATACCGCCCTTTCTGCGGACGTTCGTAGCGGAACACCGCACCGCTGGTCGAAAGCTTCAGCGGCGCATATTGCTGCCATCCTTCCGTCAGATAGGCACGCGCGATCCCCGCGGTGAATTCGGGGCGCAGCGTCAGCATGTCGCCGCCGCGATCGGGGAAGCTGTACATCTCCTTCGACACCACATCGGTGGTCTCGCCGATGCTGCGCGCGAACACCTGCGTATCCTCGAACACCGGCAGGTCGACGCGCTGGAAGCAATAGAGCGTCCGCACGCGCTCGAACGTGGCGAGCACATGCGCGAAACGGCGCTGCTCCTCGCCGAAGATGTCCTGCGTGCCGCGCACGCGCCGGGGGGTCTCGATCCGTGCCATGTGGCGCGGGTATCTAGGCGAGGCGACGCGCAAGCGCTAGCACTCTCCCCATGGCGAAAAACGAACCCTGGTGGGGCCTTGGCAATCGCGTGGCACCGCCGCGCTTCATCCTGTTCGTCCTGCTGTTCGCGATCGGGCTCGCGATCGGGGTGCCGCTGCTCCAATGGGGGCGGGCGACGATGGCGGCGTTCGACGTGGCGGGCTTCGTGTTCCTGCTGTCGTGCTGGCCGCTGCTGCACGGCGCCACGCCCGAGGGCATCCGCGCCGCCACCCGCGCGAACGACGCCAACCGCGCGGTACTGCTGGGCTTCAGCTTCGTGACGCTGATCGTCATCCTCGTCGCGGTGCATGGCGAACTTAAGGGCAAGAACGACGCGCTCGCGCTGGTCCTGGTGCTCGCCACACTGGTGATCGCGTGGCTGTTCTCCAACATCCTCTACGCGCTGCATTACGCGCACCTGTTCTACAATGACGACGGCGACGATGGCGGCGACGATGGCGGGCTGGAATTCCCGAAGACGAAGGAGCCGACCTATTGGGACTTCGTCTATTTCAGCTTCACGCTCGGCATGACGTTCCAGACGTCGGACGTCGAGATCTCGTCCGAACGGATGCGCCGCATCGTGATCGGCCAGTGCCTCGCCGCGTTCGTCTTCAATCTGGGGGTGCTGGCCTTCACCATCAACGTGCTGGGCGGCGGCAGCTAAGGGACTGGACGGCTGACCTTTCGCACGGTTACACCACCGCCTTCATCCGAATTCGAGGGCCGTCCATGATCCGAACGCTGACGCTTGCCGCCTTGCTCGCCTCCTCCGCCATCGCCGCGGCACAGGTGCCCGCGGGCAACAGCGCGCCGCAGCCCGTGCCCTATGCCGACACCATCCCCGCGCCGCAGGACGTGCCCTATCCCGGCACGCTGACGCTGGACGTGGATGCCACCAACACCGATCAGGGCATCATCAGCGCACACGAGACGATCCCGGTGGCGAAGGCCGGGCCGATGGTGCTGCTCTATCCCAAATGGCTGCCGGGCAACCATTCGCCCTCGGGCCAGATCGACAAGCTGGCGGGGCTGCACGTCCGCAGCGGCGGCCGGGAACTGGCCTGGACGCGCGATCCGGTCGACGTCTTCGCCTTCCATATCGACGTGCCGCAGGGCGCGAAACGGCTCGACATCGACCTTCAGTTCCTGTCGGCGACCAAGCCTGACCAGGGTCCGATCGTCATGACGCCCGATATCCTGCGCGTGCAGTGGAATTCGGTGAGCCTCTATCCGGCGGGCTATTTCACCCGCCAGATCCCGATCACCGCCACCGTGAAGTATCCGGCGGGCTTTACCGCGGCGGCGGGCCTGCCCTCGCGCAACACCGGGTCCAACTATGCCTATCAGACGACGAACTACGAGATCCTCGTCGATTCGCCGACGCTGGCCGGGCGCTATTACAAGGCGTTCGCGCTCTCGCCGCGCGTCACGCTCGACACCTTCGCCGACAGTCCCGGCCAGCTGGTCGCCACGCCCGAGCAGATCGATGCGCACAAACGGCTGGTCGATCAGGCGGTGAAGCTGTTCGGCGCGCAGCATTACGACAATTACCACTTCCTCTTCTCGATCTCTGACCGGATCGGCGGCATCGGCCTCGAACATCATCGCAGTTCGGAAGACGGGACGAAGGCAGGCTTCTTCACCGAGTGGAAGGACAATGTCGCCGCGCGCAACCTGCTGCCGCACGAATACACGCATAGCTGGGACGGCAAGTTCCGCCGCGGCGCGGATCTGTGGACGCCCAATTTCGACGTGCCGATGCGCGATTCGCTGCTGTGGGTATATGAGGGGCAGACGCAGTTCTGGGGCTATGTGCTCCAGGCGCGATCGGGCCTCGCCACCAAGGAGGAGATGCTCGACATGCTGGCGCAGGCGATCGCCAGCTACGACCGCGCGCCCGCGCGCCAGTGGCGGCCGCTGATCGACACGACCAACGATCCGATCATCTCGCAGCGCCGGCCCAAGGGCTGGGTCAGCTATCAGCGATCGGAGGATTATTATGTCGAGGGCGCGATGGTGTGGATGGAGGTCGATTCCATGCTCCGCGCCATGTCGGGCGGCACCAAGTCGATCGACGATTTCGCCCGCGCCTTTTTCGGCGTGCGCGACGGCGACTGGGGCGAGCTGACCTATAATTTCGACGACGTGGTCGCGACGCTGAACGGCGTGCAGCCCTATGATTGGGCGGGCTTTCTCCGCCAGCGCCTGACCGAGACGGGCAAGCCCGCCCCCACCGCCGGCTTCGCCGCCAACGGCTATACGCTCGGCTACACGCCCGAGCCTTCGCCCGCGACCAAGAAGGCGGAACGCGGCGGGATCGACGCGCTCGATTCGGCTGGGCTCGCGGCGGACAAGGACGGCAATCTGACGAGCGTGATCTGGGCCAGCCCCGCGTTCAAGGCAGGGCTCGACACCGGCGGTACGATCCTGGCGGTGGGCGACGGCGCCTTCTCGCCCGATCGGCTGCGCGATGCGATCGTGGCGGCCAAGGGCAGCAAGGAGCCGATCCGCCTGACGATCAAGGCCGACGACCGCGTGCGCACCGTGGCGATCGACTATCATGGCGGCCCGCGTTATCCGCATCTGGTGAAGACCAGCACGGGCGAGACCGGGCTCGACCGGCTGCTGGCGCCGCGCTGACATCCATGTTGCTTTTTCACGGGGCCGCGCCGAAAGCGCGGCCATCCCGTCTGCTTGCAAAGGATTTGCCATGCGTATCGACCTGATCCCGACGGGCAAGAACCCGCCGGAAGACCTGAACGTCATCATCGAGGTGCCGACCGGCGGCGAGCCGGTGAAGTATGAATTCGACAAGGCGTCGGGCGCGCTGTTCGTCGATCGCATCCTGCACACGCCGATGCGCTATCCCGCCAATTACGGCTTCGTGCCGCACACGCTGTCGCCCGACGGCGATCCGCTCGACGCGCTGGTGATCTCGCGTTCGCCCTTCATCCCGGGCTGCGTCGTCCGCGCCCGCCCGATCGCGGTGCTGAACCTCGAGGACGAGGCCGGCGGCGACGAGAAGCTCGTCTGCGTACCCGTCGACTCGGTCTTCCCCTATTATTCGAACGTCGGCGGCCGCGGCGACGTGCCCGAGATCGTGTTCGAGCAAATCGAGCATTTCTTCACCCACTATAAGGATCTGGAAAAGAAGAAGTGGGTCCGCGTCGGCAAATGGGGCGATGCCGAAGAGGCCAAGCAGATCACGATCGAGGCGATCGCGCGCTACGATGCGGAAAAGGCCAAGGGCGAAGAGCCCGCCGATGCCGACGAGGTCGCCGGGCGGGCCTGATCCCGCCCGCTGCGTTTGATGGCGTTATTTTGCCCCGTTCGCCATGAGCTTGTCGAAGGGCGGGTCCAGCAAGGGGCGCTTCGACAAACTCGGCACGAACGGGGTGGGAGGCTGGATCAAACCAGCCTCACCCTGCGCTACCCGCGGGCCAGGGCCAGCAGCGCGTCGCCGTCCACGCGCTGCACGGTCCATTCCGCCTGCCCCACCGCACCCAGCTTGCGGTAGAAGCGCACCGCGGCCTCGTTCCAGTCCAGCACCGACCATTCGAATCGCGCGCAACCCCGCGCCACCGCAGTCGCCGCCAGATGCCGCAGCAGCGCTTCGCCCACGCCCCGCCCCCGCGCCGCGGGCGTGACGTAGAGATCCTCCAGATACAGGCCGCGCCGTCCCTTCCACGTCGAGAAATTGTGGAAGAAGAGCGCAAAGCCCACCGGATCGCCGTCCATTTCCGCGATCACCGCTTCCGCGGCGGGCACGGGCCCGAACAGCGCGTCGGCCAGCATCGCCTCCGTCGCCTCCACCGCATCGGGCTCGCGTTCGAACACCGCGAGTTCGCGCACGAAGCGCAGGATGGTGGGCACGTCGTCGGGAACGGCATTGCGGATCATGCGGAAGCCTCTGTCTGCGCGGCCGGGATCGGCCGCCGCACCGCGATGGCACATCCCGCGACGATGAGCACGGCGCCCGCCATCGTCCAGGGCGATACGCGCTCGCCGAAGACGCGCCAGCCGAGGACCGCCGCCCACAGAAAGGCGCTATATTCGATCGGCGCCAGCCGCTGCGTCTCGCCGCGCGCATAGGCCCAGGCCATCAGCAGCGACGAGATCGTGCCGAGGAACGCCGCCGCGAGGATCGCCGGCGTCTGCGGCCAGGCGGGCATCGCGGCGAACCACGCGCTGCCCAGCAGCAGCAGCGCGGTGGTCGCCACGCTGGTGAACAGCGTCACCTCCAGCGGATCGGCGAGCTGCGCCTGCCGCCGCAGCAGGATCAGGCTGTACGCATAGAGGATCGACGCGACGACGATCGCGATCATGCCCAGCACCGACCCGGTCGAGGCACGCGCCTGCACCGCGCCGCCCGCGATCGCAAGCACGCCCAATGCCGCGACCAGCGACCCCGCGACGGCGCTGCGCCGCACTGTCTCGCCGAGCAGCGCCGCGGCCAGGTAAAGCGCGATCAGCGGCGCCAGAAAGGTGAGCGCCACGCTCTGCGCCATCGGCACCCGCGCCAGGCCCCAGAAGAAGAACAGCACTGACAGCCCCGACGCCAGCCCGCGCGCGCCGTGCAACCGCAGCGCCGGCCCCGCCGGCCAGGGCCGCTGGCGCGCGACGAACACCGATCCCGCGATCACCATCCCCGCGACCGAGCGCCACAGCACCGCGCTGTACGCGCCGCTCTGGATCGACAGCCCCTTCATGATCGCATCCATGCCCGAATAGATCGCGATCCCGACGGCCGCCGCCATGACGGCGGGGACGGAATGGCGGCGGCCGCTCACCGGATCAGGCGGATGGCGGTGCCGAGCTTGCCGTCGAGCGCGCCCATCCGACGGTCCGCGGTATAGATCGTGCCTCCGCGCAGCTTGGCCAGCGCCAGACACATCCGATCGCCCAGCGACGCGCCCGCCGCGCGCGTCGGTTCGCGCAGGCGCGCCGCTTCGGTTGCCTGTTCGAGGCCGCAATCGACGATCTCGAGATCGTAGCCCGCGATCATCGCGAGCACCGCGTCGGCGGTCGCACCACGCTCCACGGCGCGCGAACAACATTCCGAGATGTTCACCGTCGACATCACGCCGCCGCGAAGGATCGACGCCACCCTATCCGCGCCGGGTTCATCGAGCAGCAACGCCATCAGCGCAGCCGCATCGATGATATCGCTCACGCCTCTCCCCAATCGGCGCGCTTTTCCGCGATGAACTGATCGACCGTATAATCCGCGCCGAAGACCGCACGCGCGCCGCTGGCTCTCCCGCAACGCCTGCTCGAACGTCCGGATGGACGGAGCAGCTCGGAGGGCAGACGATCTTGCCGCCGGCGATCGCCTTGGCATGATAGGTCATATCGCTCGTCCCCGAAACGCTCCGCCCGGAGCTATTCCGCCGCCACCGGCACCGCCTGGTCGACCGCGTCGATCTCGGCCGCCTTGGCCTCCACCAGGCGGACGATGTGCTCGATCATGCCTTCGTCCTGCACATGATGGTCGGTCACGCCCGACAGATACACCATGTGGCGGCCATTGCCGCCGCCGGTGATGCCGATATCGGTTTCGCGCGCCTCGCCGGGCCCGTTCACCACGCAGCCGAGCACCGACAGCGACATCGGCGTGCGGATATGCTGCAACCGCTCCTCCAGCGCCTGCACGGTGCGGATCACGTCGAAGCCCTGACGCGCGCAACTCGGGCACGACACCACGCGCACGCCGCGGTTGCGGATGCCGAGCGCCTTCAGGATCTCGAAGCCGACGCGGATCTCCTCCTCGGGCTCGGCCGAGAGCGACACGCGGATGGTGTCGCCGATGCCGTACCAGAGCAGGCTGCCCATCCCGATCGCCGACTTCACCGTGCCGCCGACGAACCCGCCCGCTTCGGTGATGCCCAGGTGCAGCGGGCAATCGACCTGCTCGGCGAGCTGCTGATACGCCGCCACCGCGAGGAACAGGTCGGACGCCTTCACCGCCACCTTGAACTCGTGGAAGTCGTGATCCTGCAGCAATTTGATGTGATCGAGCGCGCTCTCGACCAGCGCATCGGGGCACGGCTCGCCATATTTCTCGAGCAGATGCCGCTCCAGGCTGCCGCCGTTCACGCCGATCCGGATCGCGCAGCCATTCGCCTTGGCCGCATCCACGACTTCCTTGACGCGCGCGGCCGAGCCGATGTTGCCGGGGTTGATCCGCAGGCACGCCGCCCCCGCATCCGCCGCCTCCAACGCGCGGCGATAATGGAAATGGATGTCCGCCACGATCGGCACGCGCGCGGCGCGCACGATCTGCTTCAGCGCGGCGGTGCTCTCCACATCGGGGCAGCTCACCCGGATGATGTCGGCACCCGCCTCCTCGCAGCGCCGGATCTGGTTGATCGTGGCGACGGGATCGCTGGTCGGCGTGTTGGTCATCGTCTGCACGGTGACGGGCGCGTCGCCGCCGACGGGGACGTTCCCGACCATGATCTGGCGGCTCTTGCGGCGGACGATGTCGCGCCAGGGACGAATGGACATGGGGCCCATATACCGCGTCGCGCGTCCGACCGGAAGCCCGTGGCGATGCGCGCGCGATCGGGCTATGCGGCGTGCCATGACGAACCCATGGACGATCGCGGTGCACGGCGGGGCGGGCCGCCTGACGCCAAGCACGCTCACCCCCGAACAGGAAGCCGGCGCGCGCGCCGGGCTGACCGCGGCGCTCGCCGCGGGCGCGGCGGTGCTCGATACCGGCCGCACCGCGCTGGACGCGGTCGAAGCGGCGGTGCGCGTGCTGGAGGACGATCCGCATTTCAACGCCGGCCGCGGGGCGGTGTTCACGCATGACGGCGGGATCGAACTCGACGCCGCGATCATGGACGGCCGCACGCGCGGCGCCGGCGCGGTGGCGGGCGTCACCGCCACGCGCAGCCCGGTAGCGCTGGCCCGGCGCGTGATGGCGGAGGGCCGCCACGTGCTGCTCGCCGGCCCCGCCGCCGATTCCTTCGGCGATTCGCAGGGGCTGGAGCGCGCCGCGCCCGGCTGGTTCGAGACGGACGAGCGCCGCCGACAATATGCCGAACTGATGGCGGATGGCGGCGACGGTTTCGACGCGGGCATGAAATACGGCACCGTCGGCGCGGTCGCGCGCGACGGGGCGGGGCATCTGGCGGCGGCGACCTCCACCGGCGGCGTGACCGGCAAGCGCTGGGGCCGGATCGGCGATTCGCCGATCATCGGCGCGGGCACCTGGGCGGACGATCGCTCGGTCGCGGTGTCGTGCACCGGCTCGGGCGAATCGTTCCTGCGGGTGGGCGTCGGCCACGAGATCGACGCCCGCGTCCGCCTGGCCGGGCAGGATGCGGCGGAAGCGACGCGCGCCGTGCTCGCGGAGGTCGAGTCGC
The DNA here is from genome assembly GCF_026540835.1 of Sphingomonas sp. GC_Shp_6. Classification (NCBI taxonomy): domain Bacteria; kingdom Pseudomonadati; phylum Pseudomonadota; class Alphaproteobacteria; order Sphingomonadales; family Sphingomonadaceae; genus Sphingomonas; species Sphingomonas sp. GC_Shp_6. The sequence goes on along the minus strand of NZ_JALNUO010000010.1, from coordinate 117,780 downwards.
TCGGCGGCACCGGCGGCGCGATCGTCGTCGGCGGTGCGGGGCCGGCGCACTGGGCTTTCGTCACGCCAGGGATGAATCGCGGGATGCGCTCGGCGGGCGGTGAGGCGGTGGTGGCGATCTATGGGGATGAGAGGATCGCCTGAAGCCCTGAGGTGGAGCCAGAGTGGTGGGGAGCGGAAGGGCTGCTTGTAGGCGAGGTTCGATCAAGGCAGACGTTGACGGGCTACGATTGCCGCCGTGCATTTGCCTCAACGATATAGCCGGGAGACAGCAGATGATTGCTTTAGTAGTCGGCCTCATGATGACAGCCGCCTCTCCAAGCTCGGCAGAGCTAACAGTCGTCTGCGAAATTGGAAGAATCGCCCTGCGCGATCTGCCAAGCGTCAACGGCAACAAAGGATTTGATTCCTACTACGTCGCTCCCGACACAAGTCGCCCTGATCTGCTGACGATTTGCCCTAGGCTCAAAGGCGAAATCCCCAAAGGCTATCCCATTGCAGACGACGATGCGCGATCGCGAGCAGCGGTGCACGCGCCTATTCCCGGCCAACATGTCCGAGAAGCCTTCATCTATTCTGTCGGAGTTCCACAGATTGGTAGCGACGCTCAAAGCGCCGTCGTTCATTTCGCCTATTCGTGCACTGGCCTCTGCGGCGGAGAATTAGAGGCTCGCTATATTCGCACATCAAAGGGATGGCGGCGCGAGGGTGAGATCCGCATGCTCTCCGTCTCTTAAGCGCACCAGCAGCTGAACAATCGGTAGATTGCGGGCAAGCCGACGCGCAACCAGTATGACCGATCATGACGTAAACGCTCGCCACCAACAGCACCTCCGCAAGCACCCGATCGCCTCCCAACCGCCCGCAACCCGTTGGAAAGCCTGCGTCCGCGCGGTAAGGCGCCGGGATGATCCATGCCCGCATCCTCGTCGCCGGCCTCGCCGCGCTCGCGTTCGCCACACCCGCGTCCGCCTATTGGGAGTTCGGCCATCAGACCATCGCCGAAATCGCGATGGCCAATGTGGCGCCGCACACGCGGGTGGCGGTGAAACGGTTGTTGGCAAAGCAGGCGCTGCTCGACACGCCGACCTGCCCCGCGCGCACGATCGAGGAGGCGAGCGTCTGGGCGGATTGCGTCAAGCCGCTGAAGGATGCGGACGGCAAATCACGCTTCGGCTATGCCTATAACTGGCATTTCCAGGATGCCGATGTGTGCGCGCCGTTCGACCTCACCCCCAGTTGCAAGGACGGCAATTGCGTCTCGGCGCAGATCGACCGCGACGTGGCGACGCTGCGCGACAAGGCCGCGCCCGCGAAGGATCGCGTGCAGGCGCTCGTCTTCCTGATCCACTTCGTCGGGGACCTCCACCAGCCGCTCCATGCGGGTGACCGAGGCGACAAGGGCGGCAACGACGTGAAGGCGGATTACGGCATCTATGCGCCGCCGCGCTTCAACCTCCATTCGGTCTGGGACGGGCCGCTGCCCGAGCGCGCGATCACCACCGGACCCTCGCTGGTGCGCCGCTATCCCGCCGCCGAGCGCGCGCGGATCGGCGCGGGCGGCGTGGGCGACTGGAGCCGCGAGAGCTGGCAGGTCGCGCACGACCAGGTCTATGCGAGCGCGCTCGGCGGCGATGCATGCGCTGCGGTGCCGGCGCGCGTGCATCTGGACGACGCCACGATCGCGCGGCTGGTGCCGGTGTCGCGCCTCGAGGTGAAGCGCGGCGGGATCCGGCTGGCCAAGCTGCTCGACCGGGCGCTGGGATAAGCCCCCTCCCGCCGGGAGGGGGATGGGCCTCGGCTCAGTTCACCACGATGGTGACGGCGCGGCGGTTCTGCGCCCAGCTCGCCTCGTCCGATCCAAGCGCGATCGGGCGTTCCTTGCCGTAGCTGATCGTCGAGATGCGCGCGGGCGAGACGCCCTTGGCCGCGAGATAGTTCTTGGCGGCGTTCGCGCGCCGGTCGCCGAGCGCGAGATTATATTCGCGCGTGCCGCGCTCGTCGCAATGCCCCTCCACCGTGATGCGGACATTGGGATAGCGCGCCAGCCATTCGGCCTGGTTGTCGAGGATCACGCGCGCCTGCGAATCGACGTCGGACATGTCGACCGCGAAGTTCACCGTGTTGCTGGTCACCGAACGGCGGAAATCGGCGTCGGAGCCGGGGACGATCGCGCCGCCCGTGCCCTGCCCGCGATCATAGGGCGTGGCCGCCTGGGCAGACCCCTGGTCGCTCAGCGGCGCGGGCGGCAGCGTGGCGGGGCGCTTCTTCGCGCAGCCCGCCACCGCGAGCATCGCGATGGCGGCGACGAGCGCCGGGTTGAGTTTGGCCATGGTCTCATTCTCCGTGGTGAAAAATCGGCCCCCGCCCCGCCGTAGCAGCGTCAGGGCCTGAGCGGACCCCATGCCGGATCGGATCCGTCGAGCGGGGTCGGGATCTTGCGTTCGTTGACGCCGGTCAGGTCGACCGACCAGAGGTCCGCCTTGCCCGCGCCGCCGCCGCCCGAACGGAAGAAGGTGATGACGCGGCCGTTGGGCGACCAGCTCGGCCCCTCGTCCTGCGCGCCATCGGTCAGCAGCTTCTCGCCGCCGCCCGACGGGCTCATGATGCCGATGCGGAACGATCCGCCCAATTTGGTGAACGCGATCAGGTCGCCGCGCGGGCTCCACACCGGGGTCGCATAACGGCCGCCGCCGAAGCTGATCCGGTGCTGGTCGGAGCCGTCGGCGTTCATGACGTAGAGCTGCTGCCCGCCCGAACGGTCGCTTTCGAACACGATCTTCGAACCATCGGGCGAATAGCTGCCGCCGGTATCGATGCCGGGCGAGCGGGTCAGCCGCTGCGGGCTGCCGCCGCCGGCGGGCACGCGGTAGATGTTGGTGCTGCCGCTGTTCGCCATCGAGAACAGGATGTAGCGGCCGTCGGGCGAGAAGCGCGGCGCGAAGGTGAGGCTGGCGTTCGCCACCACCCGTCGCGGCCGGCCCGAGCCCAGATCATAGACATAGATCGCCGGGCGATCGCCCTCATAGCTCATGAACACGATCGACTGCTGGTTGGGCGCGAAGCGCGGCGTCAGCACGATCGCCTGGCCGTTCGTCAGGAAACGGTGGTTCGCACCGTCCTGGTCCATGATCGCCAGCCGCTTGATGCGGTGGCCCTTGGGCCCGGTTTCCGACACATAGACGATGCGGCTGTCGAAATAGGCGCTCTCGCCGGTCAGCCGCGCATACACCATGTCGGCGCATTTGTGCCCCGCGCGGCGCCATTCCGCGGGCGGCACCACATAGCCCGCGCGCGTCAGCTCGGTGCGCGCGGACACGTCGTAGAGATAGCAGCCGACCGTGAGCGTGCCGTCGCCGTTCGCGCGGACGAAGCCCTGCACCAGCGCCTGCGCGCCGGTGGCGCTCCAGCTGTCGAACACGGGCGCGGTCACCTCGGGAAAAGCGATCGCGTGCGGATTGGCCTGAGGGGTGAAGAGCCCCGAATTGCGCAGATCGTTGGCGACGATGCCGGCCAGCTGCCGCCCGAGCGCGTCGGTGCTGCCGGCGGGCGTATCGACCACGGCCGCCGTCGGCATCACGGGGATCGCGATCGGCATCGGCGCGGAGATGCCGCCGGTGACGTCCACGACGAGGCCGCCCTGCGCCGGTGCGGACTGGGCGGCGACGCGCGCCTGGGCCGGGGCGGGTGCGTCCTGCGCGGACGCGGGCGCGGCGAAGAGCAGCGCGAGCGGCGCGAGAGCGAGGAAGGGGCGGGTCATCGGTTCACATCCTCAGCCGGGAAGCTTGTAGCGCATGGTGAAGTTGCTCCAGCCATTCTGAACGTCGTACAACGAATCGGGCAGGCCCCGAAGCGGCGCGCAGCCCGTGAAGGTCGCGATTGCCAGATCGTCGACGCGCGCGAGATAGCGCTGGTTCTCGTCGTCCACACCGTCATGCCCCGTGATCCGCGGCCGAGCGGCGAGCGAGCCATCGCGATTGAGCCGCAGGTTGATTATCACGCGGATGCGTTCGGCGCCGGGGCCGGGCTGAACCTGCCGGTTCGCGCAGGGCTGCACCTGCCGCGATATGGCGGAGCCAATATCGGCCATCTGCTGGGCGCCCACCTTGGCCGCCGGCGCCGCCGCCGCGGGGGCGGGCTTGGCCGGGGCGTCGGCGAGCCCCTTCAGGAAATCGTCGCCGAGGCGCGAGCCGTGCGGGCGCGTGGCCTTGGCGGTCGCGTCCTTGCCCTTGCCGGTGGTCGCCACCGGCTTCGCCTTGGCGGGCGTGGCGGGCGCCTTGGCGGCGGTCTTGGCCGGCGCAGCGTCGGACTTCGCCGATTTGGCAGGCGCGGATCTGGCAGGGGCCGGCTTCGCGTCCGCCTTGGGCGCAGGCTTCGCCTCGGCCTTGGGCGCGGGCTTGGCCGGTTTTTCCTTGACCGGCTCCGCCTTGGGCTTGGGCGTTTCGTGCCGGGGCACCGGGGCGGGCTCCAGCTTGGGTTTGGGCGGGCTCGGCTTTTCGGGCGCAGGCTTTGGCGGCGCGGGCTTGGGTGGCGCGGGCTTCGGCGGGGCCGGTTTCGGCGGCGCGGGCTTGGGCGGTGCCGGTTCGGGCTCGCTCTCCTCGGGCGGGGGCGCGGCGTCCTCGGGCGCCCCCTGTTCGGGCGCGACGGAGGGGGCGGGCGGCGCCACGGAGGGCGCGGTCGCCACGAGCGCCACGTCCTTCACCAGACTGACGTCGATCGGCTGCTGCGACGGCTTCACCGGCTCGGGCGCGTTCGCCCAGCCGAGCGACAGCGCGCCGAACAGCAACGCATGGCCGATCAGCGCCGCCGCCAGACCGATCCGCTCGGCCCGTGCCATCAGCGCTCCCCGGCCTCCACCGTGACGAGCGCGACATGCGTCAGCCCGGCGCGGCTGAGCTCGCCCATCACGCGCATCACCCGCCCGTAATCGAGCGCCTTGTCGGCGCGCAGCAGGATCTGCGGCGGCTGGCCCACCGCGCGCGTCCCCGCGATCCGCTCCAGCCGGGCGGGCAGCGCCGCCTCGCTCACCGCGTCCTTGTCGACGAACACGCGGCCCTGCGCATCGAGCGAGATCTCGACCGGCTTCTGATCCTGATCGAGCGGCTTGGCGCGCGCATCGGGCAGGTTCACGGGTACGCCGGCGGTCAGCAGCGGCGCGGTCACCATGAAGATGATGAGCAGCACCAGCATCACGTCCACCAGCGGCGTCACGTTGATGTCCGCCATCGGCGCGCGCCGCCCGCGGCCGCGCTGCGAGGGAAGGTTCATCGCCATCTAGCGCGCGCCGTCCAGTTGCCGGGAAAGCGTGGTGTGGAAGCCGTCGGCGAAGCGGTTCAGCCCCGCCTCGATCCGGTTGATCCGGTGCGAGAAGCGGTTGTACGCGATCACCGCGGGGATGGCGGCGAAGAGCCCGATCGCGGTGGCGAACAGCGCCTCCGCGATGCCCGGCGCGACCACCGCGAGCGAGGTGTTCTGCGCCGCCGCGATGCCGGTGAAGCTGCGCATGATCCCCCATACCGTGCCGAACAGCCCGACGAACGGCGCGACCGAGCCGATCGTCGCCAGGACGTTCAGCCGGTCGGACAGCTTGTCGACCTCGCTCGCCACCGTGGCGCCCATCGTCATGGCCAGCCGCTCGCGCGTGCCGCCCTTGTCGATCGCGCCGCTGGCGGTGGACCGGCGCCATTCGCCAACGCCGGCGGCGAACACCCGCGCCGAAGGCAGGTCGTTCTCGCCCTCGGCCTTGTAGAAGGCGTCGATATCCTCCGCCTTCCAGAAATCGCGCTCGAACCGCGCCATGCGCTTGCGCGTGCGCCCCAGCCGCATCCAGGAAGCGACGATGATCGCCCAGGTCCATATGCTGGCCAGCAACAGGCCGAGCATCACGCCCTTCACCACCCAGTCGGCGGCGAGGAACAGCGCGATCGGCGACAGCGTGGCGGCATCCATATTGAGGGCGGGGGTCATGCGGCTCCTTGGGCGATCAGGCGTTCGTAGATGTCGATCCAGGCGCGTGGCTGACGCTTGGGGCGGCCGTCGGGGGCGACGAGCGCCGCCACCACATCGGCTTCGGCCAGCACCAGCGCATCGCGCATGACCCGCTGGTGAATGGCGACGCTGGCGGCGCGCACCGCGGTGAGCGTCGAGACGACCACCAGCGCATCGTCGAGCCGCGCCGGCGCCGCATAGCGGATCGCGAGGCTAGCGACCGCATAGGCGCCCTCGCCCGCCTCGAACCGTGTGCGCTGGTCGATCCCGGCGAGGCGCAGCATGTCACTGCGCGCGCGTTCCATGAAGCGCAGATAATTGGCGTGATAGACGACGCCCGACAGATCGGTGTCCTCGAAATAGACCCGGACCGGCAGCCGGTGCTCGGCGCCGGCGAAGCGCCCCTCGATCGGCTGGTCGAACCCGGCATCGCTCATGCCAGCGCGTTAACCGAACCATGGCGCCGAAGGAACCCCGTTGAAACACGTAACCTTTGGGTTACATGTCACCTGTGGGTTACACGGAAGAGATCATCATGACCGCCATCGATACCGCCGAACGCAAGGCCATACTCCGGGCGATCCTGTTCTTCGCCATCGCCGCGATCCTGCTTGTTCTGCTGGTCACGACCTTCGGCAGGGCTGCCGATTCGCTCAAAGGCGTATGGACGGGGCTGATGCTGGGTGCCGCGATCAACCTGACGCCGCTTGCCCGCTGGCTGAAGGCGAACAGCCCGGTCGCAAGGCTGCTCGACGACGAATCCGCGCGCGAACACCGGCGCATGGCGATGACGGCGGGCTTCTGGGCCACCATCGCCTCCGCCATCGGCCTGGCCTTCGTCACGCTGGACAGCGACCGGATCGGGGCGTTCGACGCGGTACGGGTGATCGCGACCGCAGCGATGGCGGCGATGCTGATCGCGTTCGCCACGCTGGAACTGCGCGCGGGCCGGTGAGCGAGCATCTCGTCAACACGCTGAAGGACGAGCGCGAGCGGCTCGGCCTGACCCAGGCCGCGCTGGCCGAGCGGGTGGGCGTCAGCCGCAAGACGATCAACACGGTCGAGAACGGCGTGTTCGTGCCCTCGACCATCCTCGCGCTGAAGTTGGCCGCCGCGCTCGACCGATCGGTGGAGGCGCTGTTCCGGATCGCGGATCGGGTATAGTTTCGCATCCGACCCGACAGGAGCCGAATCATGAGCGATCGTCCCGCCCCCGGAATCATCCCCTTCCTGACGATCCGCGACGGCCGCGCGCACGAGGCGCTCGCCTTCTACCAGGCGGCGTTCGGCGCGCATCTGGCCGAATGCAATCTCGCGCCCGGCACCGATCGGGTGATGCAGGCCGCGTTGTTCCTCAACGAGGCCGTGCTGATGCTGTCCGACGAGTTTCCGGAATATCACGGCCGCAAGGAGGGCGAGCCGGACGGCACCACGCTGCACCTGTCGGTCGACGATGCCGATGCCTGGGCGGCGCGCGCGGTGACGGCGGGCGCCGAGGTGACGATGCCGATCGCGAACCAGTTCTGGGGCGACCGCTATGGCCAGCTCCGCGATCCGTTCGGCTTTCGCTGGTCGATCGGATCGCCGATCGCCGGCTGAGCGCGGGCTCAGTTGGCGAAGACGCTCGGATCGATCTGCAATTTGGGCACGATGGGCGCGGCGGCCCGCAGCGGCGCGGGCGCGGCGGCAGGGGCGGCATTGGGGGCGGCAACGGGGACGGGCGCGGAAACGCGCGAGGGCGGGTTGGCCAGCACCGGGGTGGATGCCACCGCGATCACCGCCTGCGGAATGGGCGCGCGCGCGCCGTCGCGCCACGCGTCATAGGCGCGGTAGAAATCGGTGAAGGGCCGTTCCAGTTCAGGCAGCGCGGTGCGCGCGAAGGCAGGCAGGTCGGCCGGGGCGACGGCGACCGATTCGCCCAGCACCTGCGCCGCCGCCGCGCAGAAACCGGTGCGGACCTGCGACTGCGAGAAGAAATTGTAGAGCCGCGTCATCGAATCGTCGTACGCGCTGGCGCCCGCATCGCGGAAGGCGGCGGCATAATGCGCCTGCGCGGCGGCGAGCGGCGCCTTTTCCCGGCCGAGCATCGCGTTGTAGCCGGCGACGATCATATCGCCCTGCGCCCCGCGACAGGCGAGCGCGGCGACGTTCAGCGCGGCGCGCAGATGCCACACCATGCCATCCTCGCCGAGCCCGCGATTGGGCGTCGGATAGCTGCCATCGGCCAGCCGCGCGGGAATCACCATGCCCGGATAGGCGCCGGCGGGCAGCGCCGCCGCCTGCACCGGCACCGGCGCGGGGGTGGGCGCCGCGATCACCAGCGGCGGCCGGTGCGTGGCACAGCCGGACAGCAGGGCGATGGCGGCAGTGGCAGAACAGGCGATGGCACGACGCGACATGGACGATCCTCATGGCCCCCCGGCCGGGATCGACTCTGCGCATGACAGGGTTAACAAGCGGTAACCGTTCGTCTTTTCCCGCTTGGCAGCGGCCGGTCTCAGCCGCCGAGCGTCCGCTTGCCGAGCGAATCCGCCGCCTCGCCCATCAGTTGCGCGATGATCGCCGCGACGGGCTCCTCGCGCGTCACCATGCCGACCGACTGGCCCGCCATCACCGAGCCATGCTCGACATCGCCATCGATCACCGCGCGACGCAGCGCGCCCGCCCAGTAATGCTCGATCTGCAACTGCGCCTCGGCCATGGCGACACCGCCCTCGTCGAGCGCCTGCGCCACTTCGCGCTGCTTGGCGGTGAACAGCTCAGCCCCGGCATTCTTCAGCGCGCGGACGGGGATGACGGGCAGGCGCGGATCGATCTGCACGCTCGCCACCGCGTCGCGGGCCGAAGCGCGGAGGAACGCCTTCTTGAAATTGGCGTGCGCGATCGATTCGGTCGCGCAGACGAAGCGCGTGCCGAGCTGCACGCCCGCCGCGCCCATCTCCAGATAGCCCGCGATCGCCTCGCCGCGGCCGATCCCGCCCGCCACGAACACCGGCACCTGCGCGGCGATTTCGGGCAGCATCTCCTGCGCCAGCACGCTGGTGGAGACCGGGCCGATATGGCCGCCCGCCTCCATCCCCTCGATCACCAGCGCATCGACGCCGCTGCGGATCAGCTTTTTCGCAAGGCTGAGCGCAGGGGCGAAGCAGATCACCTTCGCGCCGGTCGCCTTGATCGCCTCGAGGCTGCCCTTGGGCGGAAGCCCACCGGCCAGCACGACGTGAGTCACGCCGTGGCGCCCGCACACCGCGATCAGGTCGAACAGCGCAGGGTGCATGGTGATGAGGTTCACGCCGAAGCTCCGCGTCGTCCGCGCGCGGGTGGCGGCGATCTCGGCATCCAGCAATTCGGGCGTCATCGCGCCGCACGCGATCACGCCGAAGCCGCCGGCGTTCGACATCGCCGCCACCAGATGCCGCTCGCTCACCCACGACATCGCGCCGCACATCAGCGCGACCTCGCTGTCGAGGAACGCGGCGCCGCGCGCCATCAGGTGCGCGAGGCGCTCCCCGCCGGAGCGCGACGTGGCAGAGACGGGTGGTTTCTCAAGCGTATCGGTCATGCCGCGTGCATGCCCGTGCGGAGGACGAACCGCAATCCTCTCCCGACCCGCCACTCCGCCGCCACCCGCGCGCCGGCGGGGATGACGAGGGGTGCGCTAGGCCGCCGCGTCGGCGTCCAGCCCATAGGCGGTGTGCAGCACGCGCACCGCGAGTTCGGTATAATCCTCCTCGATCAGCACGCTCACCTTGATCTCGCTGGTCGCGATCGCCTGGATGTTGATCCCGCGCTCGCCGAGCGTGGTGAACATCGTGGCGGCGACGCCCGCATGGCTGCGCATGCCGACGCCCACCACCGACACCTTGGCGACGGCGACGTCATGGACGAGGCTGGCAAAGCCGATCGCGCCGCGCGCGTGCTCCAGCACGTCCACCGAGCGGGCGAGGTCGGCCGAGGGCACGGTGAAGGTCACGTCGGTCGATCCGGTCGAATGCGCGACGTTCTGCACGATCATGTCGACGTTGATCCCCGCCTCCGCCAAGGGCGCGAAGATCGCGGCGACCGATCCGGGGCGGTCGCTCACCTGGGTCAGCGTGATCTTGGCCTCGTTCCGGTCGTGCGCGATACCGGTGATGAGCTGGCGTTCCATGTCGTCGATTTCCTCTTCCCCCACGATCAGCGTGCCGCGATGGCCGTCCTCGTCCCGGTCGTCCTCGAAGCTCGAGAGTACGCGAACGCGTACGCCCTCCTTCATCGCCAGTCCCACCGAGCGCGTCTGGAGCACCTTGGCCCCCACGCTCGCCAGCTCCAGCATCTCCTCATATGTCACCTTCGACAGTTTTCGCGCGCGCGGCACGATCCGCGGATCGGTGGTGTAGACGCCGTCGACATCGGTATAGATGTCGCAGCGGTCCGCCTTCATCGCCGCTGCCACCGCCACCGCCGACGTGTCCGATCCGCCGCGGCCGAGCGTCGTCACCCGGCCCGCCTCGGTCACGCCCTGGAACCCCGGGATCACCGCGACGCAGCCGCCCGACAGCGACGCGTCGAGCGCGGCCATGTCGATCGAGCCGATGCGGGCCGAGGCGTGCGCGTCCGAGGTGTGGATCGGCAATTGCCAGCCGAGCCAGCTCCGCGCCGGCACGCCCGCCGCCTGGAGCGCGATCGCGAGCAGCCCGCTCGTCACCTGCTCGCCCGCCGAGACGACAACGTCATATTCGCGCCGGTCGTACAGCGGCGACGCCTCGCGGCAGAAACCCACCAGACGGTCCGTCTCGCCCGCCATCGCCGACACGACGACCGCCACTTCGTTGCCCGCCTCCACCTCGCGCTTCACACGCGCCGCCACGTTGCGGATCCGCTCGATCCCGGCCATCGACGTGCCGCCGAACTTCATGACGATCCGGCCCATCGCGGCGCAATCTCCTTGGGGGAAAACGGCCTGCCTGATAGGAAGCGACAATGCGTAACGCAAGCGACACGATCGACCCGCGCGAGGCCGCCCATTTCGGCCGGCAGGCGGCGGACTGGTGGAACCCGGCCGGCAGCTCGGCGATGCTCCACAAGCTCAATCCGCCGCGCCTCGCCCATATCCGCGCGCGGATCGATGCCCATTGGGGCGGCGACGGCACCGGCTTCACGCCGCTGGCCGGGCGCACCGCGCTCGACATGGGGTGCGGCGCGGGGCTGCTCTGCGAACCGCTCGCTCGGCTCGGCGCCGCCGTCACCGGCGTGGACGCCGCGCCCGAAAGCATCGCGGTGGCGCGCGACCATGCCGCCGCCGCCGGGCTCGCGATCGATTACCGCGCGGGCGGGATCGAGACGCTGGGCGACGCGCGCTTCGATCTCGTCACCAGCCTCGAGGTGATCGAGCACGTCACCGATCCCGCCGCCTTCGTCACCGGCCTTGCGGGCGCGCTGGCGCCGGCCGGGCTGATGATCCTCTCCACCCCCAACCGCACGCCGCTGTCGAAGCTGGCGATGATCGGCATCGCGGAAGGCTTTGGCCGGATCCCCCGCGGCACGCACGACTGGGACCGGTTCCTCACCCCCGACGAACTGACCGCCCGGCTGGCCGAGGCTGGGCTGCGCGTCATCGACGTGCAAGGCCTGGGCTTCTCGCCGGCGCGCGGCTTCGCGCTCGCCGATTCGGTGGCGCTCGATTATTTCGTCACTGCCGTTCATGCCTGAACGCACCGCGAAGGCGGGCGGGTGGGAGGTGGCGGGGCTGGCGCTGGTGCTCGCCCTGCTGGCGCTGCTCCGCCCGGTCGATCACGACGAAAGCCAATATGTCGCCGCCGCCAGCCTCGTCGCGCACGGGCTGTGGCCCTACCGCGATTTCGCCTATCTCCAGACGCCGCTCCAGCCCTGGCTCTTCGCGCCGATCGCCTGGGGTGCGGGCGCCCTGGCCTGGCCCGCGCTGCGGATCGCCAATGCGCTGCTCGGCACGCTCGCGATCGTCGCCGTATATGGCGCCAGCCTGGCGGCGGGCGCCCGCCCGCGCGCTGCGCTGGTCGGCGCCGCGCTGTTCGCGTCCTGCGACATCATGCTGTTCAGCATCGGCACCGCGCGCAACGACGCGCTGCCCGTCGCGCTCTATGCGGTCGCGTTGTGGATCGCGGTCGGCGAACGACCAGGGCGCCGCCACGCCGCCGCGATCGGCCTGCTGCTCGCGGGCGCCGCGGCGGCGAAGATCTCCTATGCCGTCCCCGCCATCGCCTATGGCCTTTACGCGCTGGTCGAACGCCGCCGCCCGCTCTGGGGCGCGATCGGGGCCGCGCCGATGATCGTCTTCCTCCTCTGGGCCTGGGCGTCCAGCCCGGCAGATTTCCTGTTCGGCACGCTCCGCTTTCCCGCCACCGCGCCCGCCGAATATTATGCGAACCGGCCCTGGAAGCTGTCGATCGCCGCCAAGCTGGTCGATACGCTGAAGTTCCTCGCGCTCGGCCCGGCGCTGCTCGCGGCATGGACCGCGGTGCGGGGGCGGCGGGCGCCGCTGCTCGACGCGCTGATCGTCGCGGGGCTGGTCGCCGCGCTGCTGCCGATGCCGACATGGCGGCAATATCTGCTGCCCGTCCTGCCCCCCCTGTTCGTCCGCACGGCGCTCCTGTGGAGCACGCACCCGCCGGCACGTACGCTGCGGATCGCGCTGGTGACGTTCGCCGCCGCGGGCCTTGCCCCCTCGGTCGCGGCGCTGGCGAACGGGGGAACGCTGTTCGCGGCGGTGCGGAACGGGCAGGCGGTGGGCGCGATGCTCGATGCGACGGGCGTGCGGGGTCCTGTCGCCACGCTCTCGCCGGAATTGCTGCCGGCCGCGCGGCGGGTGCCCGATCCGCGCTTCGCCGGCGGCCCCTTCGCCTTCCGCTTCCGTGGCGGCGATGCCGTGGCGCGCGGCTATGTCTCGCGCGACACGCTGAGACGGGCGCTGCTGCCCGATGCGGTACTGGTCGGCGGCGAGGCACCGTGGACGGGCGGCGATGCCGGGCTCGACGCGCTGATGGAACGCGCGGCGATCGCGCGCGGCTATCGGCCGCTGCCGGCGCCGGCGCCGCTGCGGCTGTGGGTCAGGCCGCCTTCGCCCGCTTGGCGTCCACCAGCCCCTGATAATAGGCCATGAGATCGGCGGCGTGTTCGGCGTCGCTGCGCACCCCCGCCGCCGCGGTGATCGCGGCCCGGCGCAACATGCGCGGGTCGCGGCGGAAGAGCCGGATGATCGCGGTCGCCGCCGCCTGCGCATCGCGCGCGCGGTAGAGTTCGCTCGCGCGGGGCTCCGCCACTTCGGCGCAACCGCCGGTATCGGGCACGATCAGCGGCAGGCCCGAGGCCATCGCCTCCGACGCGACGAGCCCGAACGGCTCCGCCTCGGATCCGTGGATCAGCGCGTCGCAGCTCGCCATGATTCGCGCGAGCCGCTCGCGATCATAGACCGGGCGGAACATGCGGATATGCGGCGAGCCCGCGATCCGCTTGGCCATGCGCGGGCTGTCGTTGCCGGTGCCGATCAGGATCAATCCCACCGGCAGCTTGGCGCCCGCCCGCTCCACCGCGTCGATCACGATCGGCCAGCGTTTTTCGGGATGGTGCCGCCCCAAACCGAGCAGCAACCGGCCGTCGGCGGGCAGGTCGCATTGCTTCAGCAGCGCGGTGCGCAGCCGCTCGTCGCGAAACTCGGGCGAGAAATGCCGCCGCTCGATCCCGAGCGGCATCGCGACGTCGATCCGCAGGCCCCGGTTGCGCAGCCGTTTCTCCAGCGCCGGCCCGTTCGTGACGACCGTGTCGTACCGATCGAGGAAGCGGCCCATATAGCGCGTGTACCAGGCGAACGCCTGTTCGATCCGCGCGTGGCTCGCCACGCCTTCGAACCAGCGCTGCGCATAGGCGGCCATATTGTCGTTGTGCATGAAATAGGATTTGACCGCGCGGCCCTGCCAATCGCCGACGATCCAGGCCGGGCGCCAGGGCGAGCAGCATTCGACCACGTCGGGATCGATCCGGTCGAGCAGATCGGTAATCGGCGCGGCGTCCCAGAACAGCCCGTAATTGGCGTCGAACGGCATGCCCGGCGCCTTGACGTAATGGATGCGGCCGCCGCCGGGGCGCTCTTCCACCGCATCCTCGCGGCCGGGTGCGATCACGATCAGCTCGTGGCCCATATCGGCCAGGATCGCCATCTTGCGATCGATATAGGTGCGCACGCCCCCGCCGGTCGGCGAGTAGAGCTCGTTGACGTCGACGATCCGCAACGCTTTCGTCCTCAGTTGGGCGAAAAGCCGCCGATGCCGTGCAGATACTGGGCATGGATGTTCGTCACCACAACCCCCTTGCCAACCTCGATCAGTGCGCCTGCCAGCTTCGGCCGGGCGCGGCCGATCCGCTGGTTGCTGGGAAAGCCCGCGCCGTCGCTCCAGAAGCTGAACTTGTTCTTGCCGTCGCGATTGTGCGTGAACAGCAGCGCATAGCGCCCCGGCCGGGGCACGCGGATGCACAGCGAAACCGGCCCGCTGGAAGGCGTCGACACGCGGATCCGGCGGAACAGCTTGCCCTGCGCGATCAGGATGTTGTCGTCCTTCAGGAAATCCTCTTCGTCGGGCGGATAGAGTTCGAGCTTCAGCTCGCCCTTGCGGTCCTTCAGCCCCTCGATATTCGCCTGGATCGCGGGCCCCTCGCCGCTGGTGCACGCGGCGGCGTCGACGCCCAGCATCGTCGGCTGTGCGCCCGCCGCGCCGGCGAACGCCGCGATCGCGAGCAGGGCGGCACCGGTCCTGAGGGTCATGCGAACTTCCTTCTGACCAGACCGTTCAGGCTGAACGCCACGATCAGAACGACGTGGACGAGCAACTGGAGCGCGGCCGTAAACGCGACGAGATCGGACAGTTCCTGATCCTGTCCGATCAGTATGATCGCGAAATTGGCGAAAAGAAGGTCCTTGTTGGGCACCAGTGGCAGCCGCGAGACGAGCAGCCGCCCCGCCGCCAGAAACAGCCACATGCCGATCGAGACGTCGGGCAGCGCGAAATGCCAGGCGAACGCGATCAGCACCGATCCCGCCAGCAGGCGCAGGCAGTGGATGCCGAACACCCACCATAATTGCCCGCGCGGTAGCGAGAAGACGCGTTTGGAAAAGATCAGGAACGGCAGCGATATCGCAAAGACGATCGCCCCCGATCCCTCGAGCATCCGCAGCTGATCGGGCTTCATCAGCGCATGGCCGAGCGGCAGCGCGATCGCCATCATCAGCAACGTGATCGCATTGCCGGCGATCGCCGACAGGATCGACACGTCCTTCACCGCGCCGAACGGCGCCGCCACCATCTTCGCCCGCGCCCGCGCCCAGGCGTAGAAATAGGCCTCGCCCGAATAGCCGAACACCACCTCGTTCGCGATCCGCTTCTTGATGAGCGCGGCAAGGCCGCCGATGGGAATGCCCCACAGCCGGCGGAAGATGATATAGTCCCCCGTCGGCAGCGACATGTAGAGCGCGGCGAAACACAGATAAAAGCGCGGATCGGACGGCACCGAGCGCGACAGGCCCGCCAGCCCCGATTTCAGCAGCTCGTGCCCCAGGCCGGCGATCATCGCGAGCGTCAGCACGGCACCGATCACCGCGGGCCAGCGGCTGCGCATCGTGCGCAGCGGCTCGAGCCCGGCGATGTCGGCACCCGCGGCGGGGTGGACGGGCGGAATGGCGGCAGTCGTCGTCACGGCTGGTCCCTCGGATCGATTCAACGCCACTCCGTCTTCCATCCGTCGGGGCCCTCCGGGTGGAGGCCACCGCGCTAGAGACGCGGTAACATTGCGGGCCGATGAACGGAACCGGCGCATGGCCCGCAAAGGTGGCTGTTGTGTGGCACCCGCCAGCCTGTATGCGCGGGCGCCTGATGGCGGCTCCGCGGCATATCCTCTCCTTTGCGCAGACGCTGGCGGGCGGCGGGGTGGAGCGTGCGATGCTGCGGCTGGCGCGGGACTGGATCGAACGCGGCGCGCGGGTCACGCTGGTGATGGGATCGCTGGACGGGCCGCTTGCCGCCGAACTGCCGGACGGGATCGAGACGATCGTGCTGGGGCACAGCGGTTATGCGGCGATGGCCGCCGTGCCGGGGATCGTCCGTGCGGTGTCGCCCGACATCCTCTTCTGCCCCGGCAACCATTATACGCTGGTCGCCGCCTGGACGAAGGCGCGGCTCGGCGCCGCCTGTCCGCCGATCGTCGCCAAGATCTCGAACGCGCCCGATCGCGCCGATCACGACGCCGTCGTCGCGGCGGGGCATCGGTGGTGGCTCGCCGCGCATCGCCGCTTCCTCGATCATATCGTGGCGATGACGCCCGCCACCGCCGCGGCCGCTGCGCGCGCGATGCGGATGGAGGGGCGGACGAGCGTGATCCCCAACCCGCCCGCACGGCCGATCCCCGGCGCGCCCGTTCCGCCGCTGCCGACAGGACCCTTCGTGCTCGGCGTCGGCCGGCTGCGCCCGCAGAAACGCTGGGACCGGCTGATCGCCGCTATGGCCGCGCTGGACGGCGTGCCGCTCGTGATCCTGGGCGAAGGCCCCGATCGCCGTGCGCTCACGGCCCAGGCGCGCGCGCTGGGGATCGCGCACCGGGTCCATCTGCCCGGCCATGCCGCCGATCCGTTTCCGGCGATGGCGCGCGCCGCCGTGCTGGCGCTCACCTCGGATTACGAGGGCGTGCCGGGCGTGCTGCGCGAGGCGCTGTCGGTCGGCACGCCGGTGGTCGCCACCGATTGCAGCGCCGCGATCGCCGAGATCGTCACGCGCCCGGAACTCGGCCGCATCGTCCCCCGCGACGATCCCGCCGCCCTGGTCACCGCGCTGCGCCACGCGCTGGCGACGACCCGCCCCGCGCCGGTGCCGCCACCGGGGACCGATTCGGCAGCACGCTATCTGGCCTTGTTCGACACGCTGCTGGCCTGAGCGCCGGGCGTCAGGCCGTGGATCGCGCCACCCGGTCCGGATGCGCTGCGGCGAAGGCGGGCAACGCGCAGGCCGCGGCATCGGCCGCCACCAGCCGCGGATAGGCCGCAAGCGGCACCGCGAAGCGCCGCGCGTTATACATTTGCGGCACCAGGCAGAGATCCGCCACATCGGGCGCGGCGCCGCCCAGGAACGGCCCATCCACCGGCGCCATCGCCTCCAGCGCGTCGAAGCCTGCGATCACCCAGTGGCGATACCAATCGTCCTTGGCGGGTTGATCCGCGCCGAACTGCGTCTCCAGCCGCTTCAGCACGCGCAGATTGTCGATCGGATGGATGTCCGCCGCGATCACAAGCGCCCGCGCCAGCGTCTGCGCGCGCGCCAGCGGATCGCGCGGATAGAGCGGTGGATCGGGATAGACCGCATCGAGCCAGTCGAGAATGGCGAGGCTCTGCGTGATCGCGATGCCGTCCACCACCAGCGCGGGAAGCAGCCCCTGCGGCTGGACGGCGCGGTTGGCGTCGCCCCGCTGTGCACCCGTCAGCAGGTCGATCGGCACGCTTTCATAGGCGACGCGCTTCAGATGAAGCGCGATCCGCACCCGATAGGCGGCCGACGACCGCCAATAATCATGCAGCCGGATCGGCATCCATCCGCTCCGCCTCACGCTCCGAACTCCGCTCGAGCGCCACCTTTATCATGGCGGTCATCGGATCGGCGAGCATCAGCCCCAGCAGCCCGAACAGCGCGCTGGCCAGGATCTGCATCGACAGCGTCAGCGCCGGCGGCAGATCGACCGTGCGCCGTGCGACGATCGGCACCACCACATAGCCATCGATGCTCTGCACGAACGCCCAGGTGCCGAGCGCCCACAGCCCGGTGTGCATGCCGCCACTGAACCCCACCGCGACCATCAGCGCGCCGGTGATGAACGCGCCGATATTGGGGATGAAGGCCAGGATCGCGGCGATGATGCCCAGCACCAGCGCCATCGGCACGCCGCCGATCTCGAGCGCGATCCCGGTGGCCACGCCCTCCACCGTCATGCCCAGCAGGCGCCCGGCGAGCAGGCGGCGCAGCGTCGTGCCCATCCGCTCGGTCGTCTTGGTGAATTCGGCGCGCGAATCGGTCGGCACCATCCATTGCAGCCCGCGCTCGTAGATCCGCGGTTCCATCGCGAAGAACAGCCCGAGCACCAGGATGAACACCGTCGTGGTCAGCGCGCCCAGCGCAGTGCCGACGAAGCTGGTCAGCTTACCGACAGAACCCATCGCCTGGTGGAGCATCCCGTTCACGTCGGAAGCGCCGGGCATGATCCCCTTGGAACTGAGCCAGGCCGCGAGCCGCGACCATTGCGTCTGCAGTGTCTGCTGGAGCTGCGTCACCTGCTCCGAAAGCTGGACGCCCATCAGGTAAAAGGTGCCGAGCAGGAACGCGATCACCGCGAGCACCACGATCAGCAGCCGCCATCCGCGCCCGATCGGCAGTACGCGGCCGAGCAGCCGGACACCGCCGTCGAGCATCGCGGCGAACACCAGTCCGGCGAAGATCACCAGCAGCGGCTGCACGAGCAGCACCGTCATCGCCATGGCGGCGATCAGGCCCAGCCACACCGCGGCCTTTTTCAGTTCGCGCCGAGTCGCGGGATCGCGCATCTCGCCGGGGCTGGGCTCGGACACCATGGGGGGTGCGGAATGATCGGCCATCAATGGGCGTCCTTGGGATGAAGCGAGAGGCCGGCGCGGCCGCTGCGCAGCGACGCCGGCCAGCTCAGCGGATTCCAGCTCGCATCGCCGTCGAGGCTGAAGGTGATGAACTCGGCGCGGCCACCCAGATTCTCGTAGGGGACGGGGCCGCCGAGCCCGAGTTCGGCGAGCGAGAAGCGGCTGTCCGCGCTGCGGTCGCGATTGTCGCCCATCATGAACACATGGTTCGCGGGGATGACGATCGGGCCGTAATTGTCGCCCTGGCTGTCGGGCTGAAGGTCGATCGTGTCATAGGTGCGGCCGTTGGGCAGCGTTTCGGTGACGGTCGGCAGGCGGCACATCACCCGGCCGTCGGGCAAGGTCTCGCGCGCGCCGGGATATTCCATTTCACTGCACGGCGAATTGGTGTCGACCGGGATCAGCGTGTCGTGGAACGGCCCGCGCTTCACGGGAACGCCGTTCAGGATCACCACGCCGCCGCGCACCTCCAGCCGATCCCCCGGCAGGCCGATCACGCGCTTGATATAATCGTTGCGCGTGCCCGGCGGCGTGACGATGGCGACGTCGCCGCGCGTGGGCAGCGATCCGAAGAGCCGGCCGTGGATGAACGGCAGCGCGACGCTCCAGCTCTCCTCCGGCTCGTGCAGCACCAGGCTGTCGAAGATCGCGACCGGATTGGGAATGGTGGGCGACACGTACGACCAGCCATAGGCGAATTTGCTGACCACCAGCCGATCGCCGATCCGCAGGCCCGGCAGCATCGATTCGGATGGGATGTAGAACGGCTTGGCGATGAAGCTGTGGAAGCCGAGCACGATCAGGATCAGCCAGAAGATGCCCTTCACCTCGCCCCACCAGTCGGTGCCGCGCCGTTCCGCCTTCACCGGTGCCGGAGAAGCGGCCGGCGTTCCGGCCGGCGGGACAGCGGGCGTGGGGGCGAGCGGCGCGGGATCGCGGGCGTCGGGCGCGGTGTCGGTCATGCTGCAGGTTCCGGGATCGCCTCGATTATCACAAAGGCTTGCGCCCAGGGATGATCGTCGGTCAGCGTCAGATGTATCCGCAGCGCGTGGCCGTGCGGGACCATCGCGTCAAGCCTCGCCTTCGCGCCGCCCGTCAGGCTGAGCGTCGGCGCGCCGCTCGGCGCGTTGACCACGCCGATGTCGCGCATGAACACGCCCGCCTTGAAGCCGGTGCCCACCGCCTTGGAAAACGCCTCCTTGGCGGCGAAGCGCTTCGCCAGCGTTCCGGCCTTGGTAAACGGCCGCCGATCCGCCCGCGCGCGCTCCGCATCGGTGAAGACGCGCTGTTCGAAGCGCGCGCCGAACCGGTCGAGCGATGCCTGGATCCGCACGATGTTGCACAAGTCGGAGCCGATCCCGAGGATCATGCGGCGGAGGTCGATCGAGCGGCGCGGGCATCACCCACGCGCGGCATCCATCGCCGCGCGCATCGTGCGCACCGCAGCGTCCAGCCCGACGAACAGCGCCTCGCCGATCAGGAAATGGCCGATGTTGAGCTCGCGCACTTGCGGGATCGCGGCGATCGGGCCGACATTGTCATAGGTGAGGCCGTGCCCGGCATGCACCTCGATCCCGTTCTTGGCCGCCAGCGCCGCCGCGTCGACCAGCCGCCGCAGCTCCTCGGCCCGCGCCTCGCCCTCCAGTTCGGCATAGCGGCCGGTGTGCAGCTCGACGACGGGCGCGCGCAGCCGGATCGCCGCGTCGATCTGCTCCGCCGACGGCTCGACGAACAGCGACACGCGCACCCCAGCATCGCTCAGCGCGGCGACCATCGGTGCCAGCCGATCGTAGAGGCCGGCGGCATCCAGCCCGCCTTCGGTCGTCAGTTCCTCGCGCTTTTCGGGCACGATGCACGCGGCGTGCGGCCGGTGGCGGAGCGCGATCGCC
Organism: Sphingomonas sp. GC_Shp_6; assembly: GCF_026540835.1. Classification (NCBI taxonomy): domain Bacteria; kingdom Pseudomonadati; phylum Pseudomonadota; class Alphaproteobacteria; order Sphingomonadales; family Sphingomonadaceae; genus Sphingomonas; species Sphingomonas sp. GC_Shp_6. Next base: position 97,249 of record NZ_JALNUO010000010.1, on the reverse strand, counting down.
AGCATCTCGTCGGTCGCCGCCATTTCGAGGTTCAACGGGATCGTCAGTTCGCTGGCCAACCGCGCGATATCGGCATCGCCGATGTGCCGCCGATCCTCGCGCAGATGCGCGGTGATCCCGTCGGCCCCGGCGCGCGCCGCCAGCAGCGCTGCGCGCACCGGATCGGGATAGCCCACCCCGCGCGCGTTGCGCACGGTGGCGACGTGATCGATGTTCACGCCCAGGCGCAGGCGCTCGCTCACTTGGCGCGGCTTCCGGGCTTGATCGCGGGGATCGCGGCCAGCGCCGGCGGCAGCGCGTCCGCGGCATAGGTCGGCACGTCCAGCCGGATCAGCGGGAAGAACGGCACGCCCAGATCCGCTGCCCCGTTCGACCGGTCGACCAGCGCGGCCGCGGCGACCGTCTCGCCGCCCGCGCGCGCGATCGCGGCGACCGCCTCGCGCGAGCTGAGGCCGGTGGTCACCACATCCTCCATCATCAGCACCGTCTGGCCGCGATCGAGGCGAAAACCGCGGCGCAGTTCGAACACGCCCTCGGGCCGCTCGAGGAACATCGCCTCGACGCCCAGCGCGCGCGCCATCTCGTGGCCGGCGATCACCCCGCCCATCGCCGGCGACACCACCGCGCCGATCCGCGCCCGCAGCGCCGCCGGGATGGTCTCCGCCAGCGCGGCGCAGAGCCGCGCGCCGCGCGCCGGATCCATCAGCACGCGCGCGCATTGCAGATAGCGCGGGCTGCGCAGCCCCGAGGAGAGGATGAAATGGCCCTCCAGCAGCGCGTCGGCGGCGCGGAATTCGGCGAGCACCTGGTCTTCGGTCATCAGCGTCATAGCCCGCGAATAAGGCCCGGCGCCCCCGCGCGCAACGCCCGCAACCGCGCGCCGCCCCGGCAAAAGCACGGGAGCGCTTGAGGACGGCCGTCCGCACGCGTATAGCCATGCCCAAAGGGTGCCGGACGTGCACCGCGAGAGGGCAAATCGGGGTGACGAAACGCATGCGCACGCTGGGCAAGGGTATCGCGATCGCCGCCGGGCTGGCACTGGCCGGGCTGGGATCCTCCGGTCTGGCGCTCGCCGCCGCGCCGCAGACCGTATCGGCCCCGCAAGGCGTTTCGGGCGTGCCGCACACCAGCAACACCGCCCCCACCACCGCCGCCGCGCCCGCCACGGCGGCGCCGAACAGCCCCGAACTCGCGATGGACGGCGCGCCGGCGATGACGGTCAAGCCGAGCATCGGCCAGCCCACCAACGGCGTGTTCGGGCTTCAGCCCCAAGTCACCGCCAATGGCCGCTTCGCGCATCAGATGCACGATCGCCTGCTCGTCCCCGTCATCACGATCATCTCGCTCTTCGTGCTGCTGCTGCTCGGCATCGTCGCCGTCCGCTTCCGCCGGGCTGCGCATCCCAACCCCACGCGCACCTCGCACAACACCGTGCTCGAGATCGCCTGGACGCTGATCCCGGTGCTGATCCTGGCGGGCATCGCGGTTCCCTCGATCGGGCTGCTCCAGGCGCAATATCGCCCCGCCCCGTCGGGCGCGGTGACGCTGAAGGCGACGGGCAACCAATGGTATTGGACCTATAGCTATCCCGACGAGGGCGGCTTCGAGATCACCGCCAACATGCTGAAGGAAAAGGATCAGGTCGGCAAAGGCGAGCGCGCGCGCACCGATGCCGACGGGCCCCGCCTGCTGGCGGCGGACAACCGCGTGGTGCTGCCGGTCGGCGTGCCGATCCGCCTCATCACCACCTCGGCCGACGTGATCCACAGCTGGGCGGTGCCCGCCTTCTGGATCAAGCTGGACGCGGTGCCGGGCCGCCTGAACGAGACGAGCTTCACGATCGAGAAGCCCGGCCTCTATTTCGGGCAATGTTCGGAATTGTGCGGCGCGCGCCACGCGTTCATGCCGATCGCGGTGGAGGCGGTGTCGCCCGCCGAGTTCGCCCGCTGGGTCCGCGCCAAGGGCGGCACGATGCCGACGCCGGGCAAGGCCTCCAACGCGCTGATCCCGCAGCCCGGTGCCGACGCCTCCGCCGCCAAGGCGACCGAAGCCGCGACCACCGCCAACGCCGCGGGGCCGGCCGAGAACGCCACGGTCGCCGCCCCCGTCATCACCCAAGGCGCGACCGGCAATCCGGCCGGCGCCGGCAACGCCGGACACTGAGACCATGACCGACACCGCGCTCCACCCGTCGGCCTTCGTCGGCCACGCCGCACACGAGCATCACCATGATGCGGATCACAAGCCGGGCTTCTTCGCCCGCTGGTTCATGTCGACCAACCACAAGGACATCGGCACGCTCTATCTGATCTTCGCGATCGTCGCGGGGATCATCGGCGGGTCGATCTCGGGGCTGATGCGCGCCGAACTGGCGCATCCCGGGATCCAGTATCTCCAGGGCTGGGCCTCGCTGCTCCACGGCGGCCAGGCCAGCCTCGACGAATCGCTCCATCTCTGGAACGTGCTCATCACCGCGCACGGGCTCATCATGGTGTTCTTCATGGTGATGCCGGCGATGATCGGCGGCTTCGGCAACTGGTTCGTGCCGATCATGATCGGCGCGCCCGACATGGCGTTCCCGCGGATGAACAACGTGTCCTTCTGGCTGCTGATTCCGGCCTTCACGCTGCTGCTCGCCTCGCCCTTCTTCGGCGGCGCGGGCAATGGCTGGACGCTCTATGCGCCGCTTTCCACCTATGGCGAGCCTGGGCCGTCGACCGACATGGCGATCCTGGCGCTCCATCTGGCGGGCGCATCCTCGATCCTCGGCGCGATCAACTTCATCACCACCATCTTCAACATGCGCGCGCCGGGCATGACGCTGCACAAGATGCCGCTGTTCGTCTGGTCGGTGCTGGTCACCGCCTTCCTGCTGCTGCTCGCACTTCCCGTGCTGGCGGCCGCTATCACGATGCTGCTCACCGACCGCAATTTCGGCACCACCTTCTTCGATCCGGCGGGCGGCGGCGATCCGATCCTCTACCAGCATCTGTTCTGGTTCTTCGGCCATCCCGAAGTGTACATCATGATCCTGCCGGGCTTCGGCATCGTCAGCCAGATCATCTCCACCTTCAGCCGCAAGCCCGTCTTCGGCTATCTCGGCATGGCCTATGCCATGGTGGCGATCGGCGTGGTCGGCTTCGTGGTGTGGGCGCACCACATGTTCACCACCGGCCTCAGCGTGAACACCAAGATGTATTTCACCGCCGCCACGATGGTGATCGCGGTGCCGACCGGCATCAAGATCTTCTCGTGGATCGCGACGATGTGGGGTGGGTCGCTCACCTTCAAGACGCCGATGGTGTGGGCGATCGGCTTCATCTTCATGTTCACGGTGGGTGGCGTCACCGGCGTGGTGCTCGCCAATGGCGGCATCGACGATTACATGCAGGACACCTATTACGTCGTCGCGCACTTCCATTACGTGCTCAGCCTCGGCGCGGTGTTCTCGCTGTTCGCGGGCTTCTACTACTGGTTCCCGAAGATGTCGGGCAAGATGTACAACGAGTTTCTCGGCCAGCTTCACTTCTGGGTGTTCTTCGTGGGCGTGAACGTGATGTTCTTCCCGATGCACTTCCTGGGCCTGCAGGGCATGCCGCGTCGCTACCCCGATTATCCCGACGCGTTCGCGCATTGGAACTGGGTCGCCAGCGTGGGCTATATGATCATGGCCGCCGGCATGGGCGTGTTCTTCGTCAACCTGATCTGGTCGCTGATCGCGGGCAAGAAGGCGGGCGACAATCCCTGGGGCGACGGCGCCACTACGCTCGAATGGACGCTCTCGTCTCCCCCGCCCTATCACCAGTTCGAAACGCTGCCGCGGATCCAGTAACGCACCGGGCCAGCCGGTCGACCGAAAGAATACGCCCCGGTTCGCGCCGGGGCGTTTTTGTTTCACCGCGATCACTTTACCGCGACGACAATGCCCACCGCCGCCGCCGCAAAGAAAATCTTGCACCGCAGCATGAGCGCAGGATGCTAGTTCGCCCCATCGCCACGCCGGGCCCAACCGTGCGGGCCACCAAAGGGCGCAACCATGATTCTCCTCCCCAACGCAGCGGCGCTGGCCGCCGCGCTCCTGTCCCAGACCGTGCCGCAGGCCGAGCCGGCGCAGCCCGCCGAAGCCGCGCCCGCCGCGGGAGCGGCCAGCCCGGAAGCCGAGAGCAACGACATCGTCGTCACCGGCACGCGCGTTCAGGGCCGCACCCGGCTCGACAGCGCCTCGCCGATCGACGTGCTGAGCGGCGCGAGCCTCCAGCGCCAGGGCACCACCGAACTGGGCGCAGCGCTGTCCGCGGTCGCGCCCTCGATCGATTTCCCGCGTCCCTCGGCCACCGACGGCACCGACGCGATCCGCCCCGCCACGCTGCGCGGCCTGTCACCCGACCAGACCTTGGTGCTCATCAACGGCGTACGCGGGCACACCTCGGCGCTGCTCAACACCAACGGCTCGGTCGGCCGCGGATCGGCGGCGGTCGATCTCAACACCATCCCGACGGTCGCGCTCGACCGGATCGAGGTGCTGCGCGACGGCGCCTCGGCGCAATATGGCTCGGACGCGATCGCCGGCGTCGTCAATCTGCGGCTGCGCCAGGCGCGATCGGGCGGCGGCGCGCAGGTGACCTATGGCTTTTACGACACCGATATCGACACCGCGCGCGGATCGCGCAGCACGAAGGGCGAACCCGCCGTAACCGCCTCGGCCTGGCAGGGGATCGGCTTCGGCAGCGATGGCTATGTCACGGTGTCGGGCGAGTATCTCGACCGCCAGCCGACCAACCGCGCCGATTTCGATCCGCGCGTCACGCCGTCGCGCGTCACCGGCCGCTTCGGCGATCCCGAGGTTCGGCAATATACCGGCTTCGTCAACGCGGGCACCTCGCTCACCGACAATCTGAGCGTCTATGGCTGGGTCGGCTATCAGGATCGCGACACGCGCGGCGCGGCCTTTCCGCGGCTCGCCAGCGCGACGACGACGGCGCTCGCGGGCTATCCCAATGGCTTCCTGCCGATCATCGACACCAAGTCGCAGGATCTCAATTCCGCGCTCGGCCTGCGCAGCACGCTCGCCGGGTTCGATCTGGATCTCAACGTCAGCTATGGCCGCAACCGGGTCAATTTCCGCACGCTCAATTCGGCCAACTATGCCTATGGCGCCGCCACCCCGCACCGCTTCGACGACGGCGCGCTGATCTACGATCAATATGTCGCCGGGCTCGACGCGACGCGCAAGTTCGACGTGTTCCGGTCGCTGAACGTCGCCTTCGGGATCGAGGGGCGGCGCGAAGGCTTCAAGATCACGCCGGGCGAGCGCGCCTCCTATGGCACGCCCGCCACCGGCGCGGTCGCCGGGGCGTCGCAGGGCGCGCAGGGGTTCGGTGGCTTTTCGCCGGACAACGCCATCGAACGCAGCCGGCGCAGCGGCAGCATCTATCTCGATCTCGAAGCGCAAGTGACGGACAAGCTGCTCGTCGGGCTGGCGGGGCGCGGCGAGGATTATTCCGATTTCGGCGCGACGGGCACGGGCAAGCTGTCGCTGCGCTATGATTTCGCACCCTGGTTCGCGCTGCGCGGCACGGCGTCCACGGGCTTTCGCGCACCCGCGCTCCAGCAGCAATATTTCACCCAGGTGGCCACCGTCATCCAGAACGGCAACCCGATCCAGACCGGCACCTTCCCCTCGACCAGCGTGGTCGGGACGGCGCTGGGCGGCCTGCCGCTGCGGCCGGAGCGTTCGACCAATCTGTCGGCGGGCGCGGTGATCCGCGCGGGCGGCTTCGACCTGACGATCGACGCCTATCGCATCCATATCCGTGACCAGATCGGCCTGTCGGAGAACATCACCACCTCGACCAGCCAGACCGCCGCGGTGAACGCGCAGATCGCCGCGCTGCTCGCCTCGACCAACACCGGCGCGACCGCGGCGCGGTTCTTCATCAACGGCCTGGCCTCCACTACCAAGGGCATCGACGTCGTCGGCCATTATCGCTGGCGGACTACGGCTGCGGGCGCGTTCGACTTCACCGTGGCGGGCAACGTCAACGATCTGAAGGTGACGCGCGTGCCCACCTCCACTGCCACGCTGAACCCGGCGCCGGTGCTCTTCGCGCGCAGCCGCATCCTCACGCTCGAGGACGGCACGCCCGAGGAGAAGGTGACGGGCACGGTCGACTGGTCGCTCGACCGGGTCGGCGCGCTCGCCCGCGTCACCTATTATGGCGACGTGAATCAGCCGGGCACCACGCCCGCCGCCGATATCCATACGGGCCGCCATGCGATCACCGATCTCGAACTGCGCTATGGCGCGTTCAAGGGCGGCCAGATCGGGCTCGGCGTCAGCAACCTGTTCGACGTCTATCCCGATCGCACCATCGCCGCCAACAACAGCACGGGCGTGGTCGGCTTCCCCTATTATTCGCCGTTCGGCTTCAACGGCCGCTATCTCTACGCCCGAGTCGGCGTGAACTGGTAAGGGCGGCATCGCGCATCGGCCTGCCGTGATCGGCATGGCCCGATGCGCAACCGCTTCCCCCCTGCCCGGCGGCGGCGTATAGCGGGGCGAGAATGACCATCGCGGCGCCGCTCCTTCCCCCTGCCGACTGGCGCGACTTCCTCGCGCTGACCAAGCCGCGCGTGATGACGTTGGTGGTGTTCACCGGCCTGTGCGGCATGCTGGCGGCGCCGGTGCATGTCGATCCGGTACTGGGCTTTACCGCGATCCTCTGCATCGCGCTCGGCGCGGGTGCGGCAGGGGCGCTCAACCAATGGTATGAAGCCGATCTGGACGCGGCGATGCGCCGCACGCAGAAGCGGCCGCTGCCGGGCGGGCGGATGGATCGGCAGTCGGCGCTGCATTTCGGCGTCGGGCTCGGGGCCTTTTCGGTCATCCTGATGGGGCTGGCGGTGAACGTGGCGGCGGCGGCGATCCTGACGCTCTCCATCCTGTTCTACGTGCTGGTCTATACGGTGTGGCTGAAACGGCGGACGCCGCAGAACATCGTGATCGGCGGCGCCGCCGGCGCATTTCCGCCACTGATCGGCTGGGCCGCGGCGACGGGCGAGGTGGCGTTGCTGCCGCTCTTGCTCTTCGCGCTCGTGTTCCTGTGGACGCCGCCGCATTTCTGGTCGCTCGCGCTGTTCGTCGAGACCGATTACGCCAATGCCGGCGTGCCGATGCTGCCCGTGGTGGCGGGCGAGCGCGTCACGCGCACCCAGATCGGGCTCTACACCATCCCCATGGCGGCGGCGGCGCTGCTGCCCTGGCCGCTGGGGCTGGCGGGCGATCTCTACGGCGCGGTGGCGCTCGCCACGACGGCGTGGTTCGGCTGGCTGGCTTATGCCGTGGCGGTGCGCACCACCGGCACCGACGATGCGATGATCCCGGAGAAACGCTTGTTCCGCTATTCGATCCTCTATCTTTTCGTGATCTTCGGCGCGCTGGTCGCGGACCGGTGGCTGGCATGACGCCCGATCCCGATCTCCAGGATCTGATCCGCCGCCGCCAGCGCGGCCGGTCGATCGCGCTGGCGCTGATGCTGGGCGCGCTCGTCATCCTGATCTTCGCGATCACGCTGGCCAAGATCCGGATCGCGATGACATGAGCGCCGCGGCATGACCCGCCCGCAGCGGACCGCGATGTTCGCGGTGATCGGCATCTGTTTCATGACCGGGCTCGCCTGGGCCAGCGTGCCGCTCTACCGCCTGTTCTGCCAGGCGACCGGCCTGAACGGCACCACCGGCCGCGGCCTTCAGGCGCCGGGCGCGGTGAACCGCCAGATCACGATCGCGTTCGACACCAATGTTGCCCCGAAACTGGCGTGGAACTTCCGGCCCGAGGCACGGTCCGACACGGTGGACGTGGGCGCGCGCGACATGGCGTTCTTCCTGGCCACCAACAACGCGAAGACGCCCGTGACGGGCACGGCGACGTTCAACGTCCAGCCCGATGCGGTGGGCAAATATTTCAAGAAGATCCAGTGTTTCTGCTTCACCCAGCAGACGCTGAAGCCCGGCGAGACCGCGCGGATGCCGGTGATCTTCTACGTCGACCCCGCGATCCTTAAGGATCCCGATGCCGCCGACGTGCAGACCATCACCTTGAGCTACACGTTTTACCCGGTGGATTCGGGCAAGGCGGCGGGCTAGGATCACGGCAGAACAGAAACGGGGAAGCGAGATGGCCGGCGCGAAGAACCATGATTACCACATCCTGCCCCCCAGCATCTGGCCGCTGTTCGGCTCGATGTCGGCGCTGCTGATGGCGGCGGGCGGGATCGCCTGGATGCACACCGGCCATGTGGGCCATCCCAATGGCAGCGGGTGGCTGTTCTTCCTGGGGTTGGGCGGCGTGCTCTTCACCATGTACTCCTGGTGGGCGCAGGTGGTGCACGAGGCGCATGCCGGCGATCACACCCCCGTCGTCCAGCTTCATTTCCGCTATGGCATGATCCTGTTCATCGCCTCCGAGGTGATGTTCTTCGTCGGCTGGTTCTGGGCGTTCTTCGATTTCTCGCTGTTCCCGACCGCGATGACCTTCGCCGACGGCCAGGTGACGCGCGCGACCGAGGGCGCCGCCGCGATCGTCGCGCAATGGCCGCCCAAGGGGCTGGAGGTCATCAACCCCTTCCGCTTCCCGCTGCTCAACACGCTGATCCTGCTGCTGTCGGGCACCACCGTCACCTGGGCGCACCACGCACTGATCCACGGGCAGCGCGGCGGCGAGAAGACGGGACTCTGGGGCCTGATCGGCGTCGGCAACCGCGACGGCGTGCTGAAGGGGCTGTGGTGCACGATCCTGCTGGGGCTGCTCTTCAGCTCGATCCAGGCCTATGAATATTCGGATGCGCCCTTCCCGTTCAAGGGCCTGAACTATGGCGCGTCCTTCTTCATGGCGACGGGCTTTCACGGCTTCCACGTCATGATCGGCACGATCTTCCTGATCGTCTGCCTGGTGCGCGCCTATCGCGGCGATTTCACCCCGCGCCAGCATTTCGGCTTCGAGGCGGCCGCCTGGTACTGGCATTTCGTCGACGTGGTGTGGCTGTTTCTGTTCGTCACCATCTATGTCTGGGGCGGCTGGGGCGCACCCGTCGCGACGGGGTGAGCGAGCCCGCCCCGCCGCCGCTTTCGCCGAGCATCCTCCAGGCGGGGCTGAAGGGCCTGTGCCCGCGCTGCGGCAAGCCGACGCTGTTCACCGGCTGGATCAAGTTCGCGAATCGCTGCACCGCCTGCGGGCTCGATTTCGCGCAGTTCAACGTGGGTGACGGGCCCGCCGCCTTCCTCACGCTGATCCTCGGCACCCTCGTGGTCGGGCTCGCGGTGTGGCTGCAACTGGCGCTGTCGCCGCCCTGGTGGGTCCATGTGCTGATCTGGCCCGCCTTCGCGCTCGCCGCCGTCTTGGCGATGCTCCGACTCGCCAAGGGCGCGCTGATGGCCGCCGAGTACCAGAACGCCGCGCGCGAGGGCCGGATCGACCGGGATCGGCCGTGAGGCGACTGCCGATCGTACCCACGATCGTCGTGGCGATCGCGGTGGCCGCGATGGTGGCGCTGGGGGTCTGGCAACTCCACCGGCTGGCGGAGAAGGAGGCGCTGATCGCGCTTTATGCCCGGAACCAGGCGCTGCCCGCGATCGCGCTGCCGCGTTTCCCCGACGATGGCGTGCTGTTCCGCCGCGCCAGCGCCTTTTGCCTGCAACCCGTCGGCTGGTCGAAACAGGCGGGGCGCGCGGCGGACGGCAGCATGGGCTGGCGCCAGATCGCGGCGTGCCGGACGGGCGCGGAAGGCCCAGGCTTCAGCGTGCAGCTGGGCGTGGGCAGCGATCCGAACGCGCGGCCGCACTGGGCGGGCGGCCGCGTGTCGGGCTATATCACCCATGTGCCCGATCACCGCCCGCTCGTCCTGTCCGGCCTCGATCGCACGGCGCAGCCGCTGATGATCGTGGCCGACACGCCGCCGCCGGGCCTCAAGCTCAATCCGCCCGCGGACTTGAGCGCGGTGCCCAACAACCATCTGGCCTATGCGGTGCAGTGGTTCCTGTTCGCGGCGATCGCGGCGATCATCTATGCGATCGCGGTGCGCCGCCGGATGCGCGCGGTTGTGCCCCCGCCCCCTGAGCGCTAACCCGCAGCGCCATGCGCTACGTCAGCACCCGCGGGAACGCGCCCGTCCTCGATTTCCGCGACGCCACGCTCGCGGGCTTGGCCTCCGATGGCGGCCTCTATCTGCCCGAGACCTGGCCGACGCTCGCGCCCGCGACGATCGCGGGGCTCGCCGGCGCCTCCTATGTCGATACCGCCGTCACGGTGATGGCGCCGTTCGTCGGCGACAGCATGACCGCGGACGAGCTGCGCGCGCTATGCGAACAGGCCTATGGCCGCTTCAGCCACGCCGCGGTCACCCCGCTCGTCCAGCTCGATCACGACCAGTGGCTACTCGAACTGTTCCACGGGCCGACGCTCGCGTTCAAGGACGTGGCGCTGCAATTGCTCGGCCTGTTCTTCGAACGATTCCTGACCGGGACGACCGAGCGGCTGACGATCGTCGGCGCGACCAGCGGCGACACGGGATCCGCCGCGATCGACGCGGTGGCGGGGCGGAACGGGATCGACATCTTCATGCTCCACCCCGCCGGCCGGGTGTCGGAGGTGCAGCGCCGGCAGATGACGACGGTGCTCGCGCCCAACGTCCACAATATCGCGATCGAAGGCAGTTTCGACGATGCGCAGGCGCTGGTGAAGGCGCTGTTCAACCATGCCGAAACGGCGGAACGTTACCGCCTGTCCGCGGTGAATTCGATCAACTGGGCGCGGCTGATGGCGCAGGTGGTCTATTATTTCTACGCCGCCGTCCGGCTCGGTGCGCCCGAACGCGCGGTGGCGTTCTCGGTGCCGACCGGCAATTTCGGCGACGTGTTCGCCGGCTATGTCGCGGCGCGCATGGGGCTGCCGATCGCCAGGCTGGTGGTGGCGACCAACGTCAACGACATCCTCCACCGCGCGCTGAGCGTCGGCGATTATGCCAAGGCCGGCGTCCAGGCGACGCCGACGCCGTCGATGGACATCCAGGTCAGCTCCAATTTCGAGCGGCTGTTGTTCGATCTGGGCGGGCGCGACGGCGCGGCGCTGGCGCGGCAGATGGACGGCTTCGATTCCAGCGGCGCGATGCGGCTGACCAACGCGCAGCGCGAGGGCGCCGCGACGCTGTTCGCGAGCGACCGGATCGATCTTGACGAGATGACGATGGCGATGCGCTGGGCTAGCGACGAGGCAGGGCAGATCATCGATCCGCACACCGCGATCGGGCTGGCCGCCGCGCGCCGCGCGGGCGTGGACGTGCCGATGGTGACGCTGGCGACCGCGCATCCCGCCAAATTCGCCGACACGGTGGAGCGCGCGACCGGCAAGCGCCCGCCGATGCCGCTGCGCGTGGGCGACCTGTTCGACCGCGAGGAACGCTACGTCACGCTGCCCGCGACGTTCGAGGCCATCGCCGGCTATCTGGCCGAGCACGCCACGCCCAAATCATGACGCTCGAGACGCTGATCGGCGAGCCCTGGGCGGATTACGGGCTGGTCGACTCCGGCGGCGGCCGCAAGCTCGAACGCTATGGCCGCTTCCGCTTCATCCGCCCCGAACCGCAGGCGCTGTGGGCGCCCGCCGGCGCCGATTGGCGGGCGAGCGCCGAATTTCTGCCCGGCGCGGACGAGGATGGCGGCGGCCGGTGGGACTATCGCGAGCCCATTCCGCAGGAGGGATGGCCGCTGCGTTGGGACGAGGTGCGCTTCACCGCGCAGACCACGCCGTTCCGCCATCTCGCCTTCTTCCCCGACATGGCGCCGGTGTGGCGCTGGGCCCGCGGGCAGCTCGCGGGGCTGGACGCGCCCGAGTGCCTGAACCTGTTCGGCTATACCGGCGTCGGCACGCTGGCGCTGGCCGCGGCGGGCGCGAAGATGGTGCATGTCGATGCGTCGAAGAAGTCGGTGCCCGCCGCGCGCGCCAATGCGGTGCTGTCGGGCATGGCCGACAGACCGATTCGCTGGCTCGTGGACGACGCGGTGAAGTTCACCGCGCGCGAGGTGCGGCGCGGGCGGCGTTACGACGGCATCCTGCTCGATCCGCCCAAATATGGCCGCGGCCCGGACGGCGAATTGTGGCGGCTGGAGGAAGATCTGCCCGGCCTGATCGCCGATTGCCGGCAGCTGCTCGATGCCGACTCGCGCTTCCTGTTTCTCACCGTCTATGCGGTGCGGATGTCCGCGCTCGCGATCGGCGAGATGCTGCGACAGGCGTTCGCGGACATGCCGGGCCAGGTCGAATGCGGCGAGCTGGGCGTGCGCGAAGAGGCGCGCGGGCTGGCGCTGCCCACCGCGATCTGGGCACGCTGGCGCCGCTGAGGCGCGGTCAGAAGATCCCCAGGAATTTCTTGCGCGGCATCGCCTTGGACGGCGTGCCGTTGCCGGCGTCGGGAAGCGGACCGCCCTTGGTCGTCCGCTGCGCGCTGGCATGCGCGGCGGCGAGCACCGGGCCGCAGGCCGCCGCCTTGGCGTTGCCCACATCAACGAAGGCGAGCACCGCCGCCACCGGCGTCGCCAGCAGCCCGAGCCCGATCGCGGTGCCCGCGCGGCCGACGAGTTCGGGGCTGACGACGTCGATCGACGGCTTCGAGAAATAGCCGCCCAGCCCGATCGGCGATTGACCCGAGAACAGGCTGAACTTCTTGCCGTCCGCGCGAAACGCCATATCCATCTTCTCGGTGGCGAAGCTGAATCCGCCGCGGCCGAATATCACGTTCTTCTCGGTATCGATCAGGATCGGGTCCGCCGCCGCGGTGCCGTGGCGGACGGTGAAGGCGATCGCGCCGCAGTTGATCTTGACCGGCTGCTTCAATTTGTCCTGGAACATCTTCTGCACGAAGGTGCCGATGTCGAGCTCGGCGAGCTGGACGTTGCGCGTCCAGAAAGTGCCCTGCGGCATGGTGAAGGCGATCCGGCCGTTCGCGGTCGAAAGCGAATCATGCACCGTGTCGCCATCGCCCTCCAGCCGGATCCGGCCCTTGATCGTGCCCGTCGTTCCCGCCTCCGCCACGCCGAAGCCGCCGAGCAGCCGGCCCATCGGCGTGGGCGCGAGACGGATGTCGTAGCTGGTATGCGCCGGGCGGCGCTGCGCATCGATCATGATGTCGGCGGCGACATTGCCGCGCGCCATGGCGAAGCTGAACGGCGAAAGCTGCAGCTCGCTGTTCTTCAGCGCGACGGTCATGTCGATGTTCGAAACCGGCACGTTCTTCGATCGGACGACGCCCACGGTGTAGTGCACATCGGCGTCGAAATTCTTCATCGCGTCCACCGGCAGGGCGCCGTCGGGCAGAACGCGCGCGGGTGCCGCGCCGGTCTGCGCGGCGGCAGCGACCGCGCCCTTGGTGGCGACCACGTCCGGGTTGTAGCCGATGAACGGCGCCAGATCGACGATGTCGAGGCTCTTCGTCGCCAGCGTCGCGTCGATATGGATGCGCGGCTCGACGTCGCGGATCGTGAACTTGCCGGCCATGTCGCTGTCGCCGAACGTGCCGGTCAGGTGGGTGAAGCGATATTCGACGCCCGATTGCACGAGCTGCGCCTTGATCCGATAGGTCCGCGTCTCGGGGATCACCACGCCGATCACATGGAGCAGCTCGTTCAGGTTGCGGCCCCGCGCCTGGACCGCGAGCGGCACGTTCTCGATCTCGGCGATGCTCGGCAGCGTGCCGCTCACATCCACCACGCTGTGCGCCAGATGCGCTTCGGCGCGCAGTTCGTTCTTGCCGCGCGCGACGGTCGCGTCGGGCGAGAGCAGCGCGCCCGTCAGCGTGAACGGCGTCGATCGCACCAGCCCCTTGCCGGTGAAGTGCACCGCATCGCCGATCGTGGCGTTCTGCGATCGGATCGTGTCGATCGACAGATCGGCCAGCACCTTCAGCCGTGAATCGAGATAGCGCACCGTGGTGCCGGTGACGGTGGCGCGGCCGATGATCGGGAATTCGAGCGGCTTGCCGCCCTTGGCCTCGCTGAACGTCCAGCTGTTGCTGTCGTGCGCGGCGTTCCATTCCAGATCGACCGCGCCGTTCGTCAGCGTCAGCCAGTGGAACCGCCGCTTGCCCCAGATCAGCGACAGCGGCGCGATGCGGCTGTCGAGCCGGTCCGCCTGGAACAGATTGGGCCGCGTCGCCCAGGCGGGGTTGGACAGCGAGAAGCCCTCGGCCAGGAACTTGATCGCGAAGGGATCGAAATAGAGCTGGAAATCGCCGCGTACGGTGACGGTGCGGTGGGTGAGCGAACCGACGATCCGCTCGAAGCTGTGCTTCAGGAACCGTCCCTTGGTGATGTAGAGCACCAGCCAGATCGCGGCGAACAGCGCGACGATCCCGATCAGGATGCGCAACCCGATGCGGCGCCAGCGGCGGCGGCGGGGTGCCACGGGCACGGGATCGGCGATGTCGTTACGCGGTACGGTCATGCCTGCGTATCGCACGGGCCGCAGGCTGGTTCCAGCACGGTTGATTTACACCGGGGCAGCGGCTATGCGCCCCGCTTCCTCGATGCACCCCCGTCGAACGAATCGCCCGGCCAGTGTGGGCTGCCGCGGCGATTTCAGGGGATGGTCGTCCAACCGAAAGGACCAAAATGCCCAAGCTAAAGACGAAGAGCGGCGTCAAGAAACGCTTCAAGCTCACCGCCACTGGCCTGCTCAAGCACGGCGTCGCCGGCAAGCGCCATCGCCTGGCACACCACAACGGCAAGTATATCCGCCAGAACCGCGGCACCAAGGTGCTGTCGAAGGCCGACACGGCCGCTGTGAAGGCCTGGGCGCCTTACGGCCTGCGCTGAGCTTTAGAAGGATTTAGACCATGGCACGCGTCAAACGGGGTGTAACCACCCGCGCCAAGCACAAGAAGATTCTCGAACAGGCGAAGGGCTATTATGGCCGTCGCAAGAACACGATCCGCATCGCCCGCCAGGCCGTCGAAAAGGCCGGCCAATATGCGTATCGCGACCGCAAGGTTAAAAAGCGCACGTTCCGCGGCCTGTGGATCCAGCGCATCAACGCCGGCGTCCGCGCCGAGGGCCTGACCTATTCGCAGTTCATGCACGGGCTGAAGCTCGCCGGCGTCGAACTCGACCGGAAGGTGCTCGCCGACATCGCGATGCACGAGGAGGCCGCGTTTTCGGCGATCATCGCGCAGGCGAAGCATGCGCTGAGCCAGGTCGAAGCGGCGGCTCTGCCCCAGGCCGCCTGAGGCGATCCGCAGCGAACGCGAAACGGGGCGCGGGTGGCTAGGCCATCCGCGCCCTTTTCGTTATCGGCGACCAAACGCCCGAGGAAATCATGATCGAACTCGACCAGATGCGCGAGCACATGCTCGCCGCCGTGCAGGCCGCCCCCGGGCTCGACGCACTCGATGCGGTGCGCGTCGAGGCGCTCGGCAAGCAGGGCCGCGTGACCCAGTTGCTGAAGACGCTGGGCGGCATGGCGCCCGAGGAGCGGCAGGTGCAGGGCCCGGCGATCAACGGCCTGCGCGAGGCCGTGACCGCGGCGATCGCGGAACGCAGGGCGGCGCTCGAGGCCGCCGTGCTCGACGCGCGCCTCGCCGCCGAAACGCTCGACATGACGCTGCCGGTCGATGCGCCGTCCGCGGGCACGGTGCACCCGGTCAGCCAGGTGATGGACGAGCTGGCGGAGATCTTCGCCGATCTGGGCTTCGCGGTTGCGACGGGCCCGGAGATCGAGGACGACTGGCACAATTTCACCGCGCTCAACATCCCCGAGAGCCACCCCGCGCGGGCGATGCACGACACCTTTTATTGCGAGCCGCAGGCGGGAACGGCTGGCGACACGGCGCGCGACGGGCAAAGCCCGTCGTCGAACGGCGAGCCTGGCTCGCCGTCGGCCGTGCTCGCGTCTGGCGACGCTGCGCGGATGCTGCTGCGGACGCACACCTCGCCCGTGCAGATCCGCACGATGCTGAGCCAGAAACCGCCCATTCGCATCATCGCGCCAGGCCGCACCTATCGCTCCGACAGCGACGCCACCCACACGCCGATGTTCCACCAGGTGGAGGGGCTGGTGATCGACAAGGGGATCACGCTCGGCCATCTGAAATGGACGCTGGAAACGTTCCTGAAGGCCTATTTCGAGCGCGACGACATCGTGCTGCGGCTGCGGCCGAGCTATTTCCCCTTCACCGAACCCTCGGCGGAGGTCGATGTCGGCTATACGCTGGTGAAGGGCAAGCGCGTGATCGGCGGCAGCGGCGATGCGGCGGACGGCGGCTGGATGGAGGTGCTGGGCAGCGGCATGGTGCACCCCCGGGTGATCGCCGCCTGCGGGCTCGATCCCGCGGAATGGCAGGGCTTCGCCTTTGGCTGCGGGATCGATCGGCTGGCGATGCTGAAATACGGCATGGACGACCTGCGCGCCTTTTTCGACGGCGATATCCGCTGGCTGAAACATTATGGTTTCTCGTCGCTCGACGTACCCACGCTGAGCGGAGGAGTAGGCGCATGAAGTTCACGCTCGGCTGGCTGAAGGCGCATCTCGAGACCGACGCCGATCTCGCCACCATCGTCGAGGCGCTCACCCGTGTCGGTCTCGAGGTGGAGGGCGTCGAGAATCCGGGCGAGAAGCTCGCGGCGTTCACGGTCGCGCGCGTGCTGAGCGCCGAACGCCACCCGCAGGCGGACAAGCTGCAGGTGCTCTCGGTCGACGCCGGAAACGGGCCGCTCCAGGTCGTGTGCGGCGCGCCCAATGCGCGCGCCGGGCTGGTGGGGGTGTTCGGGGCGCCCGGCGCCTATGTCCCCGGCCTCGACG
Organism: Sphingomonas sp. GC_Shp_6; assembly: GCF_026540835.1. Lineage (NCBI taxonomy): Bacteria > Pseudomonadati > Pseudomonadota > Alphaproteobacteria > Sphingomonadales > Sphingomonadaceae > Sphingomonas > Sphingomonas sp. GC_Shp_6. The sequence continues at coordinate 80,406 of NZ_JALNUO010000010.1, read as the reverse complement.
TGACGCTGAAGGTGGCGAGCATCCGCGGCGTCGAATCGAACGGCATGATGTGTTCGACGCGCGAGCTGGAGCTGGGCGACGACCATGACGGGATCATCGAGCTGCCCGCCGATGCGCCCGTCGGCACGCCCTATCCCGATTATGCCGGCCTCACCGATCCGGTGATCGACGTGAGCATCACGCCGAACCGGCAGGATTGCATGGGCGTGCGCGGCATCGCGCGCGATCTGGCGGCGGCGGGGCTCGGCACGCTGAAGCCGCTGTCGCTGCCCCCCGTGGATGGCGACGGCCCCGCGCCCGATCTGCGCACTGACGATCCGGCGGGCTGCCCCGCCTTTTTCGGCCAATCGGTCGCCGGCGTCACCAATGGCGAATCGCCCGAATGGATGCGCCGCCGGCTCATCGCGATCGGACAGAAGCCGATCTCCGCACTGGTCGACATCACCAATTACGTGATGATCGATCTCGGCCGGCCGCTCCACGTCTATGACCGCGCGAAGCTGTCGGGCGGCCTGGTCGCGCGCAAGGCGCGGCCCGGCGAGCAGGTCCAGGCCCTCAACGGCCGCACCTATACGCTCACCCCCGCGATGACCGTGATCGCCGACGGCGTGCAGGTGCACGACATCGGCGGGATCATGGGCGGCGCGCATTCCGGCGTCAGCCACGACACGACCGACGTGCTGATCGAATGCGCCTATTTCGATCCCGACCATATCGCGCGCACCGGACAGGCGCTGACGCTGACGAGCGATGCGCGCAGCCGCTTCGAACGCGGCGTCGATCCCGCCTTTCTCGATACCGGCCTGTCGATCGCGACCCGGCTGGTGCTCGAGATCTGCGGCGGCACGCCCAGCGCGATCACCCGCTCGGGTGAGGCGCCCGTCGCGCCGCGCACCATTATCTATGATCCCCGGCTCTGCGCCGATCTGGGTGGCCTCTATGTCGCGCCGGAGCGGCAGGCGCGAATCCTGCTGTCGCTCGGCTTCACGGTCGGCGCGATCCGAAGCGCGGACGCGTTCAGCGACGCGCTGTTCGCAACGATCGAAGGCGCCTGGCCGGTGAACGTGCCGAGCTGGCGCCGCGACGTCGACGGGCCCGCCGATCTGGTCGAGGAGGTGATCCGGATCGAGGGGATCGCTAAGGTCGCCTCCGTCCCCCTGCCCCGCACGCCCGGCGTCGCGCGCCCGACCGCCACGCCCGAACAGCGCGTCGAGCGCCGCGTGCGCCGCGCCGCCGCGGCGCGCGGGCTGAACGAGGCGGTGACGTGGAGCTTCGTGTCGGATGCCGAGGCCGCGCCGTTCGGCGGCGGCACGTGGCGGCTGGCCAATCCGATCAGCGAAGAGCTGCGCGTGATGCGTCCGTCAATGCTGCCCGGCCTGCTCGCCGCCGCCGCGCGCAACGCCAGGCGCGGCACGACGAGCCTGCGCCTGTTCGAGATCGGCCGCCGCTATCTGGCGGATGCCGAGCGGCCGACGCTGGGCGTGGTGCTGGCGGGCGAGCGCCGCGCGCGCGGCTGGCGCGAGGGCAAGGCGACGTTCGACGCCTATGATGCCAAGGCAGAGGCGATCGCGCTGCTCGCCGCGGCGGGCGCGCCGGTCGACAATCTGCAGGTGATGGGCCCCGAAGCGGCGGGTGCCGACCCGGCCTGGCATCCCGGCCAGTCGGGCACGCTGCGGCTAGGGCCGAAGACCGTGCTCGCCGCGTTCGGCATGCTCCACCCGCGCGTGCTGAAGGCGTTCGATCTCGACGGCGCGGTCGCGGCGGTCGAACTGTATCTCGACGCGTTGCCGGCCAAGCGTGGCGGCAAGGATGGAGCGGGGGGCTTCATGCGCCCCGCCTATGCGCCGCCCGCGCTCCAGCCCGTCCGCCGCGATTTTGCGTTCCTGGTGCCCGAAGGCCTTGCCGCCGACGCGCTGGTGCGCGCGGTGAAGGGCGCGGACAAGGCCGCGATCGTGGCCGCACGCGTGTTCGACCGGTTCGCGCGCGACGGCGAGACCTCGCTCGGGATCGAGATCGTCCTGCAACCGGGCGACAAGAGCTTTACCGAGGCCGAACTGAAGGCGGTGGCGGACAAGGTGGTTGCCGCCGCCGCCAAATTGGGAGCGAGCTTACGTGGCTGATCCGCAGATGATCGAAATCGCGAGCGCCGAATTGTCGGCGGCGATCAACAGCTATGGCGCCGAACTGACGCATCTGCGCGATGCGCAGGGCCGCGCGCTGATGACCGATGCGGACCCGGCCTTCTGGACCGGCCATGCGCCGATCCTGTTTCCCGCGATCGGCGTCACCAATGGCGGCGTGATCCGGCTGGACGGCACCGAATATCCGATGCCCAAGCACGGGTTCGCACGCCATTCGCTGTTCGACGTGGTGTCGCAGGATGCCGCATCGGTCACCTTGCGCCTCACCGACAGTGAGCAGACCCGCGCGAACTATCCGTTCCCGTTCGCGCTCGATCTCACCTATCGTATCGAAGGCGCGACGATCACGCTGGCGGCGGCGATCACCAACCGCAGCGACGCGCCGATGCCCGCGCAATTCGGCTTCCATCCCGCCTTCGCCTGGCCGCTGCCTTATGGCCGGGCGCGCGACGCGCACCGCATCCTGTTCGAACGCGACGAGCCCGCCCGGCTGCGCGAGATCGCGCCCGACGGGCTGATCGCGGCCGAGACCCGCGCCTCGCCGCTCGACGGCCGCACGCTGCACCTGGCCGATGCGCTGTTCGAACATGACGCGCTGGTGTGGGATCCGATCGAATCGCAGTCGGTCGTCTATGGCGCCGCCGATGGCCCCACGCTCCACATCGCCTTTCCCGACACGCCGCGGCTGGGCGTGTGGACCAAGCCCGGCGCGCATTTCGTCTGCGTCGAGCCATGGCACGGCATCGCCGATCCCGAGGGCTTCACCGGCGATTTCCGCGCGAAGCCCGGCGTGTTCCAAGTGGCGGCGGGCGAGACGATGCGGATCGGCATGAGCGTCACGCTGGTGCCCTGACGCGCGGCGCCCCCCCCCTTCCCGTTCGCGTCGCGCGCCGTCGTTCGGAACGAGGCGGGGCAGGACTTTCCCGCTCGTTCTCCTCCTGACCGGACATCACGATGACATCCCCCCGCCGCACCTTCGCGATCATCTCGCACCCCGACGCCGGCAAGACGACGCTGACCGAAAAGCTGCTCTATTTCGGCGGCGCGATCCATCTGGCGGGCGAGGTGAAGGCCCGCGGCCAGACGCGGCGGGCGCGGAGCGACTGGATGAAGATCGAGCAGCAGCGCGGCATCTCGGTCACCTCGTCGGTGATGACGTTCGAACGCCAGGGCATCACCTTCAACCTGCTCGACACGCCGGGGCACGAGGATTTCTCCGAAGACACCTATCGCACGCTGACCGCGGTCGATTCGGCGGTGATGGTGATCGACGCGGCCAAGGGGATCGAGCCGCAGACGCGCAAGCTGTTCGAGGTGTGCCGCCTGCGCAACGTGCCGATCATCACCTTCGTCAACAAGGTGGACCGCGAGGGCCGCAGCGGCTTCGAACTGCTCGACGAGGTGGCCGAGATGCTGCAGCTCGACGTATGCCCGATGAGCTGGCCGGTCGGCATGGGCGGCGAATTCGAGGGCGTGTACGACCTCTATGCCAACACGCTGAGCCGGCCCGAGGGCGGCAGCCGCGAATTTCTCGGCACGCCGCTGGCGTTCGACGGGCTCGACGATCCCAAGCTCGCCGATGTACTGAGCGCGGACGGGCTCGAAAAGCTGGTCGAGGAGGCCGAGCTGGCGCAGGGCGCCTATTCCGCCTTCGATGCCGAGGCCTATCGCGGCGGCGACCTGACGCCGGTCTATTTCGGTTCGGCGCTCAAGGATTTCGGCGTGGCCGAGCTGATCGCGGCCCTCGCCGATTTCGCGCCGCCGCCGCGCGCGCAGCCCGCCGAACCCGCACCCGTCTCGCCCGACGAGGCCGAGGTGACCGGCTTCGTGTTCAAGGTGCAGGCCAATATGGACCCCAACCACCGCGACCGGATCGCGTTCATGCGGCTGTGTTCGGGCATCTTCAAGCGCGGCATGAAGCTTACCCCCACCGGGCACGGCAAGCCGATCGCGGTGCATTCGCCGATCCTGTTCTTCGCACAGAATCGCGAGCTGGCGGACGAGGCGTTTCCGGGCGACATCATCGGCATCCCCAATCACGGCACGCTGCGGGTGGGCGACACGCTCAGCGAACGCGCCGCGGTGCGCTTCACCGGCCTGCCCAATTTCGCGCCCGAGATCCTGCGCCGCGTGGTGCTGAAGGATTTCACCAAGACCAAGCAGTTGCGCAAGGCGCTGGACGACATGGCCGAAGAGGGCGTGACCCAGGTCTTCTATCCCGAGATCGGCTCGAACTGGATCATCGGCGTGGTCGGGCAGTTGCAGCTCGAGGTGCTGCTGTCGCGGCTCGACGCCGAATATAAGGTGGCCGCCGCTTTGGAGCCCGCCCCGTTCGACACCGCGCGCTGGGTGTCGGCGGAGGATCCGGCCGATCTCAAGAATTTCACCGATCTCAACCGGTCTTCGATGGCGAAGGATCGCGACGCCAACCCGGTGTTCCTAGCCAAGAGCGCGTGGGACGTTGGCTATGCGGCGGACCGCTATCCCAAGGTGCGTTTCGCGGCCACGCGGGAACGCTGACGCGCCCTTCTGCCGGCATGGCCGGCACAGTGGAAAAATCCTGCGTTCCGCGCTATGTGGCGATGATGCCCGCCGCCACCGCCCTCATGCCCATCCCCGGGCACATCGATCCCGTGCCCGTCCCGCGCGCCCTCGTGCCGCGTGCCGATGGGCGGATCGACCTGCTCGGCCTGTCGCTCGACGATCTGCGCATGGCGCTCGAGACGTCGCAGCTCGAGCCGAAACAAGCGAAGCTGCGCGCCAAGCAGCTCTGGCACTGGATCTACAACCGGGGCGCGACGCAATTCTCGGCGATGACCGATATCGCCAAGGCGATGCACCCCTGGCTCGAACAGCGCTTCGTCATCAGCCGCCCGCAGGTGGTGGAGGCGCAGGTGTCGAGCGACGGCACGCGCAAATGGCTGCTGCGTTCGGACGATGCGCAGGATTACGAGATGGTCTTCATCCCCGATGCGGACCGCGGCACGCTGTGCGTGTCGAGTCAGGTGGGCTGCACGCTCAACTGCACCTTCTGCCACACCGGCACGATGCGCCTCGTCCGCAACCTGACCGCGGCCGAGATCGTCGGCCAGGTGATGCTCGCCCGCGACGGCCTGGGCGAATGGCCAAGCCATCCCGAGGGGCGGATGCTGACCAACATCGTGATGATGGGCATGGGCGAGCCGCTCTACAATTTCGACAATGTCCGCGACGCGCTGAAGCTGGTGATGGACGGCGCCGGGCTCGCGCTGTCGCGCCGGCGGATCACGCTCAGCACCAGCGGCGTCGTGCCGATGATGGCGCGTGCGGGTGCCGAAATCGGGGTGAACCTCGCCGTCTCGCTGCATGCCGTGACGAAGGAAGTGCGCGACGAGATCGTGCCGCTCAACCGCAAATATGGCATCGAGGAGCTGCTCCAGGCGTGCGCCGATTACCCCGGCACCAACAACGCCCGGCGGATCACGTTCGAATATGTCATGCTGCGCGACAAGAACGACAGCGACGCCGATGCGCACGAGCTCGTCCGGCTGCTGCGCAAATACAAGCTGCCGGCCAAGGTGAACCTGATCCCCTTCAACCCCTGGCCCGGCGCGCCCTATCAATGCTCCACGCCCGAGCGCGTGCGGCGGTTTTCGGACATCGTGTTCGAGGCTGGCATCTCCGCACCGGTACGCACCCCGCGCGGGCGCGACATCGATGCGGCGTGCGGCCAGTTGAAGACCGCCTCCGAAAAGATCAGCCGCGCGGCGCGCGATGCGCAGGCGCAATCCGAACAGTCGGTGCCGGCCTGATTCACGCGGCCGCTCCCCATGGCTGATCCGGGCACGATCGCGCTGGCGGCGGGCGCGGGGCTGATCGGCGGCGCGATGAACGCGCTGGCGGGGGGCGGCACGTTCGCGACGATCCCGGCGCTCACGCTCGGCATGGGCCTCGATGCGCGGTTCGCCAACGCAACCAGCAACGTGGCGCTGATGCCGGGCGCCGCCACCAGCGCCTGGGCGTTCCGCGACGAACTCGGGCCTGTCGCCGGCGTGTCCATCCGACTGCTCTCGGCCATCACCTTCGTCGGTGGGCTGATCGGCAGCGTGCTTCTCTACGCGACGCCCAGCGGCCTGTTCGACGTCATCATTCCCTGGCTGTTGCTGATGGCGTTTCTCGTGATCGCGTTCGGCGGCCGGGCGTCGGCATGGCTTCACGCGCGCGTCACGATCGGGCCGCGCGCGCTCGTCGCGGCGCAATCGCTGGTCGGCGTCTATGGCGGCTATTTCGGTGGTGGCGTGGGGCTGATGACGACCGCGATCTACGGCCTGCTCGCCAACGCCACCCCGCGCGCGCTGTTCGCGCCGCGCACGCTGATGCTGGCGGTGGCCAATTTCGCCGCGGCGATCGTGTTCGCGGCGACCGGACTGGTGCGCTGGACGGCGTGCCTGCCGATGCTGGTCGGGGCGGTGGTCGGCGGATGGGCGGGCGCGCATCTCGGCCGCCGTCTCTCGCCGCGCGCGATCCGCTGGTGGACGCTGATCGTGACGGGCGCCACGACCATCGTCTTCTTCCGCCGCGCCTATGGGCTCTGAGGGAAACGAGGCCGGGCCGCGGGCATACTCCCCGCGGCCCGGCCCTGGGCTCAGGCGCTGACCGCTTCGGCCTTCGCGTTCACCTGGCTGGTCGCCAGATCGGTCAGCTTGTCGTCGGTCGCATATTCCTCGTCGAGCGTTTCCTTCAGGATCGCGGCGATGTCGTCGCGGCCCATCTGCTTGGCCCAGGTAATCATCGTGCCGTAGCGCGTGATCTCGTAATGCTCGACCGCCTGCGCCGAGGCGATCAGCGCCGCATCGAGCACCGCCTTGTCGGCGATGTCGCCGGCCACCTCATTGGCCTCCTTGATGATGCCGTCGATCGCCGGGCAGGTGACCGCCTTGGCTTCCTCGCCGCGGAGCTGGAAGATCTTCTCGAGCCGTTGGATCTGGCCTTCGGTTTCGCGAAGATGCTGCTCGAAGCCCGCCTTCAGCGCCGGGGCCGTCGCCTTTTCGATCATCTTCGGCAGCGCCTTGGTGATCTGGTTCTCGGCATAATAGACGTCCTGGAGCTGGTGGTGGAACAGGTCGTCGAACGTCGCGATGTCCTTGCTGAACAAACCCATGACATGATGTCCTTTCAAGTGGATCGACGGCGCCGCCGTCTGAAGCGGTAACGCGCACGCGCCCTCAGGGTCCCGCCCGCGTCCAAAGAGTTTTTCGGGGGCAGCGCGGGCGGTGGGGTGATGCTGTTATGCAACACCTGGGTCGGGATCGGTAGCGCGGTGGAGCCAACGCGCCGAGGGGGCGTTTCGGAACTGAAACATCTTCTGGAGCCCTCGCCTTGCGCCGATCCACCTTCGTCCTGTTCGCCGCGGCCTCCGCCGCCCTTCTCGCCCCCGCCGCCGCCATGGCGCAGGACAGCAGCGCCGGCGGCGGTCAGGCGATCGACCTGAACGCCAACCGCGTCACCGTGGGCGCCGGCGTTGCCACCGTGCCCAGCTATGACGGCTCGCGGCACAACGAGATCACCGGCATCGTCCAGGCGCAGGGCGTGTATGACGGCTATGCCTTCGCGGTTGCCGGCACGCAGTTCTCGCTCGATCTCATCCGCAATGCCCCCGGCCCGGTGTGGGACTTCCAGCTCGGGCCGGTGGTCAGCCTCAATTTCAACCGGGTGAGCCGCATCGACGATGCCCGCGTCGAGGCGCTCGGCAAGAAGAAGCTCGCGGTGGAACTCGGCGGCTTCGTGGGCATCGGCAAGACCGGCGTCATCACCAGCCCCTATGACAAGCTGTCGGTCAACGTCACCTATGTCCATGACGTGACCAACATCTACGACAGCTATGTCGTCACCCCGACGATCAACTACGGCACGCCGCTCAGCACCAAGGCCTATGTCGCGCTGTCGGGCAGCGCGAACTATGCCGGCCGCGGTTACGCGCAGAGCTATTTCGGCGTCGATGCGTTCGGTTCGGCGCGCTCGGGCCTGCCCGTGTTCAACGCCAACAAGGGCTGGAAGAACTATAACCTCACCGCGCTCGGCAATTATTCGATCACCGGCACGCTGCTCCACGGTCTGTCCGTCGTCGGCGGCGTCTCCTATTCGCATCTGATGAACGATTTCGCGGCGAGCCCGCTCGTCAGCATCGAGGGCAGCCGCAACAATTGGTACGGCGCGCTGGGCCTGGCCTACACCTTCTGATTTTTCCGCCGCCGCCGACGCGGCGCGTGGATTTCGAAAATAACTTCGACCCGTCATGCATCCGCATGGCGGGTCGATGCGTATCTGCGCAGGATGATCGGTCCTCGCCCTGTCCCCGCATCCGTTTGCGGCATGGGCCTTCGTGTCTTCTCCAAGTAATCGCAGGTGTTTTTCAAGTATCTGGCTGCATCTCCTGCTTGCAACATATTGAAATTCAACTAGTCTGCGACTCACAACGAAATCCCAGAGGGAGGTTGCCAGCATGTCCGACAGTCAGAAACTGATCGAAGCCTTTGACGCGCGCGTCGAACGGCGGAACGATCGCCGCGCTTTCTTCACTACCGCGCTCGGCGCCGCGGCCGTTGGCGCGGGTGCTTTCGCCTTCGCCAGTGCGGCCTCCGCCCAGTCGGCGGCGAACATCGGCGCGCAGCAGGATCTCGACATCCTGAATTTCGCGCTGAACCTCGAATATCTCGAGGCGAATTTCTATTCCTATGCGGTGTTCGGCACCCCTATCGCCGCGTCGATGACGACGGGCACGGGCACGAACGGCTATACCACGTCGGCGACCTACAATGCCGGCGCGCGTGCGGTGAACTTCCAGGATCCGGTCGTTGCGGCCTATGCCAAGGAAATCGCGCAGGACGAGATCAACCACGTCAATTTCCTGCGCTCGGCGCTCACCTCGGCCGCCGTCGCGCAGCCGACGATCGACGTCGGTATCACGCCGACCGGCGCGTTCAGCACGGCTGCGCGTGCAGCCAAGCTCATCCCGGATGCGGGCACCGGCAACACCCAGACGAGCTTCTTCGACGTCTACGCATCGGACGACAATTTCCTGCTCGGTGCGTTCATCTTCGAAGACGTCGGCGTCACCGCCTATAAGGGCGCTTCGCCGCTGATCTCCAACGCCACCTATCTGTCGGCCGCAGCCGGCATCCTGGCGGTGGAGGCCTATCACGCCTCGTTGGTCCGTACCGTCCTGTACGCACGTGGCACCAGCAGCGGCGGCACGGCGATCCCGGCAGCCTATGGTGGCGGCACCTATCCGGCGCGCACCCCCATCCCCGCGCTCATCACGAGTGCCACGGCGATTTCGGACGCACGCGACAGCCTGGATGGATCGAGCGACGACGACCAGGGCATCGCCAGCTCCACGATCAACGGTGCCAACGCGACCAACATCGTGCCGACGGACTCCAATGGTCTGGCCTATAGCCGCACGCCCGGCTCGGTGCTGAACATCGTCTACCTGTCCAAGGCGGCCATTACCGCCGGCGGGTTTTTCCCGAACGGCGTGAACGGCAACATCAAGACCAGCACGCTGCAGTCGTAAGCCCTTGCATTCGGGAGAGATCCGATGACCGATACGAACACGATGATGGAAATCATGGCGGCGACCGAGAAGCGTCGCGCCGAACGCCGCACCTTTCTGAAATATGCCGGCGGCGCCACCGCCGCGGTCGGCGGCCTGTCGCTGCTCGCCGCCTGCGGTGACGACAACAATCCGACGCCGACCCCCACGCCCACTCCGACGGCGACCGCCACCACGGCGCAGGTCGATATCGACGTGCTGAACTTCGCGCTGAACCTTGAATATCTCGAGGCGAGCTTCTACTCCTTTGCGGTGTACGGCACCGGCCTTTCGTCGGCGAGCATCTCGGGCACCGGCACGGTCGGTACGGTCATGGGCGGCCGCGCGGTGACGTTCACCGATCCGATCGTCGCGGCCTATGCCCGCGAGATCGCGGCGGACGAAGTGGCGCACGTCAATTTCCTTCGTTCCGCGCTCGGTTCTGCCGCCGTCTCGCTGCCGTCGATCAACATCGATGGCAGCACCTCCTCCGGCGCCTTCAGCCAGGCGGCGCTGGCGGCCAAGATCATCGGCCCGGGGAGCCCCAACCCGAACGCGACCACCTTCGATCCCTATGCCTCGGACGAGAGCTTTCTTCTGGGCGCGTTCATCTTCGAGGACGTCGGCGTCAGCGCGTACAAGGGTGCCGCCCCGCTGCTGGTGAACAAGACCTATACCGAGGCCGCCGCCGGCATCCTCGCAGTCGAGGCCTATCACGCCGGCCTGATCCGCACCGTGCTGTACCGCAAGGGGCTCACCGTCCCCGCGCTCGTCACCTATGCGAACAAGATCAGCGACGTCCGCGACGCCGTCGACGGGTCGAGCGACGACGATCAGGGCATCACCAATGCGGACGGCTCGGCCAACATCGTGCCGACCGATTCGAACAGCATCGTGTTCGGCCGCACGACAAGCCAGGTGCTGCACATCGTCTATCTGAACGCCGCCATCTCCAGTTCGGGCGGGTTCTTCCCGAACGGCCTGAACGGCAACATCGTGGCGAGCACGGCGAACACCTGATCGCCCCGCCACCGCGTTCGAGACGAGCCGCGCGATCCCCGGATCGCGCGGCTCTTTTTCGTTGGCGTGGGCGCGGTCGCGCGCTTATGCTCCGGCCATCCCCGGGGGAGCGCTTCGATCCGCGCTTGAGAATTGGGCAGGAGCCCATGACCCGCTGAACCTGATCCGGTTGACACCGGCGGAGGGAGGGAGCGGTTCCGGCTCCCGCCGCCATCGTCCTCGCTCCGACCTATTGGAGCGCGACTTATGCCTGTCCCGAACAAAGCCGATGGGGCCGCTATCCACGCGGCGAACGCGCCGATCGGCGTCACTACCGGCCCGATCCGCGGCAGTCGCAAGATCCATGTCGGCGAACACCGCGTGGCGATGCGCGAGATCATACTCGATCCCTCCTGCACCGAGCCGCCGCTGCGCGTCTACGATACCAGCGGCCCCTATACCGATCCGAAGGCGACGATCGACATCGCCGCCGGCCTGCCGCCATTGCGCCGCACCTGGATCGAGGCGCGCGGCGACGTCGAACCCTACGGCGCACGCGAATTGCGGCCCGAGGACAATGGTCAAATCGGGCCCGACCGTTCGGGCGGCGTGGCACGCTTCCCCCAGGCGGTGAAACGGCCGCTGCGCGCGCGCGCCGGCGCCAATGTCAGCCAGATGCACTATGCCCGGCGCGGCATCGTCACGCCCGAGATGGAATATGTCGCCACGCGCGAGAATCTCGGCCGCGCGCTGCGCAAGGATCACGTCCGCGACGGCGAGTCGTTCGGCGCGAGCATCCCCGATTTCGTCACGCCCGAATTCGTCCGCGACGAAGTGGCGCGCGGCCGGGCGATCATCCCCAGCAACGTCAACCATCCCGAATCCGAGCCGATGGCGATCGGTCGCAACTTCCTCGTCAAGATCAACGCCAATATCGGCAATTCGGCGGTGGCCAGCAACGTCGCGGCCGAGGTCGACAAGCTCGTCTGGTCGATCCGCTGGGGCGCGGACACGGTGATGGACCTGTCTACCGGACGCAACATCCACGACACGCGCGAATGGATCATCCGCAACTCGCCGGTGCCCATCGGCACCGTGCCAATCTACCAGGCGCTCGAAAAGGTCGGCGGCGTGGCCGAGGAACTGACCTGGGAAATCTTCCGCGACACGCTGATCGAACAGGCCGAGCAGGGCGTGGATTATTTCACCATCCATGCCGGCGTCCGCCTCGCCTATATCCCCATGACCGCCAGGCGCGTGACCGGGATTGTGAGCCGCGGCGGCAGCATCATGGCGAAATGGTGCCTCAGCCATCATCGCGAGTCGTTCCTCTACGAACGGTTCGACGAGATCACCGAGATCATGAAGGCGTACGATATCGCCTATAGTCTCGGCGACGGGCTGCGCCCCGGCTCGATCGCCGACGCGAACGACGAGGCGCAATTCCGCGAGCTCTACACGCTGGGCGAACTGACCCACCGCGCCTGGGCGCAGGACGTGCAGGTGATGATCGAGGGCCCCGGCCATGTGCCGATGCACAAGATCAAGGAGAATATGGAAAAGCAGCTTCAGGTCTGCGGCGAGGCGCCCTTCTACACCTTGGGGCCGCTGACCACCGACATCGCACCCGGTTACGACCATATCACCAGCGGCATCGGGGCTGCGATGATCGGTTGGTACGGCACCGCGATGCTCTGCTACGTCACCCCCAAGGAGCATCTGGGCCTGCCCGACCGCGACGACGTGAAGACGGGCGTCGTCACCTACAAGCTCGCCGCGCACGCCGCCGATCTCGCCAAGGGCCACCCGGCCGCGAGGATGCGCGACGACGCGCTGAGCCGCGCGCGTTTCGAATTTCGCTGGCGCGACCAGTTCAACCTGTCGCTCGATCCCGACACGGCGGAGCATTATCACGACCAGACGCTGCCGGCCGAGGGCGCCAAGACCGCGCATTTCTGTTCGATGTGCGGCCCGAAATTCTGCTCGATGAAGATCACGCAGGAGGTGCGCGACTTCGCCGCCGGCCGCGCCGCGCACAACGCCGCTTTGGGCGACGACGGCGGCCCCGCCCGCCGCGACTTCGCCGCGAAGCCCGGCCCGGCAGACGCCACGTTCATCCCCGTCGAAGAGGCCGAAGCCGGCATGGCGCAGATGCGCGAAACCTTTCGCGCGAGGGGCAGCGAAGTGTATCTGCCAGCCGCGGAGTAAGGGCACCCCAACACCATGGCCTTCACGATCCTGCCCTATGACGATGCCCGCGCCGCGGACTTCCACGCCATCAACGCGGCGTGGATCGAGGATATGTTCGTGCTCGAGGACCATGACCGCCACGTCCTTGCGCACCCGCGCGAGGCGATCGTCGACAAAGGCGGAGTGATCCTCTTCATCGCCGCGCCCGATGGCCGGATCGTGGGCGCGGGCGCGCTGATGCAAACGGAACCCGGCGCCTATGAGCTCACCAAAATGGGCGTCCGTGCCGAAACACGCGGATCGGGGGCAGGCGCGGTGCTGCTCGCGGCACTGATCGAACGGGCGAAAGAATTGCCCGGCATCGAGACGCTGTACCTGCTTACCAACCACGCCTGCGAAGCGGCGATCCACCTCTATGAGCGCGCCGGCTTTCTACACGACGCGGCGATCATGGCGCGCTTCGGCCACAGCTACGATCGCTGCGACGTGGCCATGCGCCTGCCTCTCGTCCGGACGTAACGAACCCACGTCGTGACAAAGGGCGCGCATCACCGTGTACGTGGGTGCGCCCGCTCAATCCCGCACCACCACGCCTTTCCAGAACGCCACCCGCCCGGCGATCTCGGCGGCGGCGGGTTTGGGATCGGGGTAATACCACACGGCGTCGGGGTTCTCGGCGCCGTTCACGGCTAGCGTGTAGTAATGCGCGGTGCCCTTCCAGGGGCAGATGCTCGTCGTGGCGCTGGGGCGCAGGACGTCCGGCTCGACCGAGTCGCGCGGGAAATAGGAATTGCCCTCCACGATCACGATGTCGTCGCTCCGCGCGATCAGCATGTCGTTCCAGCGTGCCTCGGCCATGACGTTCCTCCTGCCCGGCGACGCGGTACGCGCGCCGTCGGAGGGAAACGCACCGCAGGGCTCCGGGTGTCCGGCGGATCAGTCGGACGTCGGCGGCGTCGCGGGCTTGCCCTTGGTCGTGGGGTTGGAGGCATTGCCCTTGGGCGGCTTGACGGCCTTGGGCTTGCGCACTTCCTTGTTCGATTTCATCTGGCCCTTGGCCATCGCGGACGTCCTTCGGGGCGGGAGGCCCCGATAGGGCTTACACCTTTTGCCGGCGCGATGACATCAGCGCTTGCGGACGAACTCGGCGCGCAGGACGAGGCCCTTGATGCCGTCGAACTTGCAGTCGATCTCCTGCGCGTCGCCGGTCAGGCGGATCGCCTTGATGAGCGTGCCGCGCTTCAGCGTCTGGCCCGCGCCCTTCACGGTCAGATCCTTGATGAGCGTCACCTGATCGCCGTCCGTCAGCACGTTGCCGACCGAATCGCGCACCACCACCCCGGCGTCGTCCGCCGGTGCCGCGACGCTGCCGGCGGCGATCCATTCGCCGCTCGCCTCGTCATACACATAGTCGCCGTCGCTCATGTCCGTCGTGCCTTCGCATGCGCGCGGGCGAAATCGCCCAGCCCCTTGTCGGTGCCGCAGATCCGGTCCCAGATCCGGAAATACAGGCCGAAATTGCAGCCATATTGCTCGTGATGGCGCTGGTGGTGGCTCGCGGTGATGAGCCAGCCGCCGAGCGGCCCGGCCCACAGCGCCCTCGGAAACAGCTCCCACCCCATATGGTTGGTGACGCCCATCACGGTCATCACGCTCAACACCACCGCCAGCGCGCCGATATGGATCGGGATCAGGAACACCAGCACGGGGATGACGAATGCCCCCGTCAACGCCTCGATCGGATGAAACGCCATCGCCGCCCAGGCGGTCGGCGGACGGCTCGCATGATGCACCGCATGCGCCATGCGGAAGGGCTTGGGGCGGTGCATCCAGCGATGCGTCCAGTAGAACCAGGTGTCGTGCGCGAGCAGGTAGAGCAGCACCGACAGCGGCCAGTACCAGAGCGGCCAGGCGTGGAGATCGGTATAGATCCGCGTCCATCCGCGATTCTGCCAACCCCAGGCGACCAGCCCCGCGGGCACGCCGTAGATCGCGGCCGAGGCGAGGCTCCAGCCGATCTCGCGCCGCATCTGCCGATCGAGCCCGCGGTACAGCCCCGGATGCCGCGCGCGCGTGCCCCAGGCGAAGAGCCCGGAGACGATCAGATAGCGCACGCCCACGATCACCGTCATCGCCAGCGCGGAGAGGATCAGTGCGAGCGTCATCCCCGCGCCCTTACGCCTTTGCGCCCGCGCCCGCCATCCGTTCGAGGATGCGGATCGGCTTGTCGTGATATTGCCCCTCCGCCCAGGGTGCATAGCCGAGATGCGCCGCCAGGCGGAGCGAGGGCGCGTTGCCCGGATCGATGATGCAGCGCGTCCGCGCCAGGCCCCGCGCATCGACCCAGCCGAGCGCGGCGGCCAGCCCCTCGCGCGCATAGCCCCGGCCGTGCGCCGCGCCGGTCATCGTCCACCCCGCCTCGGGCGCATCGTCGATCGCGGGGACGATCGCGCGGCGCGCCTCGATCAGCCCCATCTCGCCGATCCAGCGGCCGTCGTCGCGCGCGCGCACCACCCAGGAGCCATAGCCGAACGCCGCCCATTGCCCGATCGACCGCAACAGCCGGATCCACACCTCCTCGCGCGATCGCGGCTTCCCGCCGATCATCGTATAGACCGCGGGCTCCGCCCACATCGCGGCGCATTCCTCCAGGTCGTCGGGCGTATAGGCCGTCAGCGTCAGGCGGGCGGTGGTGAGCGTGGGCGCGTGCATCGGCGCCATGCTAGCGCGGCGCGGCGCCGGCGCCATCCCCCGCCGGAACCGGGTCTGGTCGGTGCGAATATAACCTGAGTCACCGGCGCGTACGATTGGGCCTGCGCAAGCCGCCCCGCGCGCGCTAGACGGGCGCATGGCCTCCACGCTTCCTTGCGACGTCGCGATCGTCGGCGGCGGGCTTGCCGGCGCGCTGATCGCGCTGGCGCTGAAGGCGCGCCATCCCGCCCTCGTCGTGCGGCTGATCGAGGGCGACGACCGGATCGGCGGCAACCATGTCTGGTCGTTCTTCGGCAGCGACATCGACGCGCGCGACCGGCCGCTGCTGGCGCCGATCGTCGCGCATGCCTGGCGCGGCTATGAGGTGGCGTTCCCGCACCATGCGCGCCGCGTGGATGCGACCTATTATTCGGTCTTCAGCGCCGGGCTGGACCAGGCGGTGCGCGCCGCGTTGCCGGCGCACGCGCTGATGCTGGGCCGCAAGGTGCTGGGCGCATCGGCCACCGCGGTGGTGCTGGCGGACGGCGACCGGGTGGAGGCGACGGGCGTGATCGACGCCCGCGGCCCCGCCGATCTCTCGCTGCTCGATTGCGGCTGGCAGAAATTCGTCGGCCGCGAACTGGTGCTGGCCGAGCCCCACGGCCATGAACGGCCGACCGTGATGGACGCGCGCGTGGCGCAGATCGACGGCTATCGCTTCGTCTATCTGCTGCCGTTCGGGCCCGACCGGATGTTCGTCGAGGACACCTATTACAGCGACACGACCGCGATCGACCATGCGGCGCTGGACGGCCGGATCGAGGCCTATGCCGCCGCCGCCGGCTGGACCGTCACCGCGCGCGGCCATGCCGAATCGGGCGTGCTGCCGGTGGCGATGGGCGGCGATTTCGAGGCCTATTGGCGATCGGGCGGTGCGCGCGTCGCCAAGGCGGGGATGCGCGCCGGGCTGTTCCATCCGACGACCGGCTATTCGCTGCCCGATGCGGTGCGCACCGCGCGGCTGATCGCGACGCGGCGCGATTTCGCCGGGCTCGATCTTCACGACGCGATGCACCGCTTCGCGCGGCAGACATGGCAGCGCCGCGGCTTTTACCGCATGCTCGACACGATGTTGTTCAAGGCGGCCGAACCCGCGGAGCGATACCGCGTGCTCGAGCGCTTCTACCGCCTGTCGCCGGGGCTTATCGGGCGCTTCTATGCAGGACGATCGACGTTGATGGACAAGGCACGCATCCTCACCGGCAAGCCGCCGGTCCCGATCGCCCGCGCGATCAAGGCGATCCGGGCATGAAGACCGCGATCGTCATCGGTTCGGGCTTCGGCGGGCTGGCGCTCGCGATCCGGCTGCAATCCGCCGGCATCGCCACCACCATCGTAGAGGCGCGCGACAAGCCGGGCGGGCGCGCCTATTATTGGGAGCGCGACGGCTTCACCTTCGATGCGGGCCCCACCGTCATCACCGATCCCGAGTGCCTGCGCGAATTATGGGCGCTGTCGGGCCGCGACATGGCCGAGGACGTGACGCTCGAGCCCGTCACCCCCTTCTACCGGCTCAACTGGGCCGACGGCACCAATTTCGACTATACCAACGACGACACGCTGCTGCGCCAGGAGATCACGAAGCTCAATCCGGAGGACTGGGCGGGCTATCTGAAGTTCCTCGATTATTCGGCGGGCGTGTTCAAGGAGGGGTATGAGAAGCTCGGCCATGTCGCCTTCCTCGACTTCGCCTCGATGATAAAGGCCGCACCGGCGCTCGCCAAATATCAGGCGTGGCGGTCGGTCTATTCGATCGTGTCGAGCTTCGTTCAGTCCGAAAAGCTGCGCGAGGCGCTGTCGTTCCACACGCTGCTGGTGGGCGGCAACCCGATGACGACGAGCGCGATCTATGCGCTGATCCACAAGCTGGAGCGCGATGGCGGCGTGTGGTTCGCGCGCGGCGGCACCAACCGGCTGGTGGCGGGCCTCGTCGCGCAGTTCGAGCGGCTGGGCGGCACGCTGCGGCTCGGCGATCCGGTCGTCTCGATCGACACGCTCGGCGACCGAGCCACGGGGGTGACGTGCGCGAGCGGCTGGCACGGCGCGGCGGATGCGGTGGCGACCAACGCCGACGTGATGCACAGCTACCGCGACCTGCTGAAGACCTCGCGCAGCGCGCAGCGCACGCGCGGGCGGCTGGAGCGCAAACGGTACAGCCCGTCGCTGTTCGTCGTGCATTTCGGGATCAAGGGCACCTGGCCCGGCATCCCGCACCACATGATCCTGTTCGGCCCGCGCTACAAAGGGCTGCTGGCCGACATCTACGATCACGGCGTGCTGAGCCAGGATTTCTCGCTCTATCTCCACCATCCGACCGTCACCGATCCGGCGCTCGCGCCCGAGGGCATGTCGACCTTCTACGCGCTCGCCCCGGTGCCGCACATGGGCAAGTTCCCGGTCGACTGGGACGAGGTGGGCCCGATCCTCGAAAAGCGCATCCTGGACGAGATCGGCCGCCGCCTGATCCCGGACATCCACGAGCGGGTCGTGACGAAATTCAGCTATGCGCCCAAGGATTTCGCGACCGACCTCAACGCGCATCTCGGCAGCGCCTTCAGCCTGGAGCCGGTGCTGACGCAAAGCGCGTGGTTCCGCGTCCACAACCGCGATGATGCGATCCCCAACCTCTATTTCGTCGGCGCCGGCACGCATCCGGGCGCCGGCATCCCCGGTGTGGTGGGCAGCGCGAAGGCCACCGCGGCGCTGATGCTGGAAGAGGGACGATAGGCCAAACCCGCCGTTAAGACCTTTGCGGGTACAAACCCCCGGTGAAGCCGATCGAACCCCTGCCGCTCCACCATAGCTGGCCGCTCGCCGAATCGGGGCAGCGGTTTGCGCTGGGGCTGGTGCTTGGCGGATCGGGCCCGGCGTCGGCGGAGGCGGCCACGACCGGGGCGTGGACATGCGCGTTGCCCGACGATGCGCTGACCTGGTCCGATGCGGTGTACGACATCTTCGGCTTGCCCCGCGGCATCGCGGTGCGGCGCCAGGAAGCGCTGGCGCTCTATGCCGAGGAATCGCGCGCCGTCCTGGAGCGGCTGCGCGCGCATGCCATCCGGCACCGGCGCGGCTTCACGCTCGACGCGCGGATCCGGCCCGTCACCGGGCCGGAACGCTGGATGCGGCTGATCGCGGTCCCGGCCTGCGAGAACGGCCGCACCGTCCGGCTGCACGGCATCAAACAGGACGTGACCGCGCTGTACCGATGACGGCCCCGGCCGTGCGCCGCTTGTGAGGCGTCGACGCTTCGCCTAGCGCTGCGGCCATGACCAGCGCAGCCTCGATGAGACGTCTCGCCATTTATTGCGGATCCGCGACCCCTGCCGATCCCGTCTATATCGAATCCGCGCGCGCGATCGGCCGCACGCTGGCGGAGCGCGGCATCGGCGTCGTCTATGGCGGCGGCCGGCTGGGGCTGATGGGCGCGGTTGCCGATGCCGCGCTCGACGCCGGGGGCGACGTGATCGGCGTGATCCCGCAGGCGCTGGTGGACGCCGAAGTGGCACATCGCGGCCTGACCGAACTGCACGTCGTGGCGGGCATGCACGAGCGCAAGGCGGCGTTCACCGAGCTGTCGGACGGGTTCGTCACGATCCCCGGCGGCACCGGTACGATGGACGAATTGTGGGAAGCGCTGAGCTGGGCGCAGCTCGGCTATCACGCCAAGCCGGTGGGTCTGCTGAACGTCGCGGGCTATTATGATGGCCTTGTCGCCTTCTGGGAAAAGATGGGCGATGTCGGCTTCCTGCGTGCGCAACACCGCGACCTGCTGATCGTGGCGGACACGCTGGAGGTGCTGCTGGAACGGATGGCCGCGCATGTGCCCGCGCGGCCGATCGTGGCGATGAAGGCGGCCGAGCTGTGAGGCGCCGTTTCCCCGCGCAGACGGGGGAACGATGAGGCAAGTCTTCCCCACCCGCGAAGCGACCGTAGCCGCCGCGCGCGAATCGATCGCGCGCGGGTCGAAGAGCTTCGCCGCGGCCAGCCGGCTGTTCGATCCCCCGACCCGCGAACGCGCATGGCTGCTCTATGCCTGGTGCCGCGCGTGCGACGACATCGCCGACGGGCAGGATCACGGCCATGGCATGACGCGCGTCGACGACGCGCCGGCGCGCCTCGCCGAACTGACCGCCAAGACCGAGGCCGCGCTTGCGGGGCGGGTGGTCGGCGATGCGCCGTTCGACGCGCTGCGGATCGTCGCCGCCGAAACGCGGATGCCGCCCGCGCTCGCGCGCGACCTGATCGCCGGCTTCGCGCTCGATGCCGAGGATTGGCGCCCGCGCTCCGAGGACGATCTCTACCGCTATTGCTACCATGTCGCCGGCGCGGTCGGCTGCATGATGGCGGTGGCGATGGGCGTCGATCCCGACGACGCCGCCACGCTCGACCGCGCCTGCGATCTCGGGCTCGCCTTCCAGCTCGCCAATATCGCGCGCGACATCGGCGAGGATGCCGCGGTCGGCCGCTGCTATCTGCCCGCCGACTGGCTGGCCGGAATGGCGATCCCGGCCGACCGGATCATGGCGCCCGAGCACCGCCCCGCGCTCGCCATCCTCGCCCGGCGTCTTGCCGACCGGGCCGCGGCCTTCGAGCGGAGCGCGCGCTACGGGACGCCCGCCCTAACGTTCCGCTCGGCCTGGGCGGTGCTGGCCGCCGCCGGGATCTATGGGGCGATCGGCCGCCATGTGGCCGATCGGGGCGAGCGCGCCTGGGACGAGCGGGTGGGAACGTCGACGCTTGCCAAAATCGGGTTCATCGCCACTGCGGCGCGCCGGGCCGCGGCAAGAAAGCGCACCTATCCGCCGACACCGCGACCGGTGGGGCTTTGGCGCCGTCCAGTGCTCAGCCCCGGTTCGCCTTCGCCTCGGCCTTGACGAGCAAGGGCCCGTTCGCGCGGCAATCGGCAGCGATCACGGGATAGGAGAGATCGCTGTTTTCCGCGAGCTGTGCGGGCAGCGCGGCGCGGCACTGCGCCATGCTGGCATAATGCGTCGCGACGATCCTGGCCTGGGTGCAGGCGGCGTTGCCGTCGCCGCAACCCATGATCGCCATCACGAAGACCATCGGTCCCATCGCACCAACTCCCGCCGCCTGTCGGTAAAAGCGCATGTCGGCGCGCGATGTTCCGCCGGTCACGGTTTCGCCACGGGCCGTCGCGCCCTACATGGGCGGAAGATGCCACCGCAAACCCACCCCTCTTCGCGCGCCGACCAGCCGCTGCTGCCGACGCTGCGCCGTTTCCTGCCCTATCTCTGGCCCGCCGGAGAACCGATGCTCCGCGCGCGGATCGTCGTGGCGATGGTCTTCGTCGTGGCGTCCAAGCTCGTCCAGGTGTTCGGCTCGGCCTATACGCTGAAATATGCGGTCGACCGGATGGCGAGCGGCGACCGCAGCCTCGCCACGCTCGTGATCCTGCTGGTGATCGGCTATGCCGCCTCGCGCTTCTCGACCACGCTGTTCGACAATCTGCGCAACGCGGTCTTCGAACGCGTCGGGCAGGAGGCGACGCGCCGCCTGGCCGCCAACGTCTTCCGCCACCTCCACGCGCTGTCGCTGCGCTTCCATCTCGAGCGCCGCACCGGCGCGGTCACCAAGGTGGTGGAGCGCGGCACCAAGAGCATCGATACGATGCTGTATTTCCTGCTCTTCAACATCGCGCCCACCGTGCTCGAGCTCACCTTGGTGCTCGGCATCTTCTGGCATAGCTTCGGCATCGGGCTGTCGGCGGTCACCGTGGTGATGGTGATCGGCTATATCGCCTTCACGCGCTGGGTGACCGACTGGCGCAACGCACTGCGCACGCGGATGAACGATCTCGACACCGGCGCGGTGGCGCATGCGGTCGATTCGCTGCTGAATTTCGAGACGGTCAAATATTTCGGTGCCGAGGCGCGCGAGGCCAAGCGCTACGAGGACGCGGTGTCCGCCTATGCGCAGGCCGCGACGAAATCGGAGAATTCGCTCGCATGGCTGAACGTCGGCCAGGCGCTCATCACCAACGCGATGCTCGGCGGCGGCATGGCCTATGTCGCCTGGGGCTGGTCGCAGGGGCGATTCTCGGCGGGCGACGTGGTGTTCGTGTCCACGCTGCTCTCGCAGCTGTTCCGCCCGCTCGACCTGCTCGGCATGGTGTATCGCACCATCCGCCAGGGCGCGATCGACATGGGCAGCATGTTCGACCTGATCGACACCCCCGCCGACGTGGTCGATGCCGCGGACGCGGTGCCGCTGGTGGTGGGGCCGGGGGCGATCCGTTTCGAGGACGTGCATTTCGGCTATGATCCCGGCCGCGAGATCCTGCGCGGCATCGATCTGGTGGTGACGCCGGGCACCACCGTCGCGATCGTGGGGCCATCGGGTGCGGGCAAGTCGACGCTCGCGCGGCTGCTCTACCGCTTCTACGACCTGACCGCGGGGCGGCTGACGATCGACGGGCAGGATATCGCGCGCGTCACCCAGGCGTCGCTGCGCGCCGCGATCGGGATCGTGCCGCAGGATACGGTGCTGTTCAACGACACGATCGGCTACAATATCGGCTATGGCCGCGAAGGCGCCGAGATGCCCGAGATCGAGGAGGCCGCGCGCGGCGCCGCGATCGCCGGCTTCATCGAACGCCAGCCGCAGGGCTATCACACCCGCGTCGGCGAGCGCGGGCTGAAACTGTCGGGCGGCGAGAAGCAGCGCGTGGCGATCGCGCGAACCTTGCTGAAGAACCCGCCGATCCTGATTCTCGACGAAGCCACCAGCGCGCTCGACAGTCGGACCGAGGCGGACATTCTCGACACGCTCCGCCGGATCGAGCGCGGCCGCACCACGATCGTGATCGCGCATCGCCTGTCGACCGTGGTCCATGCCGACCAGATCGTCGTCCTCGACGCCGGCCGCATCGCCGAACGCGGCAGCCACGCCGAACTGCTGCGCCGCGGCGGCCTCTATGCCGAAATGTGGGCGCGCCAGGCGCACGAGCGCGAGGAGGCGCTGGCGGCGGAGTAGGTCAGGCGCGCCGCGAGGAAACGCTGGCTCGCGGGCGTCGATCGAAACCGGGACGACCGCGCCGTTCCGCGGTTGAACCGAAGCGGGCATGCGGTTAAGCCATGTTGATCCTCAGGAGCGGTGCAATGTGGCGTGGTCGGTCGGCGCTGTTTTCGATCGGCCTTCTACTCGGCGCAGCGCCGAATCCCGAACCCTTCCCCCTCGACCGCTTCGTCGAAGCGGAGCCCGGCATGGATCGGCGGATCGCGGTCGATGGGACGTGGATCGACATCGCGGAGACAAGCTGCGGCGCGCAGCGGCTGGGGCATCCCGCCTGCTTCGGCGATGCCGATGGCGATACGCGCTACCTCGTCGCCATGGTCCGCTCGCGGGACGGCGCGCCGCCTTTGCGGATCACCAGCGATCCGGGGCTGGGTTTCCGCTATGCGGTTGGCCGGCTGTCGCCGCACGATCCGCATCCTTCGCTCGTCATCCTTACGGACGCCGGCGGATCCGGCGGATGCGTGTCGATCCAGATTGCCTATGCCGAGCCCAAGGGGTTTGCCGCGGCGCGGCTGAACCATGGCGCCGCCGGTAGCGGCAACGCCACCTTCTGCCGCGTGGATCCGGTATCGCGCGTGCCCTTCCCCACCGATCGCTCGGGGCACGGGACCGCCGATTTCGTCCTCGCCGACGATCGCTTCGATTGCGGTTTCGGATCGTGTGCGAGCACCTGGGCGCCGCCGCGGGTCTTCGCGTTCGACCATGGCAATAGCCGCGACGTCTCGGCAGATCCGAACCTCAAATCCCTGTTCGCCGATGACGCGGTCAAGGCCCGCGCCGCATGCGAGAACACGCGCAACCCCGAGCCGAAGGGTGCCTGTATCGCCTATGTCGCCGACGCAAGCCGGATCGGCGCGGGAGCAGAAGCGATGGCGGTCCTGCGCCGCCGAATCGGCGGCGCGCCGGTGACGCGATGCACGCAATTCGAGCACACCGAACCCGCGCGCTGTTTGGCCGAGACGCGCTACCGCGATTTCGCCGACGAGGCGGAAGCGGTACTCGACCGGCTCGGCTATCCGATTCTCTCGGCCGTGCACCGCTCGACATCGTGAAGCGGATCGCTACCTAAAGCGACGATGCATCCCGATCCCCTTCCCACGCTCCAGCGCGTGTTCGGCTTTCCCGATTTTCGCGGCGTGCAGCGCCAGGTGGTCGATCGCGTGCTGGCGCATCAGGGCACGCTCGCGGTGATGCCGACGGGCGCGGGCAAGTCGCTCTGCTACCAATTGCCCTCGGTGATGATGGAGGGGACGTGCGTCGTCGTCTCGCCGCTGATCGCGCTGATGCACGACCAGCTCCGCGCCGCCGAGGCGGTGGGGATCCGCGCCGCCACGCTGACGAGCGTCGACCAGAATCGCGGCGAGACGATCGCGCGGTTCAAGGCGGGCGCGCTCGATCTGCTCTATATCGCGCCCGAGCGCGCCTCGACCGCGTCGTTCCGCGAATTGCTGGCCAGCGCGCCGCTGAACCTCTTCGCGATCGACGAGGCCCACTGCGTCAGCGAATGGGGCCATGATTTCCGCCCCGATTACCGGCTGCTCGCGCCGCTGATGGACGCGTTTCCGGATGTGCCGCGGCTCGCGCTGACCGCCACCGCCGACGCGCATACCCGTGCCGACATCCTGCAACAGCTCGGGCTGCCGCAGGACGGGTTGATCGTCTCGGGCTTCGATCGCCCCAATATCCGCTATGCGATCAGCCCCAAGGCCAACACCAACCAGCAGATCGCCGCGATCGTGGCGGCGCAGCCCGGCCCCGGCATCGTCTATGCGCAGACCCGCGCCGCCACCGAGAAGCTGGCCGAGGCGCTGGGCCGCACCGGCCGCCCGACGCGCGCCTATCATGCCGGGCTGGAGCCGCACATCCGCCAGAAGAACCAGGCCGATTTCGTCGCCAGCGAAGACATGGTGATCTGCGCGACGGTCGCGTTCGGGATGGGGATCGACAAGCCCGACGTCCGCTTCGTCGCGCATGCCGGCCTGCCCAAGTCGATCGAGGCCTATTATCAGGAAACCGGCCGCGCGGGCCGCGACGGCGATCCGTCGGTGGCGCATCTGTTCTGGGGCGCGGAGGATTTCGTCCGTGCCCGCCAGCGCATCGCCGAGGTGGAGCCCGAACGCCAGGCGGGCGAGCGCGTGCGGCTGGCGGCACTCGGCGCGCTGGTCGAGACCGCCGGCTGCCGCCGCCGCATCCTGCTGAAGCATTTCGGCGAGGACCGTGCCGAGGATTGCGGCAATTGCGACAATTGCCTGGGCAGCCCCGATGCCGTCGACGTCACGGAGGTGGCGAGGAAATTCCTCTCCGCGGTGTTTCGCACGGGCCAGAGCTTTGGCGTCGGCTATATCGAACAGGTGCTGACCGGCGCCTCGACCGAGCGCAGCCTGATGAACGGCCATGAAGCGCTGTCCGTCTGGGGCATCGCCGCGGGCGAGGAGGCGGCGCTGGTGAAGCCGGTCGCGCGCGCGCTGCTGCTGCGCGACGCGCTGCGCGCCAACGATCATGGCGGGCTGGAATTCGGCCCCGCCGCGCGCGCGATCCTGAAGGGCGAGGCGCAGCTTTCGGTGGTGGTGCCGCCCAAGCGCGTGCCCCGCAAGCGCGGTGTGGCGGGCGCGGTGCCCAACCCGGTCGACGATCCGCTGTTCGAGGCGCTGCGCACGTGCCGGCGCGAGCTGGCCAAGGAGGCGGGCGTGCCGCCCTATGTGATCTTCCACGATTCGGTGTTGCGCGACATGGCGGCGCAGCGCCCCGCCAGCCGCGCGGCGCTGGGCGTGCTCTCGGGCATTGGCGCGCGCAAGCTCGACGCCTATGGCGAGGCCTTCCTCAACGTCATTCGAGACGCGGCATGATCCGGACCATCAACGAGAGCATCGCCGTCGCGCCGCAGATCGCGCCCGAGGATATGGCGGCGATCGCCGCCGCCGGCTTCAAGGCGGTCATCAACAACCGGCCCGACGACGAGGAGCCCGGCCAGCCGAGCGGCGCCGCGATCCGCGCCGCGGCCGAGGCCGCGGGCCTCGCCTATACCGCCATTCCCGTGACCCATGCCGGCTTCTCGCACCCGCAGCTCGACGCAATGGCGGACGCGCTCGTCGCGGCCGAGGGTCCCGTGCTCGCCTATTGCCGCTCGGGCACGCGCTCGTGCAACCTGTGGGCGCTGGCCGCGGCCAAGGCGGGGCGCAATCCCGAGCTGCTGGTGACGCAGGCGCAGCAGGCCGGCTACGACCTGTCCGGCATCCGGCCGACGCTCGACGCGCTGGCGGGAGGCCAATGACCGCGCCGCCCAGTGCGAGCATCGCGGCGCTGGCGGTGCTCGCGGTGGCGGCCTTGTTTGCGATCGGGCTCCTTGTCCGCATGGCGCTGCGCCGCGGCGGCGACCGGATCGACAGCCCCGAAGAGGCGGCGAGCGCCGCCGAGAGCGCGCTGCCCCGCTTCGCCGCGCGCAACGCGGTGGTGGGCGCCGACGGCGCCGCCGCGCTGGTGGTGGGCGAAGATGCGCGCCTCGCCGTGCTGCGCCGCCGGGGCCGGCGCCATGCGGTCCACGAAATCGGCTGGAGCGCGGTCCGCTCGACCGCCGGCGGGATCGTCGTGGAAACGGGCGACCGCCGGCTGGGCGACGTGGCGCTGGCGGGCGTCGACGTGCTCGACGTGCGGCGGATGGCGCCCTGATCTGACGTCATCGCCCAGGCGCGATGCGTGCTCGGATATTGCGCAGCGGCCGGCACGGCGACGTTTCTCTCGCGGCGCATGCCGGCCAAAACGCCGGGTTCGCGCAAAGACGCGAAGACGCGAAGCTGTTGCGCCCGGTCATGATCGTCACGAGCCCAGGGGTTTGAGGACCGATGGCCCAAAACGCATCGTCTTCGCGTCTTCGCGTGAACCCGATCGCTCGCGAGGCCCTGATCGGGCCAGCCCACCGCCGCGCCAAAAAAAAAGGCCGGTGCGTCGCCGCACCGGCCAGGTGTGTCCGCAGGAGGAACATCGTGGGGCGGGCGCCTTGCGGGGCGCCCGCCCGATGGCTTCAATAATGGTAGGCGCGCTCGCCATGCTCGGCGATGTCGAGGCCGTCATATTCGGTCTCGACCGACGCGCGCATGCCCCAGGTCTTGTCGATCAGCAGGTACAGCACGGTCGCGCCGATGCTCGACCAGGCGAGCGTCACGATCACGGCTTGGCATTGGATCCACACCTGGGCCAGCATGTCGTAGCTGCCGACCGCGAGCGTGCCGGGCTTGCTCGCATAATCGGCGATACCTTGGCCGCCGAGCTTCGGCGAGACGAGCACGCCCGTCAGGATCGCGCCGGTGATGCCGCCGATGCAGTGCACGCCGAACACGTCGAGGCTGTCGTCATAGCCGAACTTCGTCTTCACCTTGGCGACGAAGAAGAAGCAGATCGGCGAGACGATCAGGCCCAGCACCACCGACCCCATCGGCCCGGCATAGCCGCTGGCCGGCGTCACCGCGACGAGCCCGGCGACCACACCCGAGGCTGCACCGAGCAGCGACGGCTTGCCGCGGACGATCTGTTCGCACAGCAGCCACGACAGGCCGGCCGCGGCGGTGGCGACGAAGGTGTTGATGAAGGCCACCGCGGTGACGCCGTTGGATTCGAGGTTGGAGCCGGCGTTGAAGCCGAACCAGCCCACCCACAGCAGCGAGGCCCCGATCATCGTCATGGTCAGCGAATGCGGCGGCATCGGCTCGCGGGGATAACCGGTGCGCTTGCCGAGCAGCAGCGCCATCACCAGCCCGGTGATGCCGGCGTTGATGTGCACCACGGTGCCGCCGGCGAAATCGAGCGCGCCCTTCTGGAACAGCCAGCCGGCGTCGAGATTCTGCGCGTCGAGCGCAGCGGTGCCCTTCATCGCCGCGGCGGCGATCGCGTCGGGGCCGCCCCAATACCAGACCATGTGCGCGATCGGGAAATACACGAACGTGACCCAGAGCGCGACGAACAGCATCAGCGGCGAGAACCGCACCCGCTCCGCCACCGATCCGACGAAGAGCGCGGGCGTGATGCACGCGAACGTCATCTGGAAGCAGATATAGGCATATTCGGGGATGTAGACGCCGTTGGAGAAAGTCGCCGCCTGGCTGTTGGCGTCGACGCCGATCAGCAGCGCCTTCGACAGGCCGCCCCAGAACGCGTTATGCCCGGTGAACGCCATCGAATAGCCGAAGGTGACCCACATCACCGCAACCAGGCAGACGATCATCAGCACCTGCGTCAGCACCGACAGCATGTTCTTGGTGCGCACGAGGCCGCCATAGAACAGCGCGAGCCCCGGCACCGACATCATCAGCACGAGGAGCGTGGAGACGAGCATCCAGGCGGTGTCGCCCTTGTCGACGCTGGCCTTCGGGATCTGGCCGGCGACCGCGCCGGCGGGCGTCTGCGCAAAGGCCGGGTGCGCCAGCAGCGCCGCAGCGCCAAGGCCGCCCAGCGCGAGCGCGATCTTCTGTGTCGGCTTCATTGGTCCCCCCAATCCTGTCAAAGTGCGGAATCGTCGGTTTCGCCGGTGCGGATGCGCACCGCTTGCCCCACGTCGAGCACGAAGATCTTGCCGTCGCCGATCGCGCCGGTGTTGGCCGATGCCTGCACCGCCTCGACGACGCGGTCGGCCAGCGCCTCGGCGCAGACGACCTCGATCTTGATCTTCGGCACCATGTTGGTGCTGTATTCGGCACCGCGGTAGATCTCGGTCTGGCCCTTCTGGCGACCGAACCCCTTGACCTCGGTGACCGTCATGCCCGCGACGCCGATCTCGGTCAGCGCCTCGCGCACTTCGTCCAGCTTGAACGGTTTGATGATGGCGATGACCAGCTTCACCGGTGCCCCTTCCCTATGTCCCGGAACATCTCCAGCAACCATCGTGCCAAGTGGGACAGACCGGGGTTCGGGGCGTAGCGTCGGCGGATTCGTGAACGATCGGTAAATTTTTTAGGCAGGCGGACGGGTCTGCCCGAAAATCAGGCAGCGTCGGCGACGATCCGCTTGGCCGCCGCGAGATCCGCATCGTCCACCATCACGCGCACCGGGATCAGCAGATAGCTGCCGTCCCCGATCGAGGTCTCGCCGTCGAACGCAATCGCCTCGATCCCTTCGCTGGCCAGCCGTCCGACAAGGATATGCGCTTCGTTGCGGCTGAAACGGCCGAGTTCGGCGATGCTCATAGGGTCGGCGCTCCGATTGACGCGCGCAGACCGTGCGCATACATCGAGCGCATGAAGCATGGTCCCATAACGGCCGGCAAGCGCAAATCCGTCAATCTGTCGATCGATACGGGCGTGATCGCCGCAGCGCGCGAGGCGGGGCTCAACCTGTCGCGGATCACGGAAGACGCGTTGCGGATCGAGACGAAGCGGCGACGCGAACAGATGTGGCGCGAGGACAACCGCGAATGGCTCGAAGGCTTCAATCGCCGGTACGAAGCGGAGGGCGATCCGCTCGCGCATCTGGAGCCGCTATAGTGGCTCAATTCGACGTCTGTCGCGTGCGTGGCGACGTTCTCGTGATCGATTGTCAGTCCGATCTGCTCAGCGGTCTGGCGACGCGCCTCGTGGTGCCGCTTCGAACACCCGATCCGGCGGCACCCGACCGCCTGCTGCCGGTCTTCACGATCGATGGCCGCCGCCTCGCGATGGTGACGCCGCTCGCCCGCAGCATCGCCGTCCGCGATATCGAGGGCATCGTCGCCAATCTGACCGCCGAGGAATCTCGGATCAAGGCCGCGCTCGACATGCTGATCTCGGGTTACTGAGCGGCGCTCACCCGGTCGCCGTGCCGCCCACCGTCAGCCCGTCCACCAGCAGGGTCGGCTGACCCACGCCCGCGGGCACGCTCTGCCCGCCCTTGCCGCAGATTCCGATTCCCTCGTCGAGCGCGAAGTCGTTGCCGATGCCGCGCACCTTCGTCAGCGAACTGGGACCATCGCCGATCAGCGTCGCGCCCTTGATCGGCGCGCCCAGCTTGCCGTCCTCAACCAGGAACGCCTCGGTGCAGCTGAACACGAACTTGCCCGAGACGATATCGACCTGACCCCCGCCGAACGCGCGCGCGAAGATGCCGCGCTTCATGCGGGACAGCAGCTCGGCGGGATCGTCGTTGCCCGCCTTCATGAAGGTGTTGGTCATCCGCGGCATCGGCGCATGCTGGAAGCTCTCGCGGCGGCCATTGCCGGTGGGTTCGACCCCCATCAGCCGCGCGTTCAACCGATCGTGGATATAGCCCTTCAGGATGCCGTCCTCGATCAGCACATTCTCCTGCGTCGGCGTGCCCTCGTCGTCGATCGACAGCGATCCGCGGCGGTTCATCAGCGTGCCGTCGTCCACCACGGTCACGCCCGGTGCCGCGACGCGCTCGCCGATCCGGCCCGAAAAGGCGGACGTGCCCTTGCGGTTGAAATCGCCTTCCAGTCCGTGGCCGATCGCCTCGTGCAGCAGGATGCCCGGCCAGCCCGGCCCGAGCAGCACGGTCATCTCGCCCGCGGGCGCCGCGATCGCGTCGAGATTGGTCAGCGCCTGCGCCAGCGCGGCATCGATTGCGCGATCATAGGTCTCGGGCGCGAACAGATCGTCATAGAGATAGCGGCCGCCGATCCCGTAGCTGCCGGTTTCGCGGCGGCCGTTGCGCTCCACCACGATCGACACGTTCAGCCGCACCAGCGGGCGGACGTCGGTCGCGACGAAGCCGTCGGCGCGGACGATCTCGACCACGCTCCAGCTGCCCGACAGGCTGACCGACACCTGCGCCACCTGCGGATCGCGCGCGCGCGCCGCGGCGTCGATCGTCTGGCACAGGTTCACCTTGTCCGCGAACGGCACGAGGTCGAGCGGATCGGCATCGGTGTAGAGCCGCCGGTTGGTGCCGCGCGGCGGGGCGGGCCGCGCGCCCTTCGCCGGATCGATCAGCGTCATCGTCTCGGCAGCGCGGCGGATCGCGGCGGGCGACAGCTCGTTGGCATGCGCGAACGCAGTCGTCTCGCCCGATAGGGCGCGCAGGCCGAAGCCCGAATGCGTGTCGTAGCTCGCGGTCTTCAACCGGCCGTCGTCGAACCCGAAGGCTTCGGAGCGGCGATACTGGAGATAGAGTTCGCCGTCATCGGCGTTGGCGAGCGCCTTGGCGGTCAGCGCCTGCGCCTGCTCGGGATCGAGCGCGTCGCGGTAGAGAAAGCTGCGGGGATCGGTCATGCCCGCCGATATAGGCGGCTCAGCGCCCCGCGCCATCCCCGTGATCGGGCAGCGTCGCCGGATCCACCCCGTCCGCCGGCCCACCGATCAGCACGAAGCGCCGGTCGCAATAGCCGCAATCGACATAGCCGCTCTCGTCGATCTGCAGCCACACGCGTGGATGACCGAGCGCGGCGCCGCCGGGAATGTCGGTCGCCCCGTCGCAGGCGACGCGGGGTTGCGAGACGCGGGAGAGTTCGGGAGGCGGCAGCATGGCCTCCCGATAGCAAGCGTGCATCCGCCGGGCAATAACCGGTTGAGGGTCCACGCCGGCGCGCCTATTCCCCCGTCATGACCGAAGCCGCGATCGCCATCGACAATCTGTGCAAAACCTATGCGGGCGGCAAGCGCGCGCTCGACGGGGTGAGCTTCGACGTGCCGCGCGGGCAGATCTTCGGGCTGCTCGGCCCCAATGGCGCGGGCAAGTCGACGCTCATCAACATCCTGGCCGGGCTGGTCAACAAGACGAGCGGCCGCGCCGCGATCTGGGGCTTCGACATCGACGCGCATCCCAGGAACGCCAAGGCGTCGATCGGGATCGTCAACCAGGAGATCCTGTTCGATCCGTTCTTCACCCCGGTCGAGACGCTGAACATCCAGGCGGGCCTCTACGGCGTGCCCAAGGCCGAGCGCCGCTCGATGGAGCTGCTGCGCGCGGTGCATCTGGAGGACAAGGCCAACGCCTATGCCCGCACGCTGTCGGGGGGCATGAAGCGGCGGTTGATGGTGGCCAAGGCGATGGTCCATTCGCCCCCCGTGCTCGTGCTCGACGAGCCGACCGCGGGCGTCGACATCGAACTGCGCCAGCAGCTCTGGACCTATGTTCGCGCCTTGAACGACCAGGGCGTGACGGTGGTGCTGACGACGCATTATCTCGAAGAGGCCGAACAGCTCTGCGACCGGATCGCGATCATCAACCATGGCCGCGTGATCGCCAACGAGCCGACGCGCGAGCTGGTCGGCAAGGCGCAGGAGAAGATCGTCTCGCTGACGGTGGATCGCGACGTGGAGACGGTGCCCGCTAATGCCTGTTTCCAGAAGATCGCGTTGAAGGGCATGCGCACGCTGGAGATCACCTATTCCAAGGACCGGGTGAACGCGGGCGAGGTGCTGGCCGCGGTGCAGGGCAGCGGCTTCGGGATCGTCGACGTGTCGACCAAGGAAGCGGATCTGGAAGACGTGTTCCTGAGCCTGACGCGGGCATCGAACGGGTAACCATCCACGAAGTATATCCCATTGACATATCCCCTTGCGCGTCCCACATTGCGCGAGGAGGCAGACGATGACGCGGACGACGGTGTTTCTCTCCAACCGATCCCAGGCGGTGCGGCTCGCCAAGGATGTGGCGTTCCCCGATGGCGTGCGCGAGGTCGCCGTCCTTCGCGACGGGGTGCGACGGATCATCGTTCCGGCCGATCGCACATGGGACGATTTCTTCGCCGCGTCGGGCATCGATCTGGGCGAGCGCCAACAGCCCGAGGCCCAGGATCGCGAAGCTTTCTGATGCTCCGCTACATGCTCGATACCAATCTCTGCATCCGGGTCTTGCGCGATCGCCCGCAGAGCATCCGTGCGCGCTTCAACGCCGAAACCGACGGGCTGACGATCTCGACCATCGTGCTGACCGAGCTGCTGCACGGCGCCGCGAAGTCGGCACGGCCGATCGACAACCGGACGGAGGTGGAGCGGTTCGCGAGCCGGCTGGAGGTCATGGCGTTCGATGCCGAGGCGGCAGCGCATGCCGGCGACATCCGCGCGACGCTGGAACGCGAAGGCCGATCGATCGGCGGTTACGACGTGCTCATTGCCGGGCATGCGCGCAGCCGCGGCCTTGTCGTCGTCACTGGCAATCTGGACGAATTCCGCCGTGTGGACGGGCTGCGCTGCGAGGATTGGCTGCCCGCCGCCGTGTGAGCCCCCTTATCTCCCCCCTGTCCTACGCCCCCTCCGCTGTGGCAGGGTGACGCGATGACCGTCGCTCCACGCCGTCGCCGCACCCCCGCATCCGCGCTCCTTCCGGGGACCTGTCGAACCATGCGTTCGGTCCTCCACTTCTTCCACTTCCTCCACTTCGCCCCCTCCACTTCGGGCGCGCGGGCATGAGCACGAGCGACGTCCTGATCGTCGGCTCGGGTGCGGCGGGGCTCACCGCGGCGCTCAATCTGGCGGACCGGTTCAAGGTCACCGTGCTCGCCAAGGGCGCGCTGAACGAGGGCTCCACCGCCTGGGCGCAAGGGGGGATCGCCGCGGTGCTCGAACCCGGCGACACGTTCGAGCATCATGTCGAGGATACGATGGTCGCCGGCGCCGGCCTCAACGACCGCGACATCGTCGAGTTCGTCGTCGAGGGCGCGCCCGCCGCGATCGAGCGACTGACGCAGCTCGGCGTCCCCTTCGCCACCGAAGGAAACGCGCTCCACCTCACTCGCGAGGGCGGCCACAGCCACCGCCGCATCGTCCATGTCGCCGACGCGACGGGATGGGCGGTGCAGGAGGCGCTGCAACGCGCGGCTGAGGCGCATCCCAACATCACCCTCGTCCCCGATCAGGTCGCGATCGATCTCGCCACCGGGCGGCATGAGGAACGCTATTCGGGCGCGGGCAATGTCTGGGGCGTCTATGCGGTCGATCGCGGCACCGGGCACGTCAATCTGTATACCGCGAAGGCGACGATCCTCGCCACCGGCGGCGCGGGCCGCACCTATCTCTTCTCCACCGCGCCCCGCGGCGCGACGGGGGACGGCATCGCGATGGCGTGGAGGGCGGGCGCCCGGGTCAGCAACATGGAGATGATGCAGTTCCACCCGACCTGCCTCTACAATCTCGAGGTCAAGAACTTCCTCATCACCGAAGCGGTGCGCGGCGAGGGCGGGCGACTCATCAACCCGACCACGGGCAAGCGCTTCATGTCCTATTACGACGCCGAGCGCATGGAGCTCGCGCCACGCGACGTGGTGGCGCGCGCGATCGACGCCGAAATCAAGCGCTATGGCCTTGATTGCGTCCATCTCGACATCAGCCACCAGCCGCCCGAATTCGTGAGGGCGCATTTCCCGAACATCTACGAGAAGCTGATCGGGCTCGGCATCGACATGACGACGCAGCCGATCCCGGTCGTGCCCGCGCAGCATTATACCTGCGGCGGCATCGTCATCGACCGCGACGGCCGCACCGACCTGCCCGGCCTGTACGCGGCGGGCGAGTGCACCGAGAGCGGGCTGCACGGCGCCAACCGCCTCGCGTCGAATTCGCTGCTCGAATGTTTCGTCTTCGGCGAGTCCTGCGCCGATCATATCGCCGCGCATTGGGACGCGCTGCCGCCCGTCCCCGTGATCCGCCCATGGGACGAAAGCCGCGTCACCGATTCGGACGAAGAAGTGGTCATCAAGCAGAACTGGACCGAGATCCGCCGGTTCATGTGGAACTATGTCGGCATCGTGCGCACCACCAAGCGGTTGCAGCGCGCGCAGGCCCGCATCCGCCTGCTGACGCATGAGGTGGAGGATTATTACGGCCATTTCCGCGTGACGCCCGATCTGATCGAGCTGCGCAACCTGCTGCAGACCGCCGAGCTGATCGTGCGATCGGCGCTCCACCGCCACGAAAGCCGCGGGCTCCACTATACGCTCGACTGGCCCGAAACCGCGGCGGAGGCGGTGGATACCGTGCTGGTGCCATGAGGCCATGGGCGCCGGATCCTCGGTTGAGCCCGTGCGTGGCGCGGTTCGCCGCAAGTGGCGCAGCGCCATGTTCCGGATGGTCGATCCACCGATAAGGATCGATCCCACGTTGCGCTGCGTCGGGAATATTATGCAGTCGAAGGGCTTCGGCCGTCTGGGTCTGATCGGAATGCTGGCGCTGCTCGGCGCGTGCGGATCGTCGTCGCGGCCGGGATCCAGCGGCGCCGCGCCCGGCCGCGACACACCCGTCGTCGTGTCGATCCGGGTGCCGCCGCCCGCCCCGCGCACCGGCCCGCGCCCGCCCGAACAGCTCGCGCGCCAGATCGCGCAGTTGCGGCAGGATTTCGGGGGCAAGGTGGGCATCGCGGTGCGCGCGGTCGATGCCGGCTGGACGGTGGAGGCGGGCGGCCACCAGCTGCTGCCGCAGCAATCGGTTTCGAAACTGTGGGTGGCGATCACGCTGCTCAGCCTGCGCGACGCGGGCAAGGCGCGACTGGACGACCCCATCGTCGTCCGGCCGGAGGACATCACGCTGTTCCACCAGCCGGTGGCGATGCTGGTGAAGGGCGATGGCTATCACACCACCGTCGGCGGCCTGCTGACGCGCGCGCTGACGCAGAGCGACAACACCGCGAACGACCGGCTGCTCACCTATGTCGGCGGGCCCTCGGCGGTGCGCGCGATGATCGCCGCCAAGCGGCTGGGCGACATCCATTTCGGCCCCGGCGAACGGCTGCTGCAAAGCCGGACGGCGGGGCTGACCTGGCAGCCCTCCTATGCGCAGGGCAACAATTTCGAGATCGCGCGCGCGCGCCTGACGCCCGAGGCGCGCGCCGCCGCGCTCGACGCCTATGTCGGCGATCCGCCCGACGGCGCCGCGCCGGTGGCGATCGCCGATGCGCTGGCGCGGCTGGCGCGCGGCGAGCTGCTGTCGGAAACCTCGACGCGGATCCTGCTCGACACGATGGGCGCCTCGCTCACCGGCCGCGCCCGGCTGCGCGCCGCGCTGCCGC
Organism: Sphingomonas sp. GC_Shp_6; assembly: GCF_026540835.1. Classification (NCBI taxonomy): domain Bacteria; kingdom Pseudomonadati; phylum Pseudomonadota; class Alphaproteobacteria; order Sphingomonadales; family Sphingomonadaceae; genus Sphingomonas; species Sphingomonas sp. GC_Shp_6. The sequence continues at coordinate 44,796 of NZ_JALNUO010000010.1, read as the reverse complement.
CCGGGTGGAGCATCGCGCACAAGACCGGCACGGGCCAGGATCTGGGCGCGCGCAACGCCGGCTTCAACGATGTCGGCCTGCTCACCGCGCCCGACGGCCGCCGCTATGCGCTGGCGGTGATGATCGGCGACACGCGGCGCCCGATGCACGACCGCCAGTTGCTGATCCAGGCGGTGGCGAGCGCGGTGGCGGGCTATGCCGCCGGCGGCGGCGGTTCGGCGAACTGAGCCGCGGCCCCTCGGATCGGGTGGTCCTGCGCGCCGCGATCCGCTAGATCGGCGGCGATGCCCCACCTCTATCTCGTCGATGGCTCCGGCTATATCTTCCGCGCCTATCACCGGCTGCCGCCGCTCACCAACAAGCATGGCGAGCCGGTCGGCGCGGTCTATGGCTATACCAGCATGTTGTGGAAGCTGGCCGACGAGGTGCATGCGGCCGACGGCCCCACCCATATGGCGGTGATCCTCGACAAATCGTCGAAGACCTTCCGCAACGACCTGTACGACCAGTACAAGGCGCACCGCCCGCCCCCGCCCGAGGATCTCGTCCCCCAGTTCCCGATGATCCGCGACGCGACGCGGGCCTTTTCCATCCCCTGCATCGAAACCGAAGGGCTGGAGGCGGACGACATCATCGCCTGCTATGCCAAGGCGGCGCTGGCGCAGGGCTGGGCGGTGACGATCGTGTCGAGCGACAAGGATCTGATGCAGCTGATCGAGCCCGGGCTCGACATGTACGACACGATGAACAACCGTCGGCTGGGCGCGGAACATGTCGCGGAGAAATTCCACGGCATCGCGCCCGGCCAGCTCGGCGACGTGCTGGCGCTGATGGGCGACAGCGTCGACAACGTGCCGGGCGTGCCGGGCGTCGGCCCCAAGACCGCCGCCAAGCTGATCCTCGAACATGGCGACCTCACCGCGGTGCTGGCGGCGGCCGAGGGCATGAAGCCGGGCAAGCTGCGCGACAATCTGATCGCGCATGCCGATATGGCGCGCCTCAGCCGCGCGCTGGTGACGCTGCGCTGCGACGTCGCGCTGCCCGAGCCGCTGGACGAACTCGAACTGAAGGGCATTCCCGACGCGCCGCTGCGTGCGTTCCTCGGACATCACGGTTTCAAGACGCTGCTCGCCAAGCTGGGGCAGGTTGCCGACGCGCCGGTCGCCGCACCCGCGGACGTGCCGATCGCGGCCGATCCGCCCTGCGATCACGATGCGTACGAGACGGTGGTGGACGAGGATGCGCTGGATCGCTGGATCGCGGTCGCGCGGCACCAGGGCTGGATCGCGGTCGATACCGAGACGACGGGCGTCGACGCGACGCGTGCCGAGCTGGTCGGCGTGTCGATGGCGCTTCACCCCAATCTGGCCTGCTATATCCCGCTCGGCCACGGCACCACCGACCTGCTCGCCGAGACGCCGGTCCAGCTCGACCGCGCCGTCGCGCTCGCTCGGCTAAAGCCGTTGCTGGAGGATCCGGCGGTCCTCAAGATCGGGCACAACCTCAAATACGACATGATCGTGCTCGGGCGCCTCGGCATCGCGGTCGCGCCGTTCGACGACACGATCGTGATGAGCTTCGATCTCGATGCCGGGCTGCACGGCCACGGCATGGACGAACTCGCCGCCACGCATCTGTCGCACAGCTGCATCGCGTTCAAGGACGTGGTCGGCACCGGCAAGACGCAACGCGGCTTCCATGAGGTCGATCTGAAATCGGCGACGCGCTACGCCGCCGAGGATGCCGACGTCACCTATCGCCTCTGGAAACGCTTTCGCGCGCGGCTGCCGAACGAGCAGGCGACGCGCGTGTACGAGATGGTCGATCGGCCGCTCGTCCCCGTCGTCGCCGGCATGGAGATGCTGGGAATCAAGGTGGACGGCGCGAAGCTCGCCGCCCTCTCCGCCACCTTCCAGGAGCAGATCGCCGGGCTGGAGACCGAGATTCATGCGCTGGCGGGCAGCGCGTTCACGATCGGCAGCCCCAAGCAGTTGGGCGACGTGCTGTTCGAGCGCATGGGGCTGAAGGGTGGCCGCAAGGGCAAATCGGGCGTCTATTCCACCGACGTCACCGAACTCGAACGCATCGCGCGCGACCTGAAGGGCACCGAGGAGCCGGGCGCGCAGATCGTGCGCAAGGTGCTCGAATGGCGCCAGCTCTCGAAGCTGAAATCCACCTATACCGACGCGCTCCAGGCGCAGGTAAACCCGGCCACGGGCCGCGTGCACACCTCGTACAGCCTGACCGGCGCACAGACCGGGCGGCTGTCGTCGACCGATCCCAATCTGCAGAATATCCCGATCCGCACCGAGACCGGCCGCCAGATCCGCGACGCGTTCGTGGCGGAGCCGGGCCATGTGATCCTGTCGGCGGATTATTCGCAGATCGAATTGCGTCTGGCCGCGCACATGGCCGACGTGCCCGCGCTGCGCGACGCCTTTGCGAACGGCGACGACATCCACAGCCTGACCGCGATGGAATTGTTCGGCGAGGTGAATCGCGACACGCGCGGGCGCGCCAAGACGATCAACTTCGCCATCCTCTACGGCATCAGCCGCTGGGGCCTCGCCGGCCGGCTCGACGTGAGCGCGGACGAGGCGCAGACGATGATCGACACCTATTTCGAGCGTTTCCCCGGTATCAACCGTTATATCGCCGAAACGCTGGAAGAGGTCCGCGCGCGCGGCTTCACCACGACGCTGTTCGGCCGCAAGACGCATTTCCCTCGGATCAAGTCCAAGGTGCAGGGCGAACGCCAGGGCGCCGAGCGCGCCGCGATCAACGCGCCGATCCAGGGCACCTGCGCCGACATCATCAAGCGCGCGATGGTGCGGATGACACCCGCGCTGGAGGCGGCGGGATTGGGTCACGTCCGCATGCTGCTCCAGGTGCACGACGAACTCGTGTTCGAACTGCCCGAAGCGGACGTGGCGGCGGCAAGCGTGGTGATCGAACGCGTGATGGCGACGGCGGCCGAACCCGCGATCACCTTGTCGGTGCCGCTCGGCATCGAGATCGGCACCGGCGCGAGCTGGGGCGCGGCGCATTGACGGCGCAGCGCGGCGGCCGGCCGCGTCCGGCTGACTCGCGCGAGCCCGGCCGGCGGCGCGGCTTTGCGGTGGCGACCGCGCGGCGATGACCGAAGCCAAGGGGGATATCGACACGCTCGCCAAGGGCGGGCGGACGAACATCGCGGGGTTCGTGCTGCGCCTCGCCGCGCGCATCCCGTTCCTGTTCATCGCCGGCCGCATCTACGGCCCCGATCTGGTCGGGCGCTTCGCCATCGCGGTCGTGGTGGTGGAACTCGCCGCGCTCGTCGCGACTTTGGGGCTGAAGCGCGGGCTCGCCCAGGCGCTCGCATCGAGCGACCAGCCGGCCAACATGGTGGTGTGGGATGCGATGGCGGTCGCGTTCCTGGCGGCGATCGCGGCCAGCTTCGTGCTGTGGCTGTTTCCGCAGATCATGTATCCCAACACCGCGGTGCGCGGGCTCGATCGCTATCTGCCGTGCATCATCGTCGCGGTCGCCTGGTCCGACGTGAGCCTCGCCGCGCTCGCCTATCGGCTGAACGTGCAGGCGACCGTCACCGCGCGGGCGGTGGTGGAGCCCTGGACGATCTCGATCGCCGCCTGGGCGTTTTCGTTTGTCACCATCCGCAACGGCCTCGTGCTGTCCTATGTCGCCTCGATGAGCGCGGCGCTGATCGCGAGCCTCGTTCCCTTTCTGCGCAGCTATGGCCTGCCGCGGGGCTGGAAGCCGCGGATCGCGCCGCTCGCCCGGCTGACGCGTGCCAATGTGCCGCTCGCAGGCGCCGATGCGCTCGAATGGGGCACGCGCAACGTCGATCGCTTCATCCTCGGGCTGTTGTTCGCGCCCAAGATCGTCGGCATCTACTATATGGCGCAACAGGTCGCCTCGCTGCCGCAGAAGCTGAAGACGAGCTTCGATCCGATCCTCGGTCCGGTCATCACGCAGAGCCTGGCGGTGGACGACCGCGGCGCGATCGCGCGGCAGGTGCGCCAGGTCGCGTTCTGGATCATGGCGGCGCAGGGGTGCCTCGCGCTCATGGGGTCCATCCCGGGCGAAGCGGTGATGGGCGTGGTCGGGCCCCAGTTCGTGGCGGGCACCGCGGCGCTCGCCTTCCTGCTGATCGCCGAGGTGCTCGCCTCGGCGGGCGCGGTCAGCGAATCGGCGCTCGTCTATATCGCGCGGCACCGCAACCTGATGATCTCGGTGGCGATGCTTGGCGTGCAGATCGCGCTGAGCCTGGCGCTGATCTTCGCGATGCGCCGGCTCGGCTGGCCGCCCGCCTGGCAGGCGGCGGGGCCGGCGGTCGCGCTGATGCTGTCGCTCGGCTGCACCAGCCTCATCAAGATGCGGCTGCTCTCGCGGCTGCTGGCCGCCGCGGTGTCGCCCTGGCGCTGGCCGATGCTGTGGGCGGTGCTGGCGGCGGTTGCAGTGGGCAGTTGCTTCACCGCGCTGCCCCATCGCTACGAATGGGCAGAGCTCGCGATCGGCGAGCCCGCCATCGCCGCCACCTATCTGTTCATCCTGTGGCGCTTCGCCTTCGCCCCCGCCGATCGCGCGTTGTTCGGATCGGTGCCGCGCGCGGACGAGGCGACGCTGCCGTACGAGGGCTCGCCCACCCGCTGAGGATCAGTGGCGGAAGTGGCGCATGCCGGTGAAGACCATCGCCAGCCCAGCCGCATCGGCCGCCGCGATCACGTCGGCGTCGCGGATCGATCCGCCCGGCTGGATCACCGCGGTGGCGCCCGCCTCCACCGCCGCCATCAGCCCGTCGGCGAACGGGAAGAACGCATCCGACGCCACCGCCGAGCCGATCGTGCGCGGGGCGGCCCAGCCAGCCTTGTCCGCCGCGTCCTTGGCCTTCCAGGCGGCGATGCGCGCAGATTCCAGCCGGTTCATCTGGCCGGCGCCGATTCCGGCGGTGCTGCCGTCCCTGGCATAGACGATCGCGTTCGACTTGACGTGCTTGGCGACTGTCCAGGCAAAGCGGCAATCGGCCAGCTCCTGCGCGGTCGGCGCGCGCTTCGTGACGACGCGCAGGTCGTCCGGCGTGCCATTGTCGCGACCCTGCACCAGCCAGCCGCCCGCGATCGATTTGGCGGTGAGCCCCGCGCGCGCCGGATCGGGCAGCTCGCCCGTCAGCAGCAGCCGCAGATTCTTCTTGGCGGCGAACAGCGCGCGCGCCTCGTCGTCGGCATCGGGGGCCACCACGACTTCGGTGAAGATCTCGACGATCGCGCGCGCGGTGGCGCCGTCGAGCGGCCGGTTGACCGCGATGATCCCGCCGAACGCCGAGACGGTGTCGCACGCGAACGCGGCGGCATAGGCGTCGGCGAGGCTGGATGCGGTCGCGACGCCGCACGGATTGGCGTGCTTGACGATCACGCAGGTGGGCTGGGCGTCGCGGAATTCGGCGACCAGCTCCAGCGCGGCATCAGCGTCGTTCAGATTGTTGTAGCTCAGCGCCTTGCCCTGGATCTGGCTCGCCTGGCCGATCCCGCGCACGCCGCTGTCGGCGGTGTAGAAGGCGGCGGCCTGGTGCGGATTCTCGCCATACCGCAGCGCATCGCCGCGCTTGAGCACGATCGGCAGCGTTTCCGGGAACGCCTCGTCCTGATCGACGGTGCCGAACCAGTGCGCGATCATCCCGTCATAGGCCGCCGTCGCCGCGAACGCCTTGGCGGCCAGCCGGCGACGGTCCGCCAGGCTGGTGCTGCCGCCTTCCACCAGAGCATAATCCGCAGGGTCGGTGAGGATCGCGACATAGGCGTGGTTCTTGGCGGCGGAGCGCACCATCGACGGCCCGCCGATGTCGATATTCTCGATGATCGTGTCGCGGTCGGCGCCCTTGGCGACCGTCTGCGCGAAGGGATAGAGGTTCACCACCACCAGATCGATCGCGCCGATACCGTGCGCGGCCATCGCGGCGGCATGCGCGGGATCGTCGCGCACCGCGAGCAGACCGCCATGCACGGTCGGGTGAAGCGTCTTCACGCGCCCGTCCATCATCTCGGGGAAACCGGTCATCTCGGACACGTCGATCACCGCCAGCCCCGCCTTGCGCAGCGCCGCCGCGGTGCCGCCGGTCGAGACCAGCTCGACGCCATGCGCCGCAAGCGTGCGGCCGAGTTCGACGATGCCCGTCTTGTCGGAGACGGAGAGGAGCGCGCGGCGGATCGGGATGCTGGTCATGCGCGCCCTCTGGCCGTTCAGAGCGCGCGCTTCAAGGCCCAGCTCACGCTCGCGCCGCCTGCCGCGGCCTCGCCCGACACGACGATCTGCTGCGTCGGCACCATACGGCCGTCGCCGTCGATCCACAGCGAGGGCTCGATCGCGAGATTGCCGCCGCGGCAGCGGAACTGCCACAGCGCGCCGCCGGCCAGCCGCAGGATCGCCGCCATGCCGTCCGCGGTGGGCGACGCCTCGACACCCGCGCCCAGATGCAGCCGGATCGCGAACGGCGTCGCGCCGCCGCGGTGCCGCCGGCCCTGCGGCAGCAGCGCATCCTCGCCGCGCAGCTCGCGCCCGTCGCCCGTCAGCATCAGCTGCCGCCGATGAAGAAAGCCGTAGCGGCGCACATAGCCGTCATGCGTGGCCTCGATCCGGCTGGCGGCATCCGATTCCTGCCGGCTCAGCTCCACCTCGGCGACGCCGCGGCCGAGTGTGCCGTCGGCATGGATCGCGGTCGAATTGCTGTCCGCCACCACCAGCGTCGAATGCGCGGCGCTCGACCGCAGCGCGGCGGTGAGCGCTGGCGGCAGCGTGGCCAATCCGGCCTGCGCGCCGCCGCAATTGACGACGATCCGCGCCGGACCATCGGAGAATTCGAACGCCAGCGTCGAGGCGCAGCCACCCTCCACCACGCGCGCCACGGGCGGCGGCGCGGCGTCGACGATCAGCACCGCCGATCCCGCCGCCAGCCGCTGATAGCCCCAGTCGCGCGCCTGGCGCAGCGGCCGGGTACGGATGCCCGTCGCCTCGATCACCGCCGCCACGCTGTCCGCGGGCACCGGGCCGCCGCCCTGCCAGCTCGACAGCCCGCGATCGCCATGCGCGACGCCCAGCAGCGCCGGCACCATCCGTCCGAGCGCGGCACCGATCGGCTCGGGCAGGTCGATCCGCCGCGCGGCATAGGTCTCGCGCAGAGACGCCAGCAACTGGATCGAATCGAGCAACGCCGCCGGGCTGCGCGTCACCGATCCGCCATCGTCGAACAGCGACGCCGCCAGCGAGCGCACCAGCCCCGCCTCGCCGAACGCGCGGCGCGGATCGCCGCCCGGGATCAGCAGCCCCGCCGCCACCACGCCGCACCACGCCGCGATCCGCGGCGGCCCGGCCGGCGCCTTGTCCGCGCCGCGATCGAGGTGCCGCGCGCCACGGGCGAGCGCGTTCAGCACGCTCGAGCGATACACCAGATCGGTCGACGACAGGATCAGCGGCGCATGGCTCGTCCAGGCGAGGATGCGCCGCCCCCACAGATCCGCGCGCCACGCCGCGCCGCCCACGCTGTCGGCATGCTGGTCGAGCCAGCGCGCCATCAGATATTCGGCGATCGGCGCGCCTTGCGCGCGCGTCGCCACGGTCGATAGGTCGCGCAGCCAGCCAAAGCCGTGGAGATAGTCGCCGAACGCCTTGCCATAGACGGGCCGGGCCAGATCGAGCGTTTCGATCGCATGATGTTCGCCGCGGTGGCTGAGCATCCCCTCGATCAGCGCGCGCCCGCGCGGCACGTCGCCCATGATCGGGTCCTCGGGCACCGCGATCAGCTTCAGCGGATAGCGCCCCTTCAGCCGCATGCCGTGGATCGGCGTGCGCCACGTCAGCCGGTGGAAGCGTTCGGACAGCCGCTCGGCCAAGCTCAACGCCTTGTCGCCGCCCAGGCGGATCAGCCGCTTGCCCTCCTGGATGCCGTCGGTCGCGGCATCGGGGGTCAGGTCGTTCATCCGCCCCGCAGCGCGGCGATGTTGGCGGCATAGGCTGCCGGGCCGCCGCGGAAGACCGACGTGCCCGCCACCAGCGCGTCGGCACCGGCATCGATGCAGCGGCGCGCCCAGCGCGGATCGACGCCGCCATCCACCTCCAGATCGATCGCGCGGCCGTTCGCATCGATCATCCGGCGCACCGCCTCGATCTTCTTCAACTGGTTTTCAATGAAGCTCTGCCCGCCAAAGCCCGGATTCACGCTCATCACCAGCACGAGATCGGCGCTGTCGAGCAGGTAATCGAGCGCCTTGGCCGGCGTGCCCGGGCAGATCACCACGCCCGCGCGCTTGCCCAGCCCCTTGATGTGCTGAAGCGAGCGATGGATGTGCGGCCCCGCCTCGACATGCACGCTGATCGTGTCCGCGCCCGCCTCGGCAAAGGCGTCGAGATATGCATCGACCGGCGCGATCATCAGATGCACGTCGAACGGCTTGGCGGTGACGCCGCGGATCGCCTTCATCACCACGGGCCCGAACGAGATGTTGGGCACGAAATGCCCGTCCATCACGTCGATATGGATCCAGTCGGCGCCCGCCGCGTCGATCGCGCGCACCTCCTCGCCCAGCCGGGCGAAATCGGCGGAGAGGATCGAGGGCGCGATGCGGACTGGATTCATGGGGTTATCTCTACCATCCGGCCGCGATGCGGCAAGTCAGCCATTGCGCACCAGCTTGGCGATGAAGAACCCGTCGCAGCCGCCCGCCTTTTCGAGCATGCCCGGAAAGGTGCGGATCGCGCCGCCGTCCGTGGGCGCGATCCCCGGCGGCAGCGCCGCCGGATCGGGCGCCCCCAGCGCATAATCGCCGCGCGCTGCCAGGAACGCCGCGATCTGCGCCTCGCCCTCCGCGGGCTCGAGCGAACAGGTCGCGAAGACGAGCGTGCCGCCCGGCTTCACCCAGTCCGCCGCCCGCGCGAGGATCTTCGCCTGCGTCTCGGCCATCTCGCGGATGATCGACGGGCGCACGCGGTGGAGCACGTCGGGATGGCGCCGCACGATCCCGGTCGCGCTGCACGGCGCGTCGAGCAGGACCGCATCGGCCGGCGCGGCGGGCGCCCATTCGAGCACGTCGGCGCGCACCACCTCGGCCTTGGCGCGTGTGCGGTGGAGATTCTCGCGCAGCCGCTTGATCCGCCCCTGCGACGAATCCACTGCCGTCACCTGCCAGCCGGCGGTGGCGAGTTGCAGCGTCTTGCCGCCCGGCGCGGCGCACAGGTCGAGCACCTGCCCCGCCCCCGCCCCCGCGCCCAGCAACCGCACGGGGATCGAGGCCGCGATGTCCTGCACCCACCAGGCGCCATCGGCGAACCCCTCCATCTCCTGCACCGGCGCATGGTCGCGGAGCCGCAGATGGCCCGGCATCAGGCTTTCGCCGCCCAGCCGTTCCCGCCAGGCTTCGGTTGCATCCGGATCGGCGAGCGTCAGGTCGAGCGGCGGCGGCGCGGCGATCGCCGCGGCGGTGCCCTCCACCATGTCCCACCCCCAGGCCGCATCCCAGCGCAGCGCGACCGCCTCGGGCAGGGTCGGCACCTCCGGCAGCAGCACGCCGCTGCGCACCAAGGTGCCGAACACGCCGTGGACCAGCTTGCGCGGGCCGCCGTCCATCAGCGGCAGCACGGTCGCGATCGCGGCATGCGCGGGCGTGCCCAGCACCAGCACCTGGACGAGCGCGATCCGCAGCGCCATCCGCGCCTTCGCATCGTCGTGCAGGGGGCGCTGCGTGGCGGAATCGATCAGCGAATCGAGGTCGGGGATCCGCCGCAGCGTCTCCGCGGCGATCGCGTGCGCCAGGCCGCGATCGGGCCCGTGGATCATCCGCGTCGCCCCCGCCAGTGCCGATTCGAGCGGCTCGCCGCGCCGCAGTACCGCGTCGAGCAGGCGGATCGCAGCCCGTCTGGTGGGAACGCCCAGCGGCTCGGGAGCGTGCGTATGGTCAGGCACGAGCGACGATCATGGCGGAGAGTCCTTGGCAAAGCGGGTGCACGCACCGATGTGGCGACACACCGCCGCAACCGAAAGACCCGCCATGGCCAAGCGCCCCGCCCATGTGAAGCCGCCATCGCATCTGGCGAAGAATACCCCCGTGCCGCAGCCTGAGCCGATGGAACGCCCGGCGAAGGATCCCCAAGGGCTCGATCCCACCCGCTATGGCGATTGGGAGCTGAAGGGCATCGCGATCGATTTCTGACGCATCCGGAACGATTTCGCGCGCCGAAGCGTCGGGCGCGCCATGCACATGCGCGCTTTCGCCACCAAAGGCTGGCCCACGATCCTGGGGCTGGCGTTCGCCGGCCTCGTCCTGCTGGCGATCGTCGGCGTCGCGTTCTTTCCGTTCGGAATGTTGAAGGGGCTGATCGAGCGGCGTCTGTCCGCCCGGCTCGACCGCCCGGTGACGATCGCGGAGATCACGCGCGTGGGCGGCCCGGGCTTCACCCCCATTGTCGCGATCCGCGGCGTGCGCATCCCGCAGGCGGCATGGGCGGGCAAAGGCGATTTCGTCACGCTCGACAGCGCGCGCGCCACATTTTCGGTATGGCCGCTGCTGATCGGGCGGTTCGCGCCGCGCGACGTGACGCTATCGGGGCTGCATCTCGTGCTGGTGCGCGATGCGAAAGGCCGCACCAACTGGCAGCGCGGCGGGCAGAAAAAGGGCGGCAGCGGCTCCGATGCGCTACGCGGCCTCACGATCGCGAACAGCGTGATCGACTATCGCGACGGCAAGCAGGACCGCTGGGTGACGCTGAACGTCGCGTCCGATCCCAAGGGCGGGGTGCGCGCCGATGGCCACGGATCGGTGCGCGGCGCCGCGATCGCGGTGCATTTCGCCGGCCCGGCGATCGGCCCCGACACCCGGCCCTGGCCCTTCACCGCCAGCCTTGCGGGCGACCGGCTGGCGATGACGGCGCGCGGCACGATGGACCGGCCGCTCGATACCAACGCGATGAGCCTCGACGTTCAGGCGCGCGCCGCCGATCTGAAGCTGATCGACGCGGTGATCGAGGCCGGGCTGTTCAAGACGCGCGCGGTGACGCTTTCCGCGCATGTCCGCCACGATCGGCCCAAATGGGAGATCACCCGGCTGGACGGCACGATCGGCCGTTCGCAACTGTCCGGCTGGCTGAACGTCGACAAGCAGGACGGGCGCACCAAGCTGACGGGGCAGATCGCCTCGCGCCAGCTCGACTTCAACGATCTGTCGTCGTCGGAGGGCCGCGCGCAGGCCGCCGCGCTCGAAGCGCGGATCGGCCCGCGAATCGTGCCCAACACGCCCGTCGATATCGGCAAGATCGATCGCACCGACGGCACGATCCGCTTCGCGGTCGACCGGATCGTCAGCGACACCGGCGATTCGTCGCTGGTCGCGCTGTCGGGCACCGCGACGATGGACCACCAGTTGCTCACCATCGCGCCGCTCCGGCTGCGGCTGCCGCACGGGCTGGTGACGGGGCGGATGAGCGTCGACCAGCGAGGCGGCCGCGCGGTGCCGATCGTGCGCGTCGACGTGAAGCTGGCGAGCAGCGTGCCGGTGGCGATCGCGTCGGACATGGGATCGTTCACCGGCCATATCGACGCCACCGCGCATCTCCGCGGTCCGGGCGACACGATCCGCGCGGCGATCGGCTATGCGGACGGCACGGTCGGCTTCGTCGCGCGCGACGGCACGCTGCCCCGGCGGATCGCCGACGCGCTGGGCTTCGACGCCGGACGCGCGTTGCTGGCGAAAAGCGACCAGAGCGCCGGGCTGCGCTGCGTCGTGGCACGGCTGGCGATGCGGGGCGGCACCGGCCGCGTCGATCCGCTGATCCTCGATACGACGCAGAGCCAGATGAAGGGGCGCGGCACGGTCACCTTTCCGGGCGAGACGATCGCGGTCGTGCTGACCGGCGCGCCCAAACAGGGCGCCGTCCTCCGCCTGCCGGGCGAGGCCTATCTGCGGGGCACGATCAGCTCGCCCGCGATCGTGGTGCCGCCCGAAGTCAAGTCGGTCGGCAACATCTTCAAGGCGATCGGCCGTGCGATCAAGGGCACTCAGGGGCCGATCGCGGGCAATGCCGATTGCGCCGCGCTCGCCGCCCGCGCGCTGCGCTAGGACGGGATGCCATGAGCGTGACCGGATCACCAAATCCGTTCGCGCTGAGCTTGTCGGAGCACGCTCTCCCGTGCGCGCCTTCGCGATCGGCACAGGCCCTTCGACAAGCTCAGGGCAAACGGATCGACGTCACGTTATCCAACCGGGCGCCGCGCCTCAAGGCGTCGGCGGGGTGGTCGCCGGCAGCGTGGAAGCCGCGGGCGCGACCGCCGGCGTGGGCACCGCCGGGACGGGCGGGTTGCCCTGCCCCAGGATCGCCGCGCTCTCGATCGCATCGAGCGCCTGACGCGCGAGCAGATAGCGTTTCGCCATCGCCAGCCAGTTGACCGCGACCGCGGCGCCCGGCAGCCGGCCCACCTCCGCGCGCGCCGCCTCCACCTGGCCGCCGTCGAGCAGGCGCCGCGCGCGTGCCAGCCGGTCGGCCGGCAGCGGCGAGGCCGAGCCGGTCGAGCGCAGGATGACGAGGCTGCCCAATTCGCGCTGCAGGCTCGCCCAGATGCCCTCGCCGCCATGGCCGGTGGCGATCGCCGTGCCGATGCCGTCCAGCCCGACGCGCAGATCCTCCAGCGTCACCGGCGCGCGCGCCATCTGGCCGATGACGAGCACCGCGCGCGGCTGGGCGGCGCCGAAGCGCTGGCGCAACTGTTCCTCCAGATAGCCGAGCGGCGCGCCGCGATCGACGGCGCGACGCGCGGCGAACGCGATCAGCAGCGCTTCGGCCCGACTCGCCTCGCCGCCCGCCGCGGCCGCATCGGCAGCGACCGCCGCGGTGCGCGTCTCGAGCGTGGTGAGCGCGGCGGCGAGCGCCGTCTCGCGCGTGGCGAGCAAGGCGGGATCGACCGCGGGATTGGCCGGCGCGCTTTCCCCCACGCCCAGCGGCTGCGCGGGGGTGAAGCCGCTCACCGTCCGCGTCGTCGACGTCTCGGCCGCGGCGCCATGCGCGGTGGGCCACGCCTTCACCGCCAGCAGCGCGGCCACGATGCCGACCAGCAGCCCCAGGAACCCGATCGCGATCAGCACGGCGGCGCCTGGCCGCTTAGCGCGGCGGGTCTCGATCGATCGGGCATCGCTCATGGCCCGCTTATCTCCGCCGCGGGCGTCACGGTCAATCGGTGAGCGTCCGGGCCAGCGCGACGAGGGTCGCATCGTCGGGCCGCGCCGCGTGCGCCACCCGCTCCCACCCTGCTCCGGCCGCCGCGGCCACGGCCGCGCTGAGCGCCGCAACACGAACCCCGGCGCGATCGAGCGGCAGGGCCGCGAACGCCCGCGCGGCGCGGGCGGAGTGGAGCAGCGCCACCTGCCCCGCCAGCGCCGCCAAGGTCGCCGGCGCCACGGGCAGCGGCTCGGCGGCATAGACCGCGATGGCCGGCAGGTCCGCCTGGGTCATTCGCTCGCGCGCGCCCAGATGGAGCAACCGCCCGCGCGCGTCCGGCAGCGCGTCGATCCCGCCCGCCCCCGTCGCCACGACGCGGAACCCCGCCGCGCGCGCCGCCGCCTCGGTCGCCGCGCCCACCGCCAGCACGGGCAGCGCCCGCAGCCGGTCGAGCCCCGGCCCACCATGCCGCACGGCGTTTGCGCTGGTGAGCAGCAGCGCGTCGTAATCGCGCGGGTCGGGCGGCTGCCAGGCGAGCGGCACCACCGCGAACAGCGGCAGCCGGATCGCGACATGGCCCCCCGCCTCGATCGCCGCCGCGGTGCGCGCGTTGCCCGGCTCCGGCCGCAGCACCACGAGCGCACGGCTCACGCCGCGAACAGCCGCCGCACCGCCAAAGGCGCGCGTTCGAGCAGTTCGGCGGCGAGCCCCGCGCCCGAATCGTCGCCGACCACGCCCGTCGTCGCGCCTTCGACCTGCGCCTCGCCATCCTCGGCCAGCAATTCGGCGCGCAGCGTCAGCCGCCCGTCCACAAGCGTCGCGAGCGCCCCCACCGGCGAGTGGCAATCCGCGCGAAGGGCGGCGAGCAGCGCGCGCTCCGCGGCCACGCAGGCGCTGGTCGCCGCATCGTCGATCGCCGCCACCCGCGCCAGCGCCGCCGCATCGTCCGCGCGCACCTCGATCCCCACCGCGCCTTGCGCGGGTGCGGGCAGCATCGCCGCCGGATCGATCGGCGTGCCCGTCGCGCCGTGCCCCAGCCGGTCGAGCCCTGCCGCCGCCAGCAGCGTGGCATCCACCGCGCCCGTCGCGAGCTTCGCCAGCCGCGTGCCCACATTGCCGCGGAACAGCACGATTTGCAGGTCGGGCCGCTGGCGCAGCAATTGCGCGCGCCGCCTAGGGCTGCTGGTGCCGACGACCGCGCCCATGCGCAGCGCCGCGACCGCATCCGCCCCGATCAACCGGTCGCGCACATCGGCGCGCGGTAGCATCGCGGCGATCGCGATCGCCGCCGGCCGCACCGTCTCGACATCCTTCATCGAATGGACGCACGCATCCACCTCGCCCTCGAGCAGCGCGCGATCGAGTTCGCGCGTCCACAGCGCCTTGCCGCCGATCTCCGCCAGCGCGCGATCCTGCACCCGATCGCCGGTGGTGCGGATCGGCACGATCGCCACCCCGTCCGCCGGCCAGCCATGCGCCGCGCACAGCCCGCTTCGCACCATCTCCGCCTGTACGAGCGCCAGCGCCGAACCGCGCGTGCCGAGCCTGAACCGAACCATGATCCGCCCATGGACCAGCACGGGGCGCTTCGACAAGCGCGCGGCGAGCGCCTATGTCGCTGGGCATGCGACCTTCCGTGATCCTGGGCCTCGAATCCTCCTGCGACGAAACCGCCGCCGCGCTCGTGCGCAGCGATGGCCGCGTGCTGGCGCATCGGCTGCTCGGGCAGGAGGCGGCGCACGCGCCGTTCGGCGGCGTGGTGCCCGAGATCGCGGCGCGCGCGCATGTCGAGGCGCTGGAGCCGCTCATCGTCGCCGCGCTCCGGGACGCCGGGATGGCGCTGGCGGAGGTGGACGCGATCGCCGCCACCGCTGGGCCGGGGCTGATCGGCGGGGTGATGGTCGGGCTCGTCACCGGCAAGGCGATGGCGCATGCCGCGGGCAAGCCGTTCGTCGCGGTCAACCATCTGGAGGGCCATGCGCTTTCGCCGCGCCTCTCCGATCCCGATCTGGCCTTTCCCTATCTGCTGCTGCTCGTCTCGGGCGGCCATTGCCAATTGCTGCTGGTGCAGGGCGTCGGCCGCTATCGCCGGCTCGCCACCACGATCGACGATGCGGCGGGCGAGGCGTTCGACAAGACCGCCAAGCTGCTGGGCCTGGGCTTCCCCGGCGGCCCCGCCGTGGAGCGCGCCGCCGCGCGAGGGAATCCGGCCGCGGTGCCGCTGCCGCGACCGCTGAAGGGTTCGGCCGAGCCGCATTTCTCGTTCGCTGGGCTGAAGAGCGCGGTGGCGCGCGCCGCGGGGCAGCATAGCCCCGAGGATCTCGCCGCGTCGTTCCAGGCCGCGGTGATCGACTGCCTGATCGACCGCACCGCGCGTGCGCTGGCGCGCGCCGGCGGCGTGAACGCGCTGGTGGTCGCCGGCGGGGTGGCGGCGAACGGCGCGGTGCGCGCGGCGCTCGCGACGCTGGCGCAGGCGCACGGGCTGCGCTTCGTCGCGCCGCCGCTGTGGCTGTGCACCGACAATGCCGCGATGATCGCCTGGGCGGGCGCCGAGCGTTTCGCCCAGGGCCTGACCGACCCGCTCGACACGCCCGCGCGACCGCGCTGGCCGCTCGATCCGGCGGCCGAGGCGGTGCGTGGCGCAGGAGTGAAGGCATGAGGATCGGCGTGATCGGCGGCGGCGCCTGGGGCACCGCGCTGGCGCAGGTGGCCGCGAATGGCGGGCGCGACGTGCTGCTCTGGGCGCGCGAGCCCGAGGTGGTGGCGGGCATCAACGCCACGCACGAGAATCGCGCGTTCCTGGCGGGCGTGCCGCTTTCCCCCACGATCCGCGCGACGGGCGATCTGGCCGATCTGGCCGGCCACGACGCGCTGCTGGTGGTCGCGCCCGCCCAGCATGTCGGCGCGGTGCTGGCGCAGACTCCGGTGGAGCGCGCGGCTTTGGTGCTGTGCGCCAAGGGGATCGAGGCGGGCAGCAAGCGGCTGGTGGGCGAGGTCGCGCGCGCGGCGCACCCGCAGGCGCCGATCGCGGTGCTGTCGGGCCCGACCTTCGCGCACGAGGTGGCAGCCGGCTTGCCGACCGCGGTGACGCTCGCCTGCGCCGACGGACCGTTGCGCGAACGCTTGGCCGACCGGCTCGCCGCGCCGCATTTCCGCCCCTATGCCAGCAGCGACGTGGTGGGCGCCGAGATCGGCGGCGCGGTGAAGAACGTGCTCGCGATCGCCTGCGGCGTGGTGGAGGGCGCGGGGCTCGGCCAGAACGCGCGCGCCGCGCTGATCGCGCGCGGCTTTGCCGAGATGACGCGGTTCGGCCTCGCGCGCGGCGGCCGGGCGGAGACGCTCGGCGGCCTGTCGGGGCTCGGCGATCTCGTGCTCACCTGCTCGTCCACCGCCTCGCGCAACTTCTCGCTGGGCCTCGGCCTCGGCCGCGGCGGATCGGCCGCCGCGCTGCTCGCCGACCGCCGCACCGTGGCCGAGGGCGCCTTCACCGCCCCCGTGCTGCGCGAAGCGGCCGTCGACGCCGGCGTCGACATGCCCGTGACGCAGGCCGTGTGCCGGCTGCTGGAAGGCGCGGCGATCGGCGACGTGATCGGCGATTTGCTGGCGCGCCCGCTCCGCGCGGAGGGGTGAGGGGCGAGGGGGGGGGCTGGACGTCGCTTATTGCCTTACCGAGCTGTATTCTCATTTGGTTTACGCCACGAACAAAGACATGTGGCCTTGTTTTCAAGACTTTTATAGAAAACCTGTGCCCTCTCTCTCGTTGTACGCATCCAAGGAGAGCAGCGCATAAAGAAGATTATTCTGCATTTGCTGTTCTCCGAAAATCCGAAAACCGGACGGGGGTTGCATGATACAAGTCCTCTCCTGGCGGGATGACGCCAACCAAGGTAGAGGGCTCGCCGCGTAAAACGGGAAGATCTGGCAGGGATCGGGCAGGGGCGGCAGGATCCGGGCTAAAACCAATTGTCACCCGATTAATCTTTACCCTATGCCCACCTAAATTAGCACTTTTTCCCGGCACAAGGAGGCGAAGCGATTTTGGATCGTTGACTTGCTGAAAATAAACAAAAGTAAGGCAAGCTCGCCGGCCAGAACCGTCTTCCGTTTTTTGGCAAATAGCGGCACGTCGCTACCCCAGTTCTTGAATTATATGGTTTCTCTCAGACTCTCGCCCACTGGGTGACGAGCCTAAATTCAGTCTCTGGCGCCTCAGCGATCCGTAGTTGTCCAGAGCGGTTGCCATGCCAGACTCGAAAGCGCCCCCCATACGACACAGCTTGAACAGACCGAACACATATTGATGGCTTCCTACAGGAACGACTAAAGCCGTGCCGAGCTCTTGCTCATAACCTCCTGTGGGGAACGACTCAAAGAAGCGAGTCTTCCATATTGTTCGGCTGACGACTTGTCTGCCATCCACTATGGCGCAAACGGATATCCAAATTTGCCCCCCGACTACCGAAGCAGCCACTGAGCAATACCGGCGCGGTAACCAGCACAACGAGGTGAGCGCCGTATTTAGTTCGGAGACTTGTCAAATAGCCATTCAGTAAAAGAAGTGCCCATGCTGCAGAAAGGCGCAACCGAACCCGCAAAGCCGACGCTGAACCACGCGTCATCAGGAGGCAAGCCGATGTGAGCAGGTAACGACAGCCACTTGAGACCCTCCTAGATGACCGACCACGATCCACCGCCGCCTCCCGCGCCCCTTCAGGTCACGCGAACCCGCCGCCGCTTACCCCGACACCCGTTCGATCAGCGCCATCGCGCCATGCGGCGCGCGGACCTTGGCGCCGTTGATGAAGAAGAGGAACGTCTCGCGCGGGCGTTGCTCCGGCGGGGTCGGGTCGGCATAGGGCAGCCCCCCGGGCTGGCCGCCGCGCGCCCAAATGCGGGCCGCCTCCGCCCAGCGGTCGAGCGCGTCGGGCGCATAGCCGGTGGGGATGGGCTCCTCGGCATTTTCCAGCCGGGCATAGACGAAATCGCCCGTCACGTCGGCGATCGCGGGATGGTCGGCCGAATCGGCATACACGATCGCCACCCCCGCCGCGCGGCACAGGGCGACGAATTCGGGCACCGCGAAGCTTTCGTGGCGCACCTGCACCGCATGGCGCAGCGCGATCCCGTCCTGCTCGGCGGGCAGGAGCTTGAGGAACGCGCCGAAATCCTCGGCGTCGAACGCCTTGGTCGCCATGAACTGCCACAGGATCGGCCCCAGCCGGTCGCCCAGCTCGACGATGCCCTGTCCGGTGAAGCGCGCGATCGATTCGCCCGCCTGCGCCAGCACCTTGCGGTTGGTGCAGTAACGCGACGCCTTCAGCGTGAAGACGAAGCCGTCCGGCACCGCCTTGGCCCAGGCGGCAAAGGTCGCAGGCTTCTGGCTGCCATAATAGGTGCCGTTCACCTCGATCGCGGTGACGTGTGTGGCGGCATAGTCGAGCTCGCGCTTCTGCGGCCATTTGTCGGGAAAGAAGGTCCCGCGCCAGGGCTCGTACGTCCAGCCGCCGATGCCGATGCGAATCGCTGCCTGCGTCATCGTGCCGGTATAGCGCCGCCGCCGCTGCGCCGCCACGCAGGGATGGGGGCGCCGCGGCGCCCCCATCCCCCGCGTCTAGGTCCGCGCCGGAAAGGCGAAGCCGATCGGCTGGATCGCGGCGGCGTCCTGCTTCAGCCGCGAGGCCATCTGCGCATAGTCGCGCTCCATCTCGGGCGTCACCGAGGCGCGCGCCTCGGTGAGCGCCGCCTCGAAATCGGCCATCGTCACGCTGTGGCTCTCCAGGCTGCGGCGCAGCGCCACGAGCCCGGCGCGGCGCACCACATCCTCGAGGTCCGCGCCGGTGAACCGCTCGGTGCGCTCCGCCACCACGTCCAGATCGACGTCGCCGTCGAGCGGCATCTTCTGCGTCTGGATGCCGAGGATCCGCCGCCGCCCCGCCCGATCGGGCACACCGACATAGATCAGCTCGTCGAACCGCCCCGGCCGCAGCAGCGCAGGATCGACCAGATTGGGGCGGTTGGTGGCGCCGATCACCACCACCGATTGCAGCTCCTCGAGCCCGTCCATCTCGGCCAGGATCGTGTTCACCACGCGTTCGGTCACCTGCGGCTCGCCCAGGCCACCGCCGCGCGCGGGCACCAGCGAATCGAGCTCGTCGATGAAGATCACGCACGGCGCCACCTGCCGCGCGCGGGCGAACAGCCGCGCGATCTGCTGCTCGCTCTCGCCATACCATTTGCTCAGCAGGTCGCTCGATTTGGTGGCGATGAAATTGGCCTGCGCCTCGCGCGCGACCGCCTTGGCCAACAGCGTCTTGCCGGTGCCCGGCGGGCCGTAGAGCAGAAACCCCTTGGCCGGGCGGATGCCGAGCCGGCGGAACGCATCGGGGTCCTTCAGCGGCAGCTCGACGCCTTCCTTCAGCCGCATCTGCGCATCGTCCAGTCCGCCGACATCGGTCCAGGCGACGTTGGGCGCCTGCACCATCACCTCGCGCATCGCGCTCGGCTGGACGCGTTTCAACGCCTCCAGGAAATCCTCGCGCGTCACCGACAGGTCGTCGAGCACGTCGGCGGGGATCGTCCGCTCCTCCAGGTTGAGCCGCGGCATGATCCGCCGCACCGCCTCGATCGCCGCCTCGCGCGCCAGCGCCGCCAGATCCGCACCGACGAAGCCGAAGGTGGTGCGCGCCAGCTCGTCGAGATCGACGCGGTCGCCGAGCGGCATGCCGCGGGTGTGGATGCCGATGATCTCGCGCCGCCCGCGCTCGTCGGGCACGCCGACCACGATCTCGCGGTCGAACCGCCCTGGCCGCCGAAGTGCCTCGTCGATCGCCTCGGGCCGGTTGGTCGCGGCGATCACGACGAGGTTCGCGCGCGCCTCCAGCCCGTCCATCAGCGTCAGCAGCTGCGCGACGAGGCGCTTCTCCGCCTCCCCCGACACCTGCCCGCGCTTGGGTGCGATCGAATCGATCTCGTCGATGAACACGATGGAAGGCGCGTTTTTGGTCGCCTCCTCGAACACGTCGCGCAACCGCTTTTCCGATTCGCCGTAAGCCGAGCCCATGATCTCGGGTCCGTTGACGAGGAAGAACTGCGCGTCCGATTCGTTGGCCACCGCGCGCGCCAGCCGCGTCTTGCCCGTGCCCGGCGGGCCATAGAGCAACAGCCCCTTGGGCGGATCGACGCCCAGGCGCTGGAACAGCTCGGGATAGCGCAGCGGCAGCTCGACCATCTCGCGAAGCTGGTCGATCGTCTGGCCCATGCCGCCGATATCGTCATAGGTGACGTCGGCGCGGCGCGCGGCGGCGGGCTCCTCATATTCGGCGCGCAGCTCGATCTCGGTCGTCTCGTCGATATGGACGATGCCCTTGGGGCTGGCCGCCACCACCAGCAGGCGGATCTCCTGCAGCGCATAGGCGGGCGCGTTCATGAACTGGCGGACGTGCGGCGGCACGTTGCCGACGCGCTGGTGCCCCGCCGTCGTGACCACGTCGCCCTGCGCCAGCGGCCGGCCCAGAAAGGTGCGCTTCAGCGCGTTGGTCGATCCCTGCAACCGCAGATTCTGCTGGGCGGGGGCGAAGACGACGCGCGTCGCGGGCTTGGATTCGGCCTTGCGCACCTCGACGAAATCGCCCGAGCCGACGCCGGCATTGGCGCGCTGGAGGCCGTCGAGACGGATGATGTCCAGCCCCTCGTCTTCGTCATAGGGAAAAACGGCACGCGCGGGTGTCGACTGCTTGCCGACGATCTCGATCACGTCGCCTTCGCCGATCTGGAGCGCGGCCAGCAGCGTGCGCGGCAGATGCGCGAGACCGCGCCCGCTATCCTCGGGCCGGCTGTTCGCCACCTGTATCTTGCGCATCGCCGCGTCCCCGTCCGCCATATCCGTTCTTCCGTCCCGTAACGCACCCAAGGGCGTGAGATGGGAACGCAGGTCCGCGGTTGCGAGGGACAAAAAAAGGGCCGACCCGAAGGCCGACCCGTGAAAGTTTTTAGGAGAGGATGCCTGAAAGGCCTGTTCCGAATGCCGCGCGGACGATCATGTTGCAAGTGCGAAGGGCAATGCTATGATTGCAATTGTTGCAATCGTACGTTAGCGCTACCGGCATAGGGAGAGGGGGAAGGATGCGCAGGCTGCCGCCACTCGGCGCGATCGAGGCGTTCGTGCAGGTCGCGCGGCTCGGCTCGATCAAGGCCGCCGCGCAGGAACTTGCGCTGTCCGCCCCCGCGCTCAGCCGGCGGGTGCAGAGCCTCGAACGCTTCATCGGCAAGCCGCTGTTCGATCGGCGCCACCAGGCGATGTCGCCCAATGCGGATGGCGAGCGGCTGCTCGGGCAGATCGCGCCCGTGCTCGATCAGCTCTCCGACGCGGTGGAGGCGATGACGAGCGGCGGCGACGTGCTGCGACTGCGGCTGGGCGTGCTGCCGCTCTTCGCCTCGCAGCGGCTGTTCCCGCGTCTGGGCTCGCTGCGCCTCGCGCATCCCGAGCTGCATCTCGACATCGACACCGCCGCGCACGGCATCGCCCGGCTGGGCGAGGGGCTGGATGCGGTGATCGCGCTGGCGCGCGAGATCGATCCCGCGCTCTATGCCAAGCGGCTCGATCGCAATTCGGTATATCTGATCGGCGCGAAGACGCTGCTCGACGGCCCCGATCCGATCACTCGCCCCGAACAAATTTCCGGGCTGACTGCGCTGGTACACCGCGAGATGTCGGAGAATTTCACCGCCTGGCGCACCCAGGCCGGGCTGGAAGGAATCGAGCCGCTGGCGATCGACCTGTTCGATTCGGGGCCGCTGATGCTGGAGGCCGCCGCGCAGGGGCTGGGCGTCGCGTTCATGCACCAGAGCCATTTCGCCGACGCCGCCGATCCGCGGCTGGTGCAATTGTTCGATATCTCGGTCGAAAGCCCGTACAGCTATTGGTTCGTCTGCCGCCCGCGCGCGCTGCTGCAGAAACCCGTGCGCCTGTTCCGCGACTGGCTGATCGAAACGCTGGCGGACGAGAAGGCCTGAACCCGCTCGCCCGCCCGCGGATCAGGCCGCGCGCATCTTGACGATCTTGCCCGGCTCGCGCGGCGGCTCGCCCTTGGGCAGCGCGTCGATCAGCGCCATGCCGTCGGTCACTTCGCCCCACACGGTATATTGCTTGTCGAGGAAGCGGGCATCGTCGAACACGATGAAGAACTGCGAATTGGCCGAGTTCGGATCGTTGGTACGCGCCATCGAGCACACGCCGCGCACATGCGGCTCGGCCGAGAATTCGGCCTTCAGGTTCGGCTTGTCGCTGCCGTGCATGCCGGTGCCGGTGGGATCGCCGCCCTGCGCCATGAAGCCCGGGATCACGCGGTGAAACACGACGCCGTCGTAAAAGCCCTCGTTCGCCAGTTCGGCGATACGCTTGACATGCTCGGGCGCCAGATCGGGGCGCAGCTTGATCGTCACGTCGCCGCCGCCGCCGGCATTGGCGTCCAGAGTCATCGTCAGCGTCTCGGGGGTATCGGCCATGAAAGGGTCTCCTAAAAAAGTGTTGGCGATCAGATAGGGAGCGCGAGCGCCGCTGGCAAACGCGCGACTTCGCGGCTAGGCAGCGGCATCCGGACGGGAGGCGCGCCATGACCGACACCGAGCTTGCCCCAGCCCCTGGCCAGGTGGAAAGCGAGACCCAGCTCGATCGCGACGATCGGCTGAGACCCGAATTCGTCCGCGCGGTGAACGACGCGGTCGAGGCGGGCGACACCGAGGGCGCGCGCGCGCTGGTCGAGCCGCTCCACCCCGCCGACATCGCCGATCTGTTCGAGCTGACCCCGCGCGAGGATCGCGCCGACCTTGCCCACGCGGTCGCCGATCTGCTCGACGGCGACGTGTTCGCCGAGATGAACGATTATGTCCGCGAGGACCTGATCGACGCGCTCGAACCGCACGAGGTGGCCGACCTCGCCGCCGAGCTCGACACCGACGATGCGGTGGCGATCATCGAGGACATGGAGCCCGCCGAGCAGCGCGAAGTGCTCCGTGCGATGGAGCCCGACGACCGCGCCGCCATTGAGGAGGCGCTCTCCTATCCCGAGGAGACCGCCGGCCGCCTGATGCAGCGCGAGCTGATCGCGGTGCCCGAACATTGGACCGTCGGCGACGCGATCGACTATCTGCGCGGCCATGAAGAACTGACGACCGATTTCTGGGAGATCTTCGTCGTCGATCCCGCGCACAAGCCGGTCGGCACGGTCGCGCTCTCTTGGATCCTGCGCACCCCGCGCGGGATCGCGATCGGCGACGTCATGAAGCGCGAACAGACGCTGATCCCGGTCGACATGGATCAGGAAGAGGTCGCGCTGCGCTTCCAGAAATACGCGCTGATCTCGGCCGCGGTGGTGGATCAGGCCGGCCGCCTCGTCGGCATGATAACCGTCGACGACATCGTCCACATCATCCAGCAGGAGGCGGGCGAGGACGTGCTGCGCCTGTCGGGCGCGGGCGACGGCGACATCAACGAGCCGATCGCGCTGACGGTGCGCACGCGCGTGCTGTGGCTGGTCATCAACTTCTTCACTGCCATGGTGGCCGCCGCGGTCATCGACCTGTTCGATTCGGTAATCGCCGGCTTCGCGCTGCTCTCGGCGCTGATGACGATCGTGTCGGGCATGGGCGGCAATGCGGGCACGCAGACGCTCGCCGTCGTCGTGCGCGCGATCGCGACCAACCAGCTCACCGATTCGAACACCTGGTGGATGATCTTCCGCGAATTCCGCATCGCGCTGGCCAACGGGCTCATGCTCGGGCTGATGATCGGCGGCGGTGCGTTCGTCATCTATCACAACGCGCCGCTGGCGCTGGTCTTCGGCGCGTCGATCCTCATCAACAACCTCGTCGCGGGGCTGTCGGGCGTGCTGATCCCGGTCGCGCTCGATCGCTGGCGGCTCGATCCGGCGGTGTCGTCGGCGGTGTTCGTGACGATGATGACCGATTGCCTGGGCTTCGGCGTGTTCCTCGGCCTTGCGACGCTGTTCCACCTTCACGCTTGATCGCGGCGGCCCGACGCCACATCTGCAGCGCGTGCCGCTTCACCTCACCAAAGTCGCGTTCGGGATCACCCAGATCGATCAGCTCGTCGAGCGGCTCGCCGGCCGGGCGCTGGACGGCCCCGTGTTCCTCACCACGCGCTATCTGCCCAAGCGGCACGAGGAGGTCGCCGGCGCCACGGGCGGGGGCGGCTCGCTGTTCTGGATCGTCAAGCACCAGCTCGTCGCGCGCTCGCCGATCCTGGCGTTTGGCGAGGCGGAGGGCGGCCGCGTCGCGATCCATATCGATCCCGCGGTGATCCTCGTCCAAGCGCGGCCCAAGCGCGCGCACCAGGGCTGGCGGTATCTCGAGGGCGCGGACGCGCCCGCCGATCTGGGCGGCGATGCCGACGGGCTGGCGCTGATGCCCGCGGCGCTGGTGGGCAAGCTTGCGGAGCTGGCCCTTATCTGAGGCGCCGGGCAGCGTTTGATGACGCTACTGGATCCGTTCGCCCTGACCTTGTCGAAGGGTCTGTTCGGAACGCGAAGGCACGCCTGCGGATAGTGTGCTTCGACAGGCTCGGCACGAACGGACCGAGAGACTGGATCAAGCTTACGTGATCCGCTCCAAGTCCCGCAACGGGTCAGCGCCCGCAAGTGACCGTGCCGCCCGGCACGCCGCGGATCGTGCATTTGGGATTGCCGGTAACGGTCACGCTGCCCTGCCCCGCGCTCGTCACGTCGGCGGTGTAGCGGGCGCGTGCCTTGGTGTCGCCGAGCCCCTCCACCCGTACGACCAGGTCCCCCGCATCGAGCGCGCCCGCATCGATCCCGCCGGGCCCGTTCACGATCAGCCGCACCCGCGCCGCATGGCCGCCGCCGATCGCCATCGCGCCTGCGCCGATCAGCGTGGCGTCGACCTGCGCGGCGTCGGCGCTGGCGATCGTCAGGCCGCCCGAACCCGCGATCGAGGCGTCGATCCGGTCGCCCTTCATCGCCCCCACCGTCACCTTCGCGCCGCCGATCACCGCCACCATGGACAGCGACGGCGTGGCCAGCGTCACCTGGATGGGCGATGCGGAACCGCCACGCGGCGGTGCGCCCGCCACGCCCGGGCGCATCCGCACGACGAGCGTGGCCCCATCGGCGTGAAGCTCGACATCGTCGATCGTGCGCGGATCGGCCACGATGGTGGCGGCCGGCGACCGGCCGGTCGCCACGCTCACCTGGATCGGCCCGGTGATCCGCAACCGATCGAAGCTGCCGATGCCGACGCTGCGCTGCGCCGCGAGGGCCAGCGACGAGGACGCGAGCAGGGCGAGGGCGAGAAGCGCGCGGATCATGCCGCCTGCCTCGCACCGATCGCGCGCGCTGCCAAGCCGTCACCCGTTATGGAGTCACCCGCAGCGCACGTCGCCCGAGCCCATCTTCGACACGCTGCATTTCGCGCCGCCGCCGATCGACACGTCGCCCGATCCGACTATCGAGACGCTGGCGCTGCGCCGAACCGTCGCGCGCAGGCCGCCCGATCCCGCGACCGACACGTTCGCCGTCTCGGCGACGAGCGGCCTGGCATCGACATTGCCCGATCCGCCGATCGAGACGTCGAGCTGGTTCGCGCTGCCCGCCGCCTTCACGTCGCCCGATCCGCCGATCGCGAACCGCGCCTTCTGGACGCGCAGCGCGCGGACGTCGAGCGCGCCCGAGCCGCCGATATTACCAGTAAAGACCGGCCCTTCGGCGCGATCGACCGTGATCGAGCCCGATCCGCCGATATCGGCCCCGCTGATCCGCGGCATCGTCACGACCACGCGGACATGGTCGCCCGTCGTCCACAGGATGTTGCGCCGCGCCTCGATGTGCAGCCCCCGGCCGTCGCGCATGACCTTGAGCTTGTCGAGCGCGGCGGGCGTGCCCGTCGCCACCACCGACCAGCCGCCGCCGACATGCACCGCCACGTCCGCCGGCGCCCCGAGCGCGACCGTGTCGAACCCGGCCGCCGCATAATGCCGCTCGCCCCCGCTTCCGCTCGGCGCGATGCCGGGCTTGCCGTCGTCGTTCCAGTGCGCGGAACAGGCGGCGAGCGGGGCGAGGGCTGCGGCGGGAACGAGCAGGGCGAGGGTCAGGCGACGCATGGTGGATCTCCTTAGTGTGTTGCCACAGCAATACACCCACCGCGCGCGCCTGCAAACGAAAAAAGGCGGCCCCGCAGGACCGCCCCCTTTTGCGCGACCGCGCTGCCGCCCGGTCAGGCGGGCAGCTTGTCCTTGTTGTAGATCGCCGCAGCGGCGCGGAGGATCTCGAGGATCTTCTCCTGCGCCTTGGGCTCGTCGACCTCTTCCATCGCGGCCAGCTCGCGCGCGAGGCGGCTGGTGGCGGCCTCGAAGATCTGGCGCTCGGAATAGCTCTGCTCGGGCTGGTCGTCGGCGCGGAACAGATCGCGGACCACTTCGGCGATCGACACCAGGTCGCCCGAGTTGATCTTCGCCTCATATTCCTGCGCGCGCCTGGACCACATGGTGCGCTTCACCTTGGGCTTGCCCTTCAGCGTGTCCATCGCCTCGCGCATCGTCTTTTCGGACGACAGCTTGCGCATGCCGACGCTTTCGGCCTTGTTGGTCGGCACGCGGAGCGTCATCCGCTCCTTTTCGAACCGCAGCACATAGAGTTCGAGGGTCATGCCCGCGATTTCCGAGCGTTGCAGCTCGATCACCCGGCCGACGCCGTGCTTGGGGTAGACGACATAGTCACCGACATCGAAGGACAGAGCCTTGACAGCCATGTAGGGCCTTTCCGTGGATCACGTGCCCGATCGACGCAAAGACCGCGGCGCGAACGCCGCGGACAGGAGACCGACGGGGACGATAGGTTCGAACACACTCCGGAGCGGGCGGCGCATGCCAGCGCGCCCGTCGCGAATGCCATAGCACGCTCGCAACAAAATTACCAGCAATTCGAATCGGTCGCGCGCCCGAGCGCGCCCGCAGCGCGCCCGCAACGCGACTCAGTCGCCCGCGCCCGGCTCCGGCGAGAAGAACTTGTCGAACTTGCCCTCGACGCCCTTGTACGCATCCGCGTCGGCCGGCGTCTGGTTCGCGTTGCGCGTGACGTTGGGCCATTGCGCGGAGAAGGTGGTGTTCAGCTCCAGCCACTGTTCCAGCCCGGATTCGGTATCGGGCAGGATCGCCTCGGCCGGGCATTCGGGCTCGCACACGCCGCAGTCGATGCACTCGCTGGGATTGATGACGAGCATGTTCTCGCCCTCGTAGAAGCAATCGACCGGACACACCTCGACACAGTCCATGTACTTGCAGCGGATGCAGGCATCGGTGACGACGTAGGTCATTGGTCTCGCTCCCTGTCCGACAACGGGCCGGACGAACGGCCGTCTGCTATGCGCGGTTCCCGATTGCGTCAATCTTGGCCGTGCTCCTGCGAGACGTTCGCACGGCCCGCGAGATCCTCGTAACAGCCCTGCGCCTCCGCCGCCGGCCCCCGGCGCAGCGGCAGCGCGACGACGCGGATCGCGCGCACCCGGCCCTGCGCGGCGAAGGTCAGCACGTTGCCGACGCGCACCGGGCAATGCGCCCGGTCGATCGCGCGGCCGTCGAGCCGCAGATGGCCGTCCTCCGCCAGCGCCTGCGCGACCGTCCGCGTCTTCGCCAGCCGCGCGAACCAGAGGAACCGGTCGAGCCGCATCCCCGCGCCCTCAGCCATGGCGCGCCAGCACCGCGAGCGCGGCAAAGGCGTTGCTCGCCGCGGGCGGCGGCGGCGCGACGGCGCGCACCGGCGGTCGCCCGCGCCACACCCAGCGCGCCTGATCGCCCTTGACGCTGCGAAACCCCAGCTCGGCCATCAGCCGGTCGAGGCTGGCGGGTTCGAGGCCGATCGACACCGACAGCGCGGGATCGGGCGCGAACGGCGCGCGCCCGGCACGCGCGTCATGCGCGGCGCGCGCGATCCGCTCGACCAGATCGATCCGCACCGCCTGGTTGCCCAGGGGGCGAAAGCCGGCGGCCAGCGTCGCACCGGCGCCGCCGCGCGGGATCACCGTCGCGCCGGTGGGGGCGCCCGCGACCGATTCGCCGCGCACGCCGAGCAGCGCGACGCGCCACGCCGCGGCGGCGGGTTTGAGGAGTCTGGGATCGAACAGGTCGAGCGCCCCGATCGTCACGCCCATCTGCCGCAGCCGCTTGCGCTCGTCGGGCGACAGCGCGTCGATCGAACCGCGTAGCGGCACGCGCGCGGCGATCCCGCCCGCCGCCTCCAGCTCGCCCGCGACGATCCGCAGCGCCGGCGACGCGGCGGGATCGCGCGCCGCCTCCGCCAGCCGGCCGAGCAGGGGCGCGTAGCGCGCGAACATCGCAGCGAGCCAGCGCTCGATCCGCTCGGCGATCTTTGCACGCACGCCCTTGTCGAGGCAGTCGAGATCGCGTTCGAGAACAAGCTTCGGCCGCGCCAGCGAAGCGCCGGGCGCGAGCGTCGCGACGCGGTGGCCGTTCCACAACACCACGGGCCGGCCTCGCCCATTCTCTCCGTTCGTGTCCAACAACGCTTCGAGCCCGAACGCCGCGTCCTCGGCGGCGACCAGCGCCTGCGCACGCCGGGCGCGCTCGCCCACCAGCCGCTTTTCCGCCGCCGCCAGCAACAGCCGCTTGTCGCCCGCGCGCGCATCGCTCGCCACCGTGAAGCGAAACCCGTCGAGGCGGCCGATCGCATGATCCTCGACCATCACCTCGCCCTCGGGCCCGATCGTCACCGGCAACACGCCCGAATCGGCGCCGATCTGGCGCATCAGCGCGGTGGTGCGCTTGTCGACGAAACGCTGCGTCAGACCGGCGTGGAGCGCGTCCGACAATCGCTCCTCCAGCGCGCGGGTGCGTTCGGCCCAAAGTGCGGGATCGGCCAGCCAGTCGCCGCGCTGCGCGATATACGCCCACGTCCGCACCGAGGCGATGCGACCCGCCAGCACCTCGACATCGCCCGCCACCGTATCGAGCCGGGCGATCTCGTCGGCGAACCATTGGTGCGGCAGATAGCCGTTGCCCTCGCTCAAATGGCCGAACAGCCGCGAGACGAAGCGCGCATGCGGATCGAGACCCACCTTGCGGAAATCGGGCACGCTCGCCGCCGCCCACAGCCGCGCGACCATGTTCGGCCCGCGCGCCCGGTCGCGCACCCAATGTTCCTCGGCCAGCCGCTTCAGCACGCCCAGATCGATTGCCTGCGGTGCGGCGCGCAGCACGCCCGCGGGCGGCTTGGCCTCCAGGCTGGCGACCAGCGCGTCGATCGAGCGCATGTCGGGCTCGCCGTCGCGCCAGTAGAGCGTCTCCAGCCGCGGGAAGCGATGCTCCTCGATCGCGAGCACCTCTTCGGGCAGGAACGCGCCCGGCCCCTCGTCCACCAGCGCGCCGAACGTGCCGTCGCGCTGGTGTCGCCCCGCGCGGCCCGCGATCTGCGCCATCTCGGCGACGGTGAGGCGGCGCTGGCGGCGGCCGTCGAACTTGTCGAGGCTGGCGAACGCGACATGCGCTACGTCCATGTTAAGCCCCATGCCGATCGCGTCCGTGGCGACCAGATAATCCACCTCGCCCGCCTGGAACATCGCGACCTGCGCGTTGCGCGTGCGCGGCGACAGCGCGCCCATCACCACCGCCGCGCCGCCGCGCAGCCGCCGCAGCATCTCGGCCACCGCGTACACCTCCTCCGCCGAGAAGGCGACGATGGCGGAGCGCTTGGGCAGCCGGCTGATCTTGCGCGCGCCGGCATAGGTGAGCGTCGAGAAACGCGGGCGGTTGACGATCTCGACATCGGGCACCAGCGCCTTGACCATCGGGCGCAGCGCTTCGGAGCCGAGGATCATCGTCTCCTCACGCCCGCGCTTGCGCAGCAGGCGGTCGGTGAAGACATGGCCGCGTTCGGGATCGGCGCCCAGTTGCGCCTCGTCCAGCCCGACGAACGCCACGTCGCGATCGGGCATCGATTCGGCGGTGCACAGGAACCAGCGCGCGTCCTTGGGCACGACGCGCTCCTCGCCCGTCACCAGCGCGACGCGCTCGGGCCCCTTGATCGCGACCACCCGGTCGTAGATCTCGCGCGCCAGCAGCCGGAGCGGAAAGCCGATCATCCCGCTCGAATGCGCGCACATCCGCTCGACCGCGAGATGCGTCTTCCCCGTGTTGGTGGGCCCGAGCACGGCCGTGACGGCGCCGGAGGACCTGGCGTTCATGGCGTCTAACATCGGGGATCGGGCGCCTGGGCGCAATGGGCGATCCCGTTGGTTTCGCGCCCGAAACCGTTAGGCGCGGCGATGTCACGTCCGGTCGCACCGGGCTCGGCGGTTAATTTGACTTTAGCATGTGCGCGCCACAACGACCGTTCCTGCGCCGGGCAATCGGCACGATCTGGGGTGGTGCGGCGTGTTCCTGCGTGACGAGACCGGGGTGGAGCTGGCGGGCGGCACGAACGCGCGCGGCTTCGGCCGTGCGCTGGCGGTGCCGACCGCGCCCACCACGTCCGCGCGCTTCCATGGCTGGGCCGCGCAGATCGACTGGGTGCCGGATCTGGGCATGCAGGTCGGCACGCGGACCTGGTGGCGCGGCCTCGCCACCTGCACCGCGCTGTGCGCCGCCACCTGGGCGCTCTCCCCCGGCTTCGACCGGCCGCTGCCCGGCCTCGTTCCCGCGCCGCTCTCCGGCGCCGCTTGGGAAGAGGGCCGCGCGCAGGGCATCGCCCCGCTCGCCTGGGGCGGCGACACCGGGCGGCACATGGCCGCCAACGACCTCGTCCGCCCGCTCGCCGAAGCGCCCGAACGACCGAGCGTCGATCTCGCCGCGACCCTGGGCGAAGGCGACACGTTCGATCACGCGCTGGTCCGCGCCGGCGTCGGGCGCGCCGATGCGCAGGCCGCCGCCGCGCTGATCACGCAGGCGGTGCCGCTGGCCGACATCCCCTCGGGCACGCGGATCGCGCTCACGCTTGGGCGCCGATCCAGCCGCACGGTGCCGCGCCCGCTCGACCGACTCGAACTGCGCGCGCGCTTCGATCTGGCGCTCGGCCTGGCGCGCACGGGCGGCACGCTCGCGATGCAGCGCCAGCCGATCGCGGTGGACGCCACGCCGCTGCGCCTCCAGGGGCTGGTCGGCGCCAGCCTGTACCGCGCCGCGCGCGCGGCGGGAGCGCCGGCCAAGGTCGTCGAATCCTTCATCAAGGCGCTGGCGACCAAGATGTCGGTCGGTCGCGACATCGGCGCGTCGGACCGGTTCGACCTGATCGTGGAGCGCGAGCGCGCCGCCACCGGCGAGACGCGGATCGGCCGGCTGCTCTTCGCCGGGATCGACCAGGGCGCGCATGCGGTGCGGCTCGTCCGCTTCGGCGACGACGCGAACACCCCCTGGTACGACGCGAACGGCCAGAGCGAGACGGAGGGGCAGATGGGCATGCCCGTCGCCGGCCATGTCACCTCGGGCTTCGGGATGCGCTTCCATCCGATCCTCGGCTTTACGCGGATGCACAAGGGGATCGACATCGGCGCGCCCTGGGGCACGCCGATCTATGCCGTGGTCGACGGGCAGGTGCAGTTCGCCGGGCGCACCGCGGGTTACGGCAATTTCATCAAGCTGGCCCATGGCGGCGGTCTCGCCACCGGCTATGGCCATCTCAGCCGGATCGCGGTGGCACCGGGATCGCGCGTCGTGCGCGGGCAGGTGATCGGCTATGTCGGGTCGACCGGCATGTCGACCGGCCCGCATCTCCACTGGGAGGTCTGGCGCGGCGGGGTCGCGATCAACCCCGCGACGATCGCCTTCTCGCAGATCTCGCGCCTGTCGGGCGAACGGCTGCGCGCGTTCAAGGCGCGGGTAGCGGACCTGCTCGCGGTGAAGGTCGGCGGCTGAGGCTTGAGACGTTAGCGTGATCGAATCACGAATCCGTTCGTGCTGAGCGTGTCGAAGCACGCTCCCCGCGCTCGCACCGTCGCGTTCTGAACAGGCTCTTCGAGAAGCTCAGGGCGAACGGATCAAGAGAACGTCATTAGACTTTGGGCGGCACCGGCTGCCCTACACGCGCGATCCGTGCCAGACTCGAACCGGCGCCGATCGACGTGCGGACATGCGGCATGCCCGAACGGTCCGCTGCGTGCCCACTTCGGCAACTTCGGGCCGGCGGCGTCCCGGCTTATTTGCCCTGCGCCCGCCAGCGCCCGATGGTGCGGCTGATGATGCCGTCCTCGCCGCCCACGTCGCGCCACAATTGCGAGAACACCGGATCGTCCGATGCCGGCCGCTTCGTCTCGGGCAGGTCGTCGAACCGCACCCGGATCGGCACCGCGACACCCTCGCCGCAGATGATGCACTCGCGGTTCCTGAGCGCCGGGATCGAATCGAGGAACCCGCGCGCGCCCTCGGGCATCGCCGCGCGGACGAACGCCTGGTCGCGCTCGTTGTTGAGGCGCATCGCGACGATCGTGCCGCACTGCGACAGCACGCCCTCCTCCAGATCGGAGGGTCGCTGCGTGATGAGCCCCAGGCTGACGCCATATTTGCGCCCCTCCTTGGCGATCCGGCCGAGGATGCGGCCGACCGACGACGTCTGCCCCGCGGTCGCGCTCGGCACGTAGCGGTGCGCCTCCTCGCAGACGAGCAGCACCGGCCGCTTCGGCTCGTTGCGCGACCAGAGCGCGAAGTCGAACGTCATCCGCGCGAGCACCGCCACCACCACCGCGGTGATGTCCGACGGCACGCCCGACACGTCGACGATCGAGATCGGCTTGCCGTCGCCCGGCAGGCGGAAGATGCGCTGGAGGAAGCTCGCCATCGCATCGGCGACGAGCATGCCTGAGAACATGAAGCCGTAGCGCGGATCGGCCTTGATCTCGTCGATCTTGGTCTTCAGCCGCAGATAGGGCGCGGTGTCGCCGGCGCGGTCCATCTTGCCCATTTCCAGGCTGATGAGGCTGGTGAGATCGCTCAGCAGATACGGCACCGGCGCATCCACCGTCAGCTTGCCGATCTCCTGCCCGATCCGCCCCTTGGCGCGCGCGGCGAGCAGGCATTTGGCGAGGATGTCGCCATCGATCTGCCGCTCGCTGCCCGTGGTGGTGAGGAAGACCTCGCAATGCTCCTCGAAGTTCATCAGCCAATAGGGCATCTGGAGATTGTTGACGTCGTAGATCGCGCCATTGCCCGTGAACGCCGCAGCATATTCGCCGTGCGGATCGATCATCACGATATGGCCCTCGGGCGCCAGCTCGCAGATCCGGTGGAGGATCAGCGCGGCGGCGGTCGATTTGCCCGTGCCGGTCGATCCGACGAGCGCGAAATGCTTGCCGAGCATCGCATCGACATACAGCGCGGCGCGCACGTCGCGCGTCGGATAGACCGATCCGACGACGATATGCGCGCGGTCGTCCGCGGCATAGATCTGCTTCAGGTCGGCGGTCGCGACCGCATGGACCGGGCAGCCGGGGATCGGATAGCGCGTCACGCCGCGGCGAAAATTGTAGAGCTTGCCCGTCAGCCGCTCCTCGTCGCCTTCGCCGAGGAAATCGATATCGGCCAGCACGCCGCCGCTCGCGGCGTCGAGCGTCAACGCGCGCACGTTGGCGGCGAGCCAGCTTCCGCCGACGCGCATCTTGATCTGGCTGCCGAGCGTACCCGCGGCAGCAATCACCGGATCGGGGTCACCCGACAGCGACTCGACCGCGACGGGATCGAGCAGTACCCGGCTGCTGGAGCCGGCGACCGACAGCACATGGCCGATCGGCAGCGTCGCCGCCATGGCGATTGGCGTGGCGAGAACGGTCGCCCCTTCGAAAGAGTCGCGGCCGGGCATCAGCGTCATGGCGTCATCCTGTAAACGCATATCGATTCGGCTATGCGACACAGGCGTAAATATTGCGTAAGTCACTCCAGCGGCGGGCGTTATCGACGGCCGGCGATCCAGCCGGCGCCCCAGCCCAGCACCACCGACAGCGCAACCGCAGCCAGGCCATAAAGGAACGCCGAGCGGTCCGCCGCGCGCGCCACGAATCGCTCGAACCCCGATTTGCGGATATCGATCGTTCGCACCGCCGCCGCCAGCACATGGCCGTCGCGGATCAGGAACGTCTCCGCGGTGAAGCGCCCGATCGGCACGCGTGCCGGGATCGTGACGCGCGCGCGGTACAGCACGCCTTCGCTGATTTGGACGGCATGGGGCGCCTCGACATACAGGCCCGCGCGCCGTTTCAGCCCCACCAGCCCACGCGCGAACCGGTCCTGCACCGCGGGCGGGGCGTTGGAGACCGGGGAGAGCTGGAGGCTGTCGAGCCCCAATTCGTAGATCGCGCGCGTCCGATCGTCGATCAGCGTACCGATCGGCCGCGACGACGCGATCGCATAGAAGGACGGCGCAGACCGATAGCGCAGCCGCGACGCATTCACCCAGATGCCCGCCACGCGCTCCTTCTCGCGCACCAGGATCGCCTGGGTCGGCCCCTTCACCACCACCACCACATCGGTCGGCCGATCGCCATCGGGCAGGCGGCCGCCGGGATAGAGGATCGCGCCGAACAACAGCAGCTCGGCACCGGTGAAGCTGTACGCGATCTCGATGTCGCGCTGCGACACGTCGGGCACGAGGACGGGCTTAGACAGGGGCGCCGCCGCGCCCGTCAGCAGCGGGACCAGCACGAGCGCGAGCGCCCGGCGCTTCACCACGCGCCGACCGTGTACAATTCCGCCGGGGTGCGCACGAGGCCGAGCACGATCCGCACCGCCAGCGCCAGCACGACCAAACCGAGCACGAGCCGCAGATATTCGGGCTTCACCTTCGTCGCGAACCGCGCACCGAGCTGCGCGCCCACCACGGATCCGACGAGCAGCAATCCCGCCAGCACGATGTCCACCGCCTTGGTCGTCAGCGCGTGCATCATCGTGGCGAAGGCGGTGACGAACAGCGTCTGGAAGAGCGAGGTACCGACCACCACCTGCGTCGCCATGCCGAGCAGATAGATCATCGCCGGCACCAGGATGAACCCGCCGCCGACGCCCAGCAGGATCGTCAGGATGCCCGTGCCGAACCCCAGCAGCAGCGGCGCCAGCGGTGATATGTAGAGCCCTGATTTGTAGAAACGCGTGCGCAGCGGAAGCGCCGCCACCATCGGATGGTGCCGCCGCTTGGCGGCGCGCGGCCGCACATGGCCCCGCGCGGCGAGGATCGTGCGCAGCGATTCGCGCGTCATCAATTGCCCGATCCAGCCGAGCATCACGACATAGACGAGCGCGATCACCGTATCGATCTGGCCGCTTTCCTGGAGCAGGCGGAACAGCCACGCGCCGCAGAACGCGCCGACGATGCCGCCGGCCACGAGTACGCCGCCCATCTTCATGTCGACCCCGCCGCGGCGGACATGCGCGAACACGCCCGAGATGCTGGCGCCCGTCACCTGGCTGGCCGACGACGCGGCCGCGACCGTAGGGGGAATGCCATAGACGATGAGCAGCGGCGTGGTGAGAAACCCGCCGCCGATCCCGAACATGCCCGACAACAGCCCCACCCCACCGCCGAGCAGCACCACGAGCAGCGCGTTGACCGACAGATTGGCGATGGGAAGATAGACGTCCACGCCCGAACCGTTAGCCGTCTTCGCCCGCGCCCGCCAGCGGCGGCACCGCGGCCGCTCGCCGTTCAGGCCACCGGGTAGCGCAGCCGCCCGACGAACCGCGAAAGGCTCGGCCGGTGCGCGGCGCGCTTGAGGATGCCCGCCTTGGCCTTTTCGAAGCGCATGATCCCGGCGATCCGGCGATCGAGAAAGGCGCGGGTGTCGGCGGCGTTCTCGCTGTCGTCATCGAGGAACACGGTGACGGTGGCGCCATAGACGCCCAGCAGGATCGTGCGCTTGGTATAATGGTTGTAATCGGTCGCGGTGTCGCCGGCACGGCGCCAGATCCGGTCGACCGTCCGCCAGCCGAGCCGCGCGGCGTGCGCGACGTTCTGCGGCATCGCGAGGATCGCCAGCGCGCGGCGCAGCGCCTCGCGGTTGGGCAGCATCGTGTCCAGCCGCGCCCCGATCTGCGTGGCGATCCGGTCGCGGACCTTCATCGCATCCAGCCGGTCCACCGGAACCTGCGCCGCCATCGCCGCATCGATGGTTTCGAACCAGGCGTCGATCATGTCCGCCGCGCCTTGCGGGAAAGCGAGCCGCGCCACGTCGGGATCGATCCCCTGGGCTTCGGCCGCCATGTCGCGGGCGGCGTCACCCCAGCCGTCGAACGCGGCATTCGCGGCGATCTCGGGGGCCAGCCGCTCGCGGATCTCGTCCAGGGTCCAGTCGGTCATCACGCGTCCTCTGCCATCGGCGGCACCGCGGGCGCAAGCCGCGGCGTGCGGCGCACGAGCACCAGCGCCGCCGCCACCAACGCCACGCCGACGAGATCGGGTGCGCCCAGCCGCTCGTCATAAACCACCCAGCCGATCGCCCCCGCCACGATCGGCTGGGTCAGCAACGCGATGCCGATGACGAGCGGGCTCAATTGGCCGAGCGCATAGATCATCAGCCCCTGCCCCACCACCTGGCTGACGAGCGCGAGCCCGATCAGCGACCCCCAGGCATGCGGCACGATCCGCTCGCCGAGCAGCATGGCAAAGGCCAGCAGCGGCAGGATGCTGGCCAGCGTCGCAAGCGCGAGCGCCGGAAGCGACGCCATCGTCGCGCGCACCCGCAGCATCAGGATGAAATACAGCGCATAGAGGATCCCGGCGAGCAGGCAGAGCAGGTCCCCGCCCAGATGCCGCGGATCGAGCTGGTAGGATCGCCCCAGCAACAAGGCGCCGCCCGACAGCGCGAGCAGCAAGGCCGCACCCTGCGCACGGCCAGGCCAGGCACGCGCCACGAGGAAGCCATAGACCGGAAAGATCAGCGTGGCCGAATTGCCGAACAGCGTCGCGTTGGCGAGCGTGGTGCGCACGATGCCGAGATGCCAGAAGCCGAGATCCGCCGCGAACGCCACGCCCGATATCGCCAGCAGCGCCCACAGGCTGCCCGTCAGCCGCCCCGGCCTCGCCCCGCTGGCGAACGCGGCGACGCACAGGAGCGGCGCGGCGAGCAATATCCGCCAGAACGCCGCCGCCACCGGCCCGGTATCGGCCATCCGCACGAACCACGGCCCGAACGCCAGCGCGGCATTGGCCGCGATCACCGCCGCGAAGGCCCGCGCGGGCGGCTTTGCCACGGGGGTAGAAAATCTTTGCGGGGCCCGGCGATGCATGGCGCGCTGTAACGCCCTATCTGACGCGCGTCAGGTCCATAAGGAGCCCCCATGCCCAACCTTTTCGATGCCATCCGCGTCGGCGCGATCGATGCGCCCAACCGAATCTTCATGGCGCCGCTCACGCGCGGCCGTGCCGATCGGCAAGCCGTCCCCACCGCGATGATGGCGGACTATTATGCGCAGCGCGCCGGCGCGGGCATCATCATCACCGAAGCCACCGGCATCAGCCGCGAAGGACTGGGCTGGCCGTTCGCGCCGGGCCTGTGGACCGACGAACAGACCGAGGCGTGGAAGCCCGTCGTGGGCGCGGTCCATGCCGCCGGCGGCCGGATCGTCGCGCAATTGTGGCATATGGGCCGTCAGGTCCATTCGTCGGTGATCGGCGGCCAGCCGGTGTCGTCGTCCGCCACCGCGACCAAGGGGCAGGCGCATACCTATGACGGCAAGCAGGATTTCGAGACGGCGCGCCCGCTCGACATCGACGAGATCCCGCGGCTGCTGGAGGATTACGAAAATGCCACGCGGAACGCGATCGCCGCGGGCTTCGACGGCGTACAGATCCACGGCGCGAATGGCTATCTGATCGACCAGTTCCTGCGCGACAACGCCAATTTCCGCGACGATCGCTATGGCGGCAGCCCGGAGAACCGCATTCGCCTGCTTCGTGAGGTAACCGAGCGGGTCGCCGCGACGATCGGTGCGGATCGCACCGGCGTGCGCCTGTCGCCCAACGGCGATTCGCAAGGCGTCGACGACAGCGATCCGAAGTCGGTGTTCGTGCCCGCCGCCAAGGCGCTGTCCGAGATCGGCATCGCCTTTCTCGAGCTGCGCGAGCCCGGCCCCGACGGCACCTTCGGCCGCACCGACGTTCCCAAGCTCTCGCCCGAGATCCGTCAGGCCTATGACGGCGTGCTGGTGCTCAACTCGGACTATCACAAGGACGACGCGAACGCCGCGATCGAAGACGGCCGCGCCGATGCGATCGCGTTCGGCCGCCCGTTCATCTCCAACCCCGACCTGCCCGAGCGCCTGCGCAACGACGCACCGCTTGCGCCGGACGACATGAAGACGTGGTACAGCCAGGGTCCCGAGGGCTATATTGATTATCCGGCGCTCGAGACGGCGACGGCGTAACGTCGCTGCCATCCTCCCTCGCCGGTGGCGGGGGAGGATCCGCCTCACCCTCGCGCGACGATCGCGTCTAACCGCCGCGTCGCCCATTTGCGCCCCTGGGTGCCCGCGCCGAGCAGATGGATCATCACCGGCGCCGCGAACAACCACGGGAATGCCGCGACGCCCGCGGCGAAGACGATCACGGCGACGAGCGTGGCCCATTTCATCCATTCGAACCGCCCGGCGAGCACGGGATCGAGCGCGATCGTGCGCGGCGCC
The DNA here is from genome assembly GCF_026540835.1 of Sphingomonas sp. GC_Shp_6. Classification (NCBI taxonomy): domain Bacteria; kingdom Pseudomonadati; phylum Pseudomonadota; class Alphaproteobacteria; order Sphingomonadales; family Sphingomonadaceae; genus Sphingomonas; species Sphingomonas sp. GC_Shp_6. The sequence continues at coordinate 5,966 of NZ_JALNUO010000010.1, read as the reverse complement.
TTCGCGTCGTAAAGACGGTGGGTCATCACCTCGGCGGTGCCGTCGAACCGCGTGCGGTGCGGCCAATGGCGCGAAAGGCCCGTCGCTGGCCGCGGCGCGGCGGGCTCGGCATTTGCGGGCCGTTGCACTGCCGGAACACCGGCACGCGTGTCGATCACCTCCAGCCGCCGTCCGCGCTCGACCACGCGGTAGCGCGAAGGCGGCGCCGGGTTCACCGGGTGAAGCGATCCTTGAGCGCCAGCATCGCGAGTGCCGCCTTGGCCGCCGCGCCGCCCTTGTCGAGCTGCGCGCGATCGGCGCGAACGATCGCCTGCGCCTCGTCCTCGGTCGTCAGGATGCCGTTGCCGATCGCAAGGCCGTCCATCGACAGCGCCATCAGCCCGCGCGCGCTTTCACCCGCGACGATCTCGAAATGATAGGTCTCGCCCCGGATCACGACGCCCAGCGCGACATAGGCGTCGTACAATTCGGTCTCGGCGGCGAGCGCGATCGCACCTGGCACCTCCAGCGCGCCGGGCACGGTGATCGTGCTGTGCGTGTGTCCCGCCGCCTCGATCGCGGTACGCGCGCCGGCCAGCAGCATGTCGTTCAGATGGTCGTAGAATCGCGCTTCGACGATCAGGATATCGGCCATGTCTATTCGCCTCCGGTGCCGGGAATGGGCCGCTCGCCGACGATCGAGAGGCCATAGCCTTCCAACGCCACCAGCGTGTGGTGCGTGTTGGTGAGCAGCACCATTTCCTCGACGCCCAATTCGGCCAGGATCTGCGCGCCCACGCCGTAATCGCGCAGCTCTTCGACCTCGGGCGCACCCGCGCCCTTGCCCTCGCCGCGCAGCCGGATGAAGCGCGAGACCGAATCCTTCATCGGCCGGTTGATGACGACGATCACCCCGGTGCCCTCCGCCGCGATCGCCTCCATCGAACGCGACAGCAGCCCCGAACGCTCGGACGCCTCGCCGAACATGTCGACGAAGAAGGAGGCGGTGTGCATCCGCACGAGCGTGGGCCTGGCCGGATCGATCCGCCCCTTCACCAGCGCGATCGTCTCGTCGCCGGTGGCCTTGTTGTGGAAGGTCATCGCCTGCCACTGGCCGCCCCAGCGCGAGTCGAAGCTCATCTCGGCGCGTTTCTCGACGAGATGGTCGTGGCGGCGGCGATAGGCGATCAGGTCGCGGATCGTGCCGATCCGGAGATTGTGGAGCTGCGCGAAGGCGACCAGATCGTCCATCCGGCTCATCGTGCCGTCGTCGTTCATGATCTCGCAGATCACGCCCGAGGGATTGAGACCCGCGAGCCGCGCCACGTCCACCGCCGCCTCGGTATGGCCGGCGCGTACCAGCACGCCGCCGTCGCGCGCCACCAGCGGGAAGACATGGCCGGGCGTCACGATCTCGTCGCGGCCCTTGCCCGAATCGATCGCCACCGCGACCGTCCGCGCGCGGTCCGCCGCGGAGATGCCCGTCGTGACGCCGTCGCGCGCCTCGATCGAGGTGGTGAACGCGGTTTCGTGCCGGGTGCCGTTGTTGCGGCTCATCAGCCCCAGGCCGAGTTCCTCCACGCGCCGCTTCGTCAGAGCAAGACAGATCAGGCCGCGGCCGTGGCGCGCCATGAAGTTGATCTTCTCGGGCGTGGCCATCTGGGCGGGAATGACGAGATCGCCCTCGTTCTCGCGATCCTCGTCGTCCACCAGGATGAACATCCGGCCGTTCCGGGCTTCGTCCACGATCTCCTCCGGCGTGGAGAGGAAGCCGTGGCGCAGGCGCGCGAGTTCAGGCTTTGGCACGGTAATGCTCCATCCGTCGGAGATAGCGGGCGAGGACGTCGATCTCGACATTGACGGCGTCGCCCTGGCGCAGCCGCCCCAGTGTCGTCGCGCCCTGGGTATGCGGGATCACGTTCACGGCGAAGGTGGCGCCATCCTCGGCATCCTCCACCGTGTTCACGGTGAGCGACACGCCGTCGATCGTGACCGAACCCTTGGCCGCGACGAACGGCGCGAGATCGAGCGGCAGCGCAAAGGCGATCCGCTTCGAATCGCCGTCGGGCGTGACGGACGCGACGGTCGCGATCCCGTCGACATGGCCGGTGACGATATGGCCGCCCAATTCATCCCCCAGCCGCATCGCGCGTTCGAGGTTGAGCGCGGCGCCCTCCACCCACATCGCCGGCGCGGTGCGCGCGATCGATTCGCCCGACACGTCGACCGCGAACGCGCCCGGTGCCTTGTCGACCACGGTGAGGCACACGCCCGAGCACGCGATCGACGCGCCCAGATCGATGCCGGCGGTGTCATAGGCGGTTTCGATCACGACTCGCGTGTCGCCGGTGCGGGTGACGCGCGCGATGCGGCCGATATCGGTGATGATCCCGGTGAACATGGGCTGCTCCTAGCGCGTCCGTCGATGGATTTCGAGGGCATCGGGACCGAAGCGCCGCCGGTCCTCCAGCCGCCAGCGGCCATGCGCCGCGGCCAGATCGGCCAGACCGATGTCGCCCAGCGCCTGCCGCCCCGTGCCGATCAGGATCGGCGCGCGGTAGAGCAGCAACCGATCGACCAGATCCGCAGCGAGGAACGCGGCCGCCACCTGCGCGCCGCCCTCGACCAGCAGGTGATCGCCCGCCAGCGTCGCGACGGCGGCGGGCGTTGGGATGACCGTCCAGCCGTCCAACCCGCCCTCGGCGCACGTCCTCGACAGCATCACCCTTTGCGGGGCCCGTTCCTCCAGCCCCGGCAACCGCACGTCGAGCACCGGCGCGTCGGCCTGGTACGTCCCCCGCCCCACGAGGATCGCTTCGTGCCGGCTGCGCTCCAGATGCGCGTGCGCGCGCGCCCCGGGGCCGGTAATCCACCGGCTGCGCCCGTCCGCCAGCGCGATGCAGCCATCGAGCGACGTGGCGAGCTTCAGCGTCACGAACGGCCGCCCCAATACCCGCCGCGTCAGGAATCCCGCCATCGACGCCCGCGCCTCGGCCTCGCGCACGCCCGTCTCGACGGCGATGCCCGCCGAGCGCAGCCGCGCGAAGCCGGCACCCGCGGTGCGCGGATCGGGATCCTCCAGCGCGGCGACGACGCGCGCGACGCCGGCGGCCGCCAGCAGATCCGAACAGGCGGGCCCGCGCGGCGACACGTGCGCGCACGGCTCCAGCGTCACATAGGCGGTGGCTCCGCGCGCGGCGGCGCCCGCCTGCGCCAGGGCCATCGCCTCGGCATGCGGGCGGCCGCCCGGCTGCGTCCAGCCGCGGCCGACGACGCGGCCCTGATTGACGATCATGCAGCCGACATTGGGGTTGGGCGCGGTGCGGCCCTGCGTGCGCGACGCGAGCGCCAGCGCCGCGCCCATCCAGGCCACCCCGTCCTCGCCGCGGACCGTGGTCAGATTCCGTACGCCTTCAGCCGATCGTCCAGCCGCTTGAACTGCGCCTGGAGCGCCGCGCGCTTTTCGGCCTCGGCCTTGAGGCGCTTGTCCTTCGCCGCCTGGTCGATCACCTGCTGCGCGCGGATCTGCGCGTCGGTGCGGTCCAGCGTCCATTGCTGCACATATTGGATCTGCGGCCGATAGACCGGCTTCACGTCGTTGCCGTCGCGCAGGAACGCGTAGACGAACACGCCCGTCACGACCACCGCCAGCGCGAGAAAGCCCAGTTCGTACGGCTCGCGCTGAAGGAGAAACCCCCGAAGGTCCTTATAGGCGCGGATCGGCGACAGGCGGCTGAAGAACGGCATGGGCGAAAGATAGGGGCACGGGGCGGCGGCTGCCAGCCCCGCGTGCCGATCGGACGGATGCTATTCCTGCAGCACGAAGCGGAGCGCCATCGTCCGCCACGTTTCGACCGGAATGCCGTCGCGCGTGGCCGGTCGGAACCGCCAGCGGCTGGTCGCGCGCTCCTGCGTGGCGCGGAAGAACGCGTCGGATGTCGCGCTGACGCGCTCCACCTGCTTCACGCGCCCGTCCACGCCGACGAGCACGCGCACGACGACACGCCCTTCGCGCCCCGCCCGGCGCTCGTCCGCCGGATAGGCGGGCTGGAGATCGGCGGCGTACCGCGGATCGACCATCGCCTCGACCAGCACCGGGGCGGGGCTGGCGGTGGGCGCAGGGTCCACCGAGACGCCGCCGATCCCGGCCCCTGCGCTCGGGATCGGCGCGGGATCGGGCGTGGTCGCCACCGGCGCGGATTGGAGCGGCAGCGTCACGATCGGGATCGGCGCCTCGACCGGATGTGCGGAAGCGGTCGACGGGTGCGGCTCCGGCGGCGTCCGCAACTCGGGCGGTGGCGGATCGGTCGGGACGCTATAGGTCTTCAGCGGCGGGTCGACCGGCACCTTCAGCACATGCGGTGCGGCCAGCCAGAGCGCGCCCAGTGCCACACCGTTCACCGCCAGCGCTATCGCCAGGCTGCCGGGTTTGAATCCTTCGGGATTGCGTCGATCCGCGTACATCGGGCCGTCTCCTGTCTCTCCTTGCGGTCGAATGGCCGCAAGGCGGATGCTACGCCTTTGTACGCCGCTGCAAAGCGCAAAATGGGGATCAGGCGGCGAGCCGCACCAGCGTCCGCGCGCGACCGATCAGCGGCAGCAGCGCCGCCATGTCGGGGCCATGGTCGCGCCCCGTCAGCGCCCGGCGCAGCGGCAGGAACAAGGCCTTGCCCTTGCGCCCCGTCTCCATCTTCAGCGCAGACGTCAGCGCATGCCAGGGATCGGCGCCCCATTCGATCGTCGCCGCGAGCGCCTGCGCCTGCGCCAGATAGGCGCGGTCGTCGGCGTCGGGCGCGGGCGCGGGCGCGTCGATCGGCCCCTCGATCACCCGCCACCAGTCCGCCGCCTCGCCGACCGTGGCGAGATTGGGCCGCACCGCCAGCCACTCGGCCTCGCCCATCCCCGCCGGCAGCCGGTCGGCCACTTCGGCATAGCGCAGCGCGTGGACGATCCGCGCGCTCAGTTGCGCCAGTTCGTCCTCGTCGAAGCGCGCGGGCGCGCGGCCGAAATGCGCGAAATCGAAGCCGGCGATCAGCGGATCCATATCGGCCAGCGGCTCGACCGGATCGCTGGTGCCGATCCGCGCGAGCAGCGCGCGCACCGCCTGCGGCTCGATCCCCTCGTCGCGGAACTGCGCGACGCCCACCGATCCCAGCCGCTTCGACAGCTTGCCCTCCGCCCCCGTCAGCAGCGCCTCGTGCGCGAAGGCGGGCGGCGTCGCACCCATCGCATCGAACATCTGGAGCTGGAGCGCGGTGTTGGACACATGATCCTCGCCGCGCACCACATGCGTGATGCCCATGTCGACATCGTCGATCGCGGAGGGCAGCATGTAGAGCCACGATCCGTCGGCGCGGCGGATCACCGGATCGCTCATCGTGGCGGCGTCGAAATGCTGGGGCCCGCGGATCCGGTCGTCCCACGCGATCGGCGCGTCGTGATCCAGCCGGAAGCGCCAGTGCGGGCGGATGCCCTGCGCCTCGAGCACCGCGCGGTCGTCGTCGTCCAGCCCCAGCGCGGCGCGGTCATAGACCGGCGGCAGGCCGCGGCCGCGCGCGATCTTGCGCTTCAGATCCAGTTCCTGCGCGGTCTCATAGGCGGGATAGATCCGGCCGCTCGCCACCAATGCGGCAAAGCGCATTTCGTAGAGCGCGAAGCGTTCCGACTGGCGCACCACCGCATCGGGCACGAGACCCAGCCAGGCGAGATCGGCATGGATCGCGTCGGCGAACCGCTCCTCGCTGCGCTCGGCATCGGTATCGTCGAGCCGCAGCAGAAACCGCCCGCCATTCTTCTTTGCCCACAACCAGTTGTGCAGCGCGGCGCGGATGTTGCCGACATGGAGCAGCCCGGTGGGCGACGGCGCGAAGCGGGTGACGATCATGCGCCATCGCCTAGGTGGTCGTCCCGCCCGCCGCAACGCTCCCTTTCCCTCCCGCCTCCATCCCCGATCCCGTCATGGGTGACGAAAATCGCCAGGCACTGCG